>ONGI01000065.1 GCA_900317315.1 uncultured Eubacteriales bacterium
TTGACCGCTAACATATGCGCCCTCCTTTGTACAATTATTTGAACAGGTTTTTGTACTTATATTATAACCTATTCCATAGAAAAAATCAAGACCAAAGCAGCGTGACGCTGCACCCAAATCCGCCTTTTGAAACGTTTTCCCATAAGGAAAGCTTCATCAACGGCGGGGTCAAAACGATGCGATTTCCTATATTGTGAAAAAGGCTATCCCACTTCTGAGATAGCCTTTTATTACGCATTACGCATTATGCATCGAACACGAATTTTCCGTCCTGATAATCACAGGTGACCGCGCTGTTCGCCTTGATCTCGCCGTCGAGCAGCTTCTCGGACAGGACGTCCTCGATCTCGCTCTGAATGGCTCTGCGCAGCGGACGGGCGCCGTAGCTGTCGTCAAAGCCCTTGTCGGCGATGGCGGTGATCGCCGCGTCGGTAAAGGTGATGGTGATGTCCATGGCGGCAAGACGCTTGGAGAGGGTCTCGAGCATTTTGCCGGCGATCTGCTTGATCTCGTCCTGCGTGAGCTTGTTGAACACGATGATGTCGTCCACGCGGTTGAGGAACTCGGGACGGAACACCTTTTTCAGCTCGCCCATGACAAGGGAGCGGATGTCCTCCTGCTTCTGCGCCTTTTCCTCCTGCGCGAAGCCCAGCGACTTTTGCTTGTCGGTGATCATGCGTGCGCCGACATTGGAGGTCATGATGATGACGGTGTTTTTGAAATCGACGGTTCGTCCCTGGCTGTCGGTCAGTCTGCCGTCCTCCAAAATCTGGAGCAGCATGTTGAACACGTCGGGATGCGCCTTCTCGATCTCGTCAAAGAGCACCACCGAATAGGGCTTGCGGCGCACCTTTTCGGTGAGCTGACCGCCCTCGTCAAAGCCGACGTAGCCGGGTGGTGAGCCGATGAGCTTGGAAACCGTGTGCTTTTCCATGTACTCGGACATATCGAGACGGAGCATGGCGTTTTCGTCGCCGAACATCGCCTGCGCCAGCGCCTTGCACAGCTCGGTTTTTCCGACGCCGGTCGGACCAAGGAAGATGAAGGAGCCTACCGGACGCTTGGGGTCCTTGAGTCCGACTCTGCCGCGGCGGATCGCCTTGGCAACAGCGGTCACTGCCTCGTTTTGACCGACGACGCGCTCGTGGAGAACCTCCTCCATGTGGAGCAGACGGTCGCTCTCCTCCTTGGTGAGCTGCACAACAGGGATCCCTGTCCAGTCGGAGACGATTTTGGCGATGATCTCCGCGTCCACCTCGCCGCATTTGTCCTCACGGCGCTCCTGCCAGCTCTTTTTTGCCTCGTCCAGCTCTGCCTGCACGCGCTTTTGCTCGTCGCGCAGCTTGGCGGCACGCTCAAAGTCCTGCTCGTTGACAGCGCTTGCCTTCTCGTTTTCAAGGTTCTTCACCTTGTCCTCCAAATCCTTCACGTTGTCGGGTGAGGTCATGGCGGCAAGCCGCACCTTGGAGGCGCCCTCGTCGATCAGGTCGATCGCCTTGTCGGGCAGGTAGCGGTCGGCGATGTAACGAGAGGAGAGCTTGACAGCCGCTTCGATGGCTTCGTCGGTGATTTTGACCTTATGATGCGCTTCGTAGCTGTCGCGCAAGCCCTTTAGGATCTCAACCGCCTGCTCCTGCGTGGGTTCGCCTACCTTGACAGGCTGGAAACGGCGCTCAAGAGCCGCGTCCTTTTCGATATATTTTCTGTATTCGTTCAGCGTGGTTGCGCCGATGACCTGAAAATCACCGCGTGCCAGCGAGGGCTTGAGGATATTTGCCGCGTCTGCGCTGCCCTCTGCCGCGCCGGCGCCGATGATGGTGTGCAGCTCGTCGATGAACAGGATGGTGTTGCCGGAGCTTTTCACCTCGTCGATCGCCGCCTTGATGCGTTCCTCAAAATCGCCGCGGTATTTGGCGCCTGCCACCATGCCGGTGAGGTCAAGGCTGACGACGCGCTTGTCGCGCAGGATCTCGGGGACGTTGCCCTTGGAGATCTCGAGCGCCAGTCCCTCGGCGACCGCCGTTTTGCCGACGCCCGGCTCGCCGATGAGCACGGGATTGTTTTTGGTACGGCGCGAGAGTATCTGGATCACGCGCTCGATTTCTTTTTCTCTGCCGATAACCGGGTCGATCTCGCCGTTTTTGGCTGCCTTGGTGAGGTCTCTGCCAAATTTGTCGAGCGCAGAGCCGCCCTCCTGCGGATTGCCGTTCGGGTCAAAGCCCTCGTTCGGATAACCGCCGTTTTGGAAGCCGCCGTTTTGGAAGCCGCCGTTCGGGTTGCTCTTGCCGCCGAGACGGTTCTGTATCGCCTGCACCAGTGCCTGCATGCTCACGCCTGCTTCATTGAGGAAGCCGACGGCGTAGCTGTCGCTGTCGCTGACCAGCGCGATGAGCAAATGCTCGGTACCCACATAGCTGCTGCCGACACGCGCCGCGACCGCCACTGCCGAACGCAACACACGCTTGGTGCGCGGTGTGAATGCATCGGCGGTCAAATGCGTCGGTGCGCCGCCGATCTCGTTCGCCTGGATCCTTTGGGAAATACTGTCGGCCGTGACGCCGCAGCTTGTCAGCGCTGCATATGCCACGCCGCTGCCCTCCTGCAAGAGTCCGAGCAGCACATGCTCGGTGCCCACATAGCTGTGGCCGAACTGCTCCGCCGACTGCACGGCGAGGTTGAGTGCCTTATTGGCTTTTTCGGTGAATCCTTGGAATTGGAACATACGAATCCCTCCTTGGTTTGATCTGTTTCATATACCTTACTATATTATCTATATTATGCTAATCTCGATTTGATCAGCTTGGCGCGTTCCGTGTCTCTCTCGCGCGGCGACAGGCTTTTGCCTGCGTTGACGGAGAGCGTCGCCGGCTCCACGTCGATCATCAGCTTGTCGATACAATCGACGCCGATATTCTTTATCTGTCCCGACACGATGCCCAGCCGGACATTGGACAACAGACGAAGCGCTTCTTCGTGTGCGATCACGACGGCGTATTTGAGAATGCCGAGGCTCCTTGCGATGGTGTCCTGCACGTCAACGCTCTTGCACAGGCGTTCGCGTGCCTGCTCCTCCTGTGCCGCGAGCTGTGCGGTGATGTTTTTCAGATTTTCGATCGCCGCCTTTTCGGAGATGCCGAGTGTGACCTGATTGGAGAGCTGATAGAGCGCTCCCTGCGGCTCGGTGCCTTCGCCGTGTGCGCCGCGCATGGTGAGTCCGAGCTTGGACAGGTTGCCGGCGATACGGCTGATAGCGTTGCTCTTTTCGAGCGCGGGCAGGTGCAGCATGACCGAAGCGCGCATGCCGGTGCCGAGGTTGGTCGGACACTGCGTCAGATAGCCGAGCTTTTCGTCAAAGGCGAAGTCAAGGCGTTCGTCGAGCAGGGTGTCGAGCTTATCGGCGGTGTCATACGCCTGCTCGAGCGACAAGCCCGGCGTGATGACCTGCAAGCGGATATGATCCTCCTCATTGAGCATGATGGATAGTCTTTCGTCGCTGCTCAGCAAAAGCGCTCTGCCGGCGGTATCGCTGACAAACTCAGGACTGACCAGACGTTTTTCTACCAGAGAGACGCTCTGCCGCGGGTCAAGCTCGCTCATTTTGATGTAGGAGAAGTCGTCCGCCAGCACGCTGTTGCCGTTTTTCACCGCGTCGCGCACCTTTTCGATGACCTCCTCCCTGCCCTGTTGACTGAGCTTGCAGGGGAAGGGATAATTCTTTAAATTTCTCGCCAGACGGACTCTGGTCGAAATCACAACATTGCTCACGGTTAACCCTCCATTTCCTTGATTTTGTCACGCAGCTCCGCAGCGCGCTCAAAATCCTGTTCCTGCACTGCCGCGTCAAGCTGCTTTTTCAGCTCCGCGATTTGCTGCTCCTTGGTCATCTCGGCAGGCTTTTGCGCCTGTGCCGCCTGTCTGCCGCTGTTTTTGCCGCAGTGGGTGGTGTTGCCGTGGATCCTGCGAATGGACGGATACAGCTGGTCAGCGAACAGCTCATAGCAGTGCGCGCAGCCGACCTGTCCGGTTTTGGCGATCTCGGCATAGGTGCTGCCGCAGAATTCGCAGCGCGTCGCCTGCGTTCTGGCAGGCAGCACGTTGGTGAAGAAGCTGCCCAGCAGACTGGAAAAATCGTTGTCCATGTCGGCGAACACATTGGTGTAGCCGAGCTTGTGTGCGCACTCGCTGCACAGGTCGTACTCCTTGAACTCGCCGTTGATAATAGTTTTTACGTGTGTGTTGGCGTTATTGGCGCCGCATTTTTGACATTTCATAACCTGTCACCTCTCTGATCCATATACCTAACTGTTCAGTGTTAACAACATGTTTTTGAACAAATCGGCACGCACTGCGTCGCGCTTTTCCTGCTCCACCTTTTTGAGCGTGCGGTCGGACAGTGCCGCCGCGATCGCCTTGGCGGTCTCTATTTGCAGCATACTGCGCTGCAGCATGTTGCGCAGCATGACCTCCGCAGTCGCCTTGTCGAGCGAATCGCCCACGGAATTGATGATGTGCATCAGCGCGGTGCCCTTGTCCATTTTGACGCGGCTGATACGGATATAACCGCCGCCGCCGCGCCGGCTCTCGACAATGTATCCCTGCTCGGGCGTAAAGCGCGAGGTGATCACATAGTTGATCTGACTCGGCACACAGCCGAGGCTGCCTGCCAGCTCGTTGCGCTGTATCTCGGCGCTGCCGTCCTGCTTTTCAAGCATCTCCAGGATGACCTGTGCCACTAAATCACTCATTCTCATTTTGCTGCCTTCTTTCTTCACCCTTTCGGGCTTTGATAACAGTATAACCAAAAGGTCAGGAAAAGTCAAAGTCAAATAAAGTCAATCAATTTGACCTTTCCTTTTATTTTCTCCCGAATCCTCTCAAATACTCCCGAATCCTAAAAAATCAAAAAAATTTAACTTTCTTTGACCTTTAAACGTGACGCTGCATCCAGTCCGTCTTTTGACAGCGCGGTACGATCGGTAAGGGTCTGCAACGGCTGCAGCGTGACGCTGCACCCAATCCGCCTATTGAAAGGTTAGTTGGTTCGGATAAGTTCATCAACGGCGGGGCTGAAAAAGGTCTGTAAATAAAACAGTAAATCTCTTTCAAAATGGGCGGTCAGCCCGTTTCCTTATTAAAAGAAAAAAGCGGTGAGGAACACACATTCCTCACCGCTCTGTGATTAATTATTCAATTAAACGCAGGAAGCTTACTGTTCTTCGGCTTCTTTTCTTCTTGCAAAGCATTCACTGCAATAATAACTCTTGCCTTCCATCGGTCTGAAAGGAATTTTCGCAGGACCGCCGCACTCCGCACAGGTGGTTTCGTAGTATTCTCTGCTCGCTTTGACGGCGTTTTTGCGCGCCTGTCTGCATTCTTTACAGCGCTGGGGCTCGTTCTCAAAGCCCTTTTCAGCGTAGAATTCCTGCTCGCCGGCAGTGAAAACAAACTCCTTACCACAATCTTTGCAGATTAGTGTTTTGTCTTCATACATGGACATCTACCTCACTTTGGGAAAAAATTTGTCCCTCATAAAACTGCGCAGCATTCTGTTCAGGACATATCATTGGCACCGACTTTTCTGCGCGCCCTTTGCAAAGCGTTGTCAACGGACTTTTCGGAAATGTTGAGCTGCTGTGAGATTTTGCTGTAGCTGAGTCCCGAGGCAAAAAGCATCAATACCTCGTATTCCCTTGCCGACAATAAAGCGTGTAGCCTTTTCAGAACCTGACCGAGCTGTTCTTTATAGACGAGCTGTTCCTCGGGAGTAGCAACATAATCTGTCAGCTCCTCGCCGATCCCGTCTATGCGGACAAGCATGGCATCAGGTACCGCTTTTTTGGACTGCGAGCTTCTGAAAATAGAGATAAACCTGCGTTCCACTATCAGTGAAACAAAGTTCCCAAACGAACTACCCCCGTGCGCGTCATATGTTTTGCAGGCGTAAAGAAGAGCCATCAATCCCTCTTGAACGAAATCGTTCTGCTCGTAGCCTTGAGCCGAGTATTTGCGCGCGATAAATCTGATTTTGTTCAGATACCTAATAGCCAGCTCATTAAAGGCATTGTCGTCGCCGTTTTTAGAAAATTCGGCAAGAACATCATCTGAAAGGGTTGAATACAAACCTTTAGTATGTGCCATCTTGTACCCCCGCTACCTATGATATTCTGTAACAAGATTTTATCATATTTTTTCACAAAAGTCAAGTCGCACAGACAATTCTGTAAGATTGCATATTTGCAGCACCATAATTTGGGCAATTCGTCTAACTGCGCAGCGGGAATCAGCACTATATGTATTGTTTTTTGTTCTGACGCGTGTTATAATGAAATAAATATGAAAAATGTGGTGATTATTTATGGTTGTAACCTGTACAAGCTTCGGCATCAACGGAATCGACGGCTACCGCGTTGAGGTGGAGGGCGCCTCGCGCGTGGGACTGCCCGGCTTTGATCTGGTGGGACTGCCCGACGCCGCCGTCAAGGAGAGCCGCGACCGCGTGCGCTCGGCGCTGTCCAACTGCGGCTACAAGCTGCCCTCGGCGCACTTTATCTTCAACCTTGCGCCTGCCGACATCAAAAAGGAGGGTCCCATCTACGATCTGCCCATTACGGTCAATCTGATGCGGCTTGCCGGCTATATCAAGGCGGATCTGCGCGACTGCGCCTTTATCGGCGAGCTCTCGCTCAGCGGCAACCTGCGCGGCGTCAACGGCGTGCTGCCCATGGTCATCACAGCGCGTGAAACAGGCGTGAAAAAAATCTTTGTCCCCTACGCGAACGCACACGAGGCGGCGGTGGTGGAGGGCATTGAGGTGTACCCCGTCAAGAGCATCCATCAGCTCAAGACCTTCCTCGACGGCGACGAAAAGATCGCGCCTGCCGTTCCGACAAAAAACAACAATATTTCATTGAGTCAAATGATACCGGACTTTGCACAGGTGAAGGGACAGACGGAAGCCAAGCGCGCCATGGAGATCGCGGCGGCAGGCGGTCACAACATTCTGCTGATAGGTCCTCCCGGCTCCGGCAAGAGCATGCTCGCCAAGCGGCTGCCCTCGATCTTGCCCGACATGACCTTTGAAGAAATGATCGAGACCACCAAGATCCACTCCATCTCCGGCACGCTGAACGGCGAGGGACTCATCGAAACGCGCCCGTTCCGCAAGCCGCACCACACGGTAACGGCTGTCGGCTTGGGCGGCGGCGGCACCGCCGGCACCATTCGCCCGGGCGAGGTCTCGCTGGCACATCACGGCGTGCTGTTTTTGGACGAGCTGCCCGAATTTTCGCGCACCGCGCTGGAGGTGCTGCGTCAGCCGATCGAGGACGGCACCATCACCATCTCGCGGTCGGGTCAAAACTGCACCTATCCCTGCTCGATCATGGTGGTCGCCGCCATGAACCCCTGTCCGTGCGGCTACTTTGGCGACCCCAAGCACCACTGCACCTGCTCGGAGCAGAAAATCAAGCGCTACCTCAGCCGCGTTTCGGGACCCCTGCTCGACCGCTTTGACATCCATGTGGAGGTGCCGCCGGTGGAATTTGAGGAGCTGCGCACCAAGGAACAGTCCGAGCCCTCCGCCGCCATCAAAAAGCGCGTGGACAAGGCGCGCAAGATCCAGCAGGAGCGCTTTGGCGGCACCGGCACCACCTGCAATGCCAAGATCAACGCCAGCCAGTTTGAACGCTGGTGCGAGATCGACAAGGAAGCGGAGCAGACCCTCAAAAGCGCC
>ONGI01000066.1 GCA_900317315.1 uncultured Eubacteriales bacterium
TATCTTAATCAGCATACTTTGAAATTAAATTGAACCGCCGTATGCCGAACGGCACGTACGGTGGTGTGAGAGGGCGGAGAAATTCCGCCCTACTCGATTACATCATACTTGTCATTCCGTTGTTCTGACCCCGCCGTTTATGAAGCTCTCCTTACAATAAAAGCTTTTAAAAGGCGGATTGCCCACCGCGGCAGCGGTCGGCGACACGCTGCTACATCCTGAAACGGCTCTGGCTGCCGCGGCGTATCTTGGCGGTCTCCATATCGTCGAGCGTGTGACCGCGCACGCTCTGCACCATGCCGATGCCCATCAGCGTCGTCATCACGGAGGTGCCGCCTGCGCTGAACAGCGGCAGCGTGATGCCGATGACCGGAAAGAATCCGAGCACCATGCCGATATTGATGATCGTCTGCGACGCAAAGGACGCAAACACACCGGCACAGAGCAGCTTGCCGCCGGCTTCGGTGGCGTTGGAGGCGTTTATCAGCATCTTGATCATGATCCCAAACAGCAGGAGGATAAGCAGCAGGCAGCCGATAAAGCCGGTTTCTTCTCCGGCGACCGCCAGAATAAAGTCGTTCTCCTGCTCCGGCACGATCGCGTATTCCACGCGCGGCCCGTGATAGAGTCCGCTGCCGGTCAGCTCGCCTCCGGCGATGGATACCTTGCCCTGATACTGCTGCCAGCCGTAGTTTGTCATGGCGTTGCCGTCCAAATCAAAGAGCGCCCGAATGCGGTTGCGGTGCTCCTCGTTCATATAAAAATGCCAGATAACGGGAATGCCTGCCAGCAGCAGACCGCCCAAGATCAAAAAGTAGCGCAGCTGCACACCGGCGATATAGGACATCGCCAAAAATATCATGCCGAAGATCAGCGCAGTTCCGTCGTCGCCCTGAACATGGATCATCACGATCGGCACCACCGCATGCGCCGCCAGCGTCATCACGCCGAACGCGCTTTCGAGCAGCTTTTGTTCGGTGAGATAGCAGAGATGCTTGGCAAAAGTGATGATAAAGCACAGCTTGATGAATTCGGAGGGCTGAAACGACAGACCGCCCGGCAGCGCGATCCACGCCGTATCGTCGGTGCCCTCGACGCGGATACCGATAATGAATACCAAAATGATCATCGCGATGCCCACCAGCAGCGCAATGTACCACCGCCGTATCAAAAAACGGTAGTCGGCAAATGAGATGAGGATCGCAGCCGCCATGCCCACCACGATCGCGGCGAGCTGCGGACGGACGTAGTTGTAGGTGTCGGCGCGCTGCATGCTCGAGATCAGCAGCATGCTGTACACCACCGCCGCTATCGTCAGCAGCCAGAGCACCACGTCGGTTTTTCGAAAAAAGTCAGAAATCTTAGTCAATCTTAACGCCTCGTCGGATTTAATTTGTATGTGTCTGCTTCTATTATAGTAAATTCGGCGGATAATATCAAGTTATTTTTTGAAAATAGAATAATACCGCGTCCAACCTTTGTTATAATAAAAGGTAATCTATAAAGAAACTGCGGAGGTGCACACATTGTTATCAGATATTGAAATTGCACAACAGGCAAACCTGCTTCCGATCAAGGAGGTCGCGGCTCAAATCGGCATCACCGAGGACGAGCTGGAATTCTACGGCAAGTATAAGGCAAAGCTTTCCGACGAGCTGAGCGCGCGCGTTCAGGCCAATCCCGACGGCAAGCTGATCCTGGTTACGGCAATCAATCCCACACCGGCTGGCGAGGGCAAAACCACCACCACCGCCGGACTGGGACAGGCAATGGCAAAAATCGGCAAAAAAGCGATCATCGCGCTGCGCGAACCGTCTCTCGGTCCCGTGTTCGGTATCAAGGGCGGCGCAGCCGGCGGCGGCTATGCACAGGTGCTCCCGATGGAGGACATCAACCTCCACTTTACCGGCGACATGCACGCCATCACATCCGCCAACAACCTTTGCTGCGCCATGCTCGACAACCATATCCAGCAGGGCAACGCACTCGGCATCGACCAGCGCCGCATTCTCATCAAGCGCTGTCTGGATATGAACGACCGCGCGCTGCGCAATATCGTCATCGGCTTGGGCGGCAAGGTCAACGGCGTACCGCGTGAGGATCACTTTATCATCACCGTCGCGTCCGAGGTCATGGCGATCCTCTGCCTGGCTGCCGACATCGACGATCTGAAGCGCCGCTTGGGCAACATCCTCGTCGCCTACAATTACGCCGGCGAGCCGGTCTACGCCAAGGATCTGCAGGCGGACGGCGCCATGACCGCGCTGCTCAAGGACGCCATCAAGCCCAATCTGGTGCAGACGCTCGAGGGCACCCCTGCGATCATGCACGGCGGTCCCTTTGCCAATATCGCCCACGGCTGCAACAGTGTGCGCGCCACCAAGTTAGCGCTCAAGCTGGCTGACTACTGCATCACCGAGGCAGGCTTCGGCTCCGATCTGGGAGCGGAAAAATTCCTCGACATCAAGTGCCGCTTTGCCGGTCTGCGTCCTTCCGCCATCGTGCTGGTCGCCACCTGCCGCGCCCTGAAATACAACGGCGGCGTGCCCAAGGCGGAGGTCTCGCAGGAGAACCTTGAGGCGCTCCAAAAGGGCATTGTCAACCTCGGCGTACACATTGAAAACATGCGCAAATACGGCGTGCCGGTCGTCGTGGCGATCAACCGCTTTGGCACCGACACCGAGGCGGAGCTTTCCTATATCGAAAACTACTGCAAGCAGAACGGCGCCGATTTCGCGCTCTCCGACGTGTTCGGCAAGGGCGGCGACGGCGGCGTGGAGCTGGCGCAGAAGGTTGTCGAGGCTTGTGAGAAGCCCTCCGATTTTTGCCCGATCTATGACATAGACCTCACCGTCAAGGAGAAGATCGAAGCGATCGCCACACAGATCTACGGTGCGGCAAAGGTCAACTACACCACCGCCGCCGAAAAAGCGATCGCCGAGGTGCAGAAGCTCGGCGCCGACAAGCTGCCCGTCTGCATCGCCAAAACGCAGTATTCGCTCTCGGATGATCCGGCGCTGCTCGGCGCACCCAAGGACTTTACGATCACCGTGCGCAACGTCTCGCTGTCCAACGGCGCAGGCTTCACGGTCGTCTACACCGGCGACATCATGACCATGCCCGGCTTGCCCAAGGCGCCTGCTGCGCACAACATCGACGTCAACAACGAAGGAAAAATCACAGGACTGTTTTGATATGACAGAATTACTATCCAACAGCGCGGCGGAGACCGAGCAAATCGGCGAACGTCTCGCCAAAACGCTGCACGGCGCCGAGGTCATCGCGCTGTTCGGCGGACTGGGCATGGGCAAAACCGCTTTTACGCGCGGCTTGGCACGCGGCTTGGGCGTCACCGACGGCGTGTCCAGCCCGACCTTTGCGCTGGTGAACGAATACCACGGCGCGGTGCCGGTCTATCATTTTGATATGTACCGCGTGCAGAGCTGGGACGATCTCTACTCCACCGGCTTTTTCGACTACCTCGACAACGGCGTGCTCGTCATTGAGTGGAGCGAGAACATCGAGGGCGCCTTGCCCGACGATGCGATCCGCGTCACCATTCGGCGCGGCGCGCACGATGAACAGCGTATTTTTCAAATAGAAGGAGCGGAACTATGACCGTATTGGCAATGGACACCTCCGCAAAGGCGGCTTCGGTCTGCTTGGCGGAGGAGGACAAAATAATCGGTGAATTTTTCATCAACACCGGTCTGACGCACAGCCAGACGCTCATGCCCATGGCAGAGCAGCTCTGCAAAAACGCCGGTGTTCCGCTCGACAACATCGACGCCGTCGCCGTCAACGCGGGTCCCGGCTCCTTTACGGGCGTGCGCATCGGCGTAGCGGCGGCAAAGGGCTTGGCGTTTGCGCACGACCTGCCCTGTGTGGCGGTCTCCACCTTGGAGAGCATGGCGTACAATATGCTCGGCTGCGACGGCGTCGTCTGTGCGCTGATGGATGCGCGCTGCGGTCAGGTCTACAACGCCCTGTTCCGCGTGACGGGCAACCGCATCGAGCGGCTGTGTGACGACAGGGCGATCGCCTTGTCGGAGCTGCAAAAGGAGCTGCAAGGCTGCACCGAACGGGTCGTCTTTGTCGGCGACGGCGCGGCGATCAGCTTCAAAAGCGCGGCAGATCTGCCTGCATGCGTCCGTTTGGCGCCGATGAACAAAGTGAATCAAACAGCGGCTTCCGTTGCACTGGCGGCGTTTGAGCGGCTGAAAGCAGGGGACACCTGCACGCCGGCAGAACTGATGCCGGTCTATCTCCGTTTGCCGCAGGCGCAAAGGGAGCTGAATAAGAGAATGGGGGTTCAACCATGATAGCACTCGGCTGCGATCACGGCGGCTACAACCTTATGGTCGCCATCAAAAAATATCTCGACGAAAACGACATCGCCTACACCGACTTCGGCACCGACAGTGAGGCGAGCGTGGACTATCCCGTCTACGCCTACAAGGTAGCCAAGGCAGTCACCGAGGGCGGCTGCGAGCTGGGTATTCTCTGCTGCGGCACCGGCATCGGCATTTCCATGGCGGCAAACAAGGTCAAGGGCGTTCGCGCTGCGGTCGTCAACAACGAGTTCGGCGCCGAAATGACGCGCCGCCACAACCACGCCAACATTCTTTGCATGGGCGGCAGGGTCATCACGGAGGAGCAGGCGGTCAAATTTACCGATATTTTCCTCCATACGCCCGAGGAAGGCGACCGTCACGACAAGCGCGTAGACATGATCACCGCAATCGAGAACGGCACCTTTGAGGGATGATCTATACCAAAAATCGGAAAACGCATCGCTTCGGCGGTGCGTTTTTTTGCCCTTTTTGGCGCTGTTTGACTGTAACTATTTTGTAAACTTTGTAGTAATTTTCGCTGATTTTCGCTTGCTTTTAACATAATCAACATCTTTCCACAGAAAATCCAAGGTTGTCAACACAATCAACAAGCTTCAACAGGCATGAAAAAACTATTGATAATATATAGTATAATGCTATTATCTGGATTCCCAATTGGTAAATATTACTATATAATTCAATTTTGTAATTAAATCTCGCAAAAAATTTCAAATTTTTAAATTTATTTACAAAAAACACTTGCTTTTTTTCTAATATAGTATTATAATAACACCATAATGTTCTGGAAGAATTTTAATAAAGAATTTTTCTTTAGAATTTTTTTATGGAATTTTTTTAAAGAATTCCAAAAAAGAAGATATGGAGAGAGTAAAAATGAGATTACGTAAGCAGGAACTGGGAGACAGAAATCTGGTAGGCAATCGCGTGGAGCTTGTCAGGAAGCAAAAGGGCATGAAGCAAAAGGAGCTGCTGGCACAGCTGCAGGTAAACGGCGTTGACATGAATGCGTCCGGCTTGTCCAAGCTGGAGGGTCAGATACGGTTCGTTACCGACGTAGAGCTCGTTGCCTTGGCGGATATTCTGGAGGTATCAGTCGATTATCTGCTCGGCAGAGAAAAATAAACGCAGATTTTGCTTGCGGAACAGCAACCGATCAACTACGAGCGACATAGCATAAATTTCCTTCCTTTGGCAGAAAGCCCTTCCTTCCCGGAGAGGCTTTCTGCCGACCGCTGTCGCGGTGTGCATTCCGCGACCGCTGCTGCGGTGGGCATTTCGCGACCGCTGCCGCGGTGGGCATTTCGCGACCGCTGCCGCGGTGGGCATTTTGCGCCGGCGGCGTTTTGTTTATTGGAAAAATGTATTCCCGCGTTTGAAAAGGAATCGGCAACAGGCGTTTGATCCTTTTCAAATGCGGCGTGTATGGTGAGCGGTTTGATCTGCGGTTGTATATGACAGAAAAAATTTTTGACAGTAAAGAATTGAATCCCGCGTTTGTAAGGAAATAGGCGACAGATGATCCGAACTCCTTTTCAGACGCGGGACTTTTATATCTCAAACATTTCATTTACTGACGTTCGAACTACTTGTTTTTCTGACGCGGCGTTTATCAATGGTTATCTTTAAAGAGAGCTGTCCAAAGCCGCCCGAAGCGCCCACCGGCGCCGGTGCACAAAATAATAAAAGCTTCGACCAAGATAGTCGAAGCTTTTTGCACTCTCACAATATATATTATAGCACAATAAAAATAAAAAAGCAAGGGGTTTTTGAAAAATAAAAATTTAAATATTTTTATAAAAAGTATTGACATTGTTTATTTATATGATATAATATAGACAAAGATAAAGAAAAGCAAGGAGGTCTCCAAGATGAAAGTTAAGATTTTTCAAATCCGGCAAATCAAAGATTTCATTCGGAGCTTGCCACCCAATGCAGTATCCCAAAGCTTTTGGGAGAAGGGGAACGGTTCTTATTAAGTCGAATCAGCTAATCAGTTTCAGTGTTCTTAAACACATCAATTAGTTTGGATTAAGTTTTGAATCGGTGCGGAGAGACAGGGAACATACAAAACGACTTTCACTTTTGACATATTCGTTTCTTCGCCTTGGTAAGAATAGTTTCGGCGGAACGCAAGAGCGTTTGGGATGAACGGACTTCTTACAATTTAATATTTCTTCTTTTCAATAAATACAGGATCCTTTCCACAGCGAGTGAACAGGAGGATTAGTCCCATGAGAAGGTTAGATTTTTAAACTGCTATCCTACGAAACCGGAGAAGGTCCCATGTAATACTTGATTTTAAAACGGCACCATTCTAAGTAAGGGAGGACAATCCCATGTACAAGGTGAGTTTTTTATAGGATGATCAACCAGTTTTTGAGGTGAGTCCCAAGTACAGTTTATTTTGAAAATGAATCAAACGGCTGACAGTGCACGGTCAGCCGTTTTTTCCGTTGCGACGGAGCGCAGTCCGCGCTTCGGACGTTTGGCGGTGCGGAATAGTTTTGTTCACGCGTTTGAAGTTGATATTGCGGCAGATGAACAGAAAAGCGTGACGCTTGACCCGGTCCGCAAGCATGACGGTTGACCCGATTCGCGCCACATTTGTTTGATGGTGAGGAAAAGTAATTCTCACGCGTTTGAAGTTGATATTGAAAAAACGGATTAAAAAGCGTGGTGCTTGATTCAGTATGCGCTACGGGCGTTGTATGGTAAAAAGTTCACGCGCTTGCAAGTGCGGTAGGGGAAAAGTGAAAAATGCGGTGATTAAAAAACAGGAGCCTGCTCCGATCCTTTGCGATTCGAGCAGGCTCCATTTTTACTTTTGAATAAATGACAATTGCGGTGAACAGCCAAATAAATTAACTATCCTTTTCTGACGCGGCGTTGATGACGGTTATCTAACGTGCTTACTGTCAAAAGCCGCACTGCCCACCGTGGCAACGGTAAGCCGCGCTGCCCACCGTGGCAACGGTAAGCCGCGCTGCCCACCGTGGCAACGGTTATAATCCCAAAATCTTCTCAGCGGATTTTACAAGGCTTTGGCAAACTGCCAGGGCGTCGTCCTTGTCCTTGCCGACAGCGGTCACATAGAGCTTGATCTTCGGCTCGGTGCCGCTGGGACGGAAGATGACCGCGTTGTCGTTTTCGAGGTTGACTGCGATCACGTTGGAGGTGGGC
>ONGI01000091.1 GCA_900317315.1 uncultured Eubacteriales bacterium
GTTCGCTATCGACGGCGCTTGGACACACAACTTCGGCGGCGCGTTCGAGGACAGCGGCGTTGAGACCGCAGCGGTTTACAACGGCGACAACATCACCTTTGATACTGACGATCTCTGCACCATTAAGCTGCAGCTCAACCTGAGCAACTTTGACTTCTCCACCAAGGAAGGCGCAACCTTCACTCTCACCATCAACTACGGCGACGAGCCGGAGGAACCCACCGAGGCTCCCACGGAAGCTCCCACTGAGGCTCCTACCGAAGCGGCAACCGAAGAGCCTGTTGTAAACCCCACAGAGCCCGCTGTTCCGCCGCAAACGGATTCAGCAGAGTTTAATACTGCGTATGAAGCTCAGGTGCTTCAGCTTGTAAACGCCGAAAGAGCGAAATACGGACTTTCTCCGTTTGCAAAGGACAGCGGAGCGACTCAGGTCGCACACCTGCGTACAAAGGAGCTCGTTCAATCATTCTCCCACACCAGACCAAACGGCAGCCCGTGCTTTACCGCCGCAAGCGAGCTTGGTGTTTCCTATAGTTCGGTGGGCGAGAATATAGCTCGCGGGTATCCCACGCCCGAAGCGGTAGTGAACGGCTGGATGAATTCGGAAGGTCACAGAGAGAATATTCTGTCCGCGTCATTCGGAAAAATAGGAATCGGTTGTTTAGAGAGCGGTGGTGTTCTCTACTGGTCGCAGTTCTTTATTAATTAAATACTATTTGCCGTACCCGGTTATAGATTCAATCTATAACCGGGTATATTTGTGCGCCCGACGGCGCACGTTTCTAAAGGGTGAAAGTCCCAAATCCGCCTGACAGCGGGAAGGATACAGCCGAACACCAAGGGTGTCCGCCGTGAGGCGGAATCTGAAGGAAGGTGTAGGCAAACCTGTGGTCTGACGAACAGAAATCACATCAGGCTGTGTATGGGGGTAAGGTCGCAAAACAGACCGAAGCCCAATAGCTGTACGGAACTGTGCATAGTAAATGTGGCAGATATATGCAGGGAAAGAAACGTGTGGTACTCGGGGAGGTCTCGTCAGCGGCGGAAACAGAGTAAGAAGCCGTAGTAACAACGAATGACGAGAAGTCAGCAGAAGCCATAGTACCGAGACGGTTGCAAACGTCACGGGAAGGGCAGAACTTTAGGAGATGTCAGGAAATGAAAGTAACCGAAGGCAAATTTAAGGACAGACAACTTCAAAGAGAAGGTCAACTGCAACAAATCGGAAAAATGTCGGGCAGAATCGAATAGACCGAAAGATATAACAGTGCTTTAATAAAGGTAACAAAAAAGTATCAAAACAATGTCAGATTTGGCACGAATGGTTCAAAGGCTTGATTGACAAAACAATATGTGGTATAATAACAAAGTAAGACAGTACTACATAATGGGTTTTTGGAATTATTAACAGATTTTTTTATATGAACTTTTCTAAATTTATCAAAAACAAAAAAACGCTGATCGTTGTTGCGAGTGTAGCGCTGGTAGCCGTGGTGCTCGGCATACACACCATTGTGTCTGCCAACATCCTTTCCGCAGACAGCAGCCAGGAGCTGACCTCGACCTCCAACATCAATCCGCGTTATAAAGAAATCAGCGAGAGAGGTTCCGAGGCGCTGACACAGGATACCAGCGGTATGGCGGAGAACACCGTCACCTCCTCCACACCGGAGACCAAGGCGAGCACCGCCGGTACCACAGCAGGCACCACCGCCGGCACAACGGCAGCCACCAGAGCTACCGCCGGCACCACCACCCAGCCGCGTGCCACAAACGCCTTGCAGGATATTCCGTTTGCCACAGCCGCAGCCGGCAACGCCGATTATTCGGTGCAGTGGGATCTGGGCTATTTGATCGCGATCGACAATCCCGATGTGAGCTATGCGTGCGCCAAGGTGACGCTGACCGATGAGGACAGAAATCTCGCGGAGCGCATTTGCATGGGCGAGTTTGGCACAGGCGGTTTTATCGGTGCGGCGCTGATCGCGCAGTGCGTCAAGGACGCCATGTGCTTTGAGGGCTACACCTCGGTCGCGGATGTCATCAGCGGCAACCACTACGACGGCAGCGTGGATATCGCGCCGAACGAGGAGTGCCGCCAGGCGGTTCGCTACATCTTCGATGAAAACCATGACGCCGTGCAGCACCGCGTTTTGTATATGTACAATCCCTATCTCGTGCAAAGCTCTTTTCACGAAAGCCAGAATTTCATTTTGTCCTACGCCGGTGTCCGCTTCTTCGACCGCTGGGGATAATGCGATCACAAAAACCAACAGCCGCATTCTATCGGGAGTGCGGCTTTTTTGCGCCTAAGATACAACGGAGAATCAGGGAGCGATGGAACATAAATGATTTTCGCCCTCAAAAATCATGGAAGAGCCTGCTGTATTTTGGTAATTATTGACGAATTAGGTTTGAGGGATTGATAAAAGGGCGGATTTGTGTTAAAATCAACATAGATTCAATGAGTTGAGGTAACTATGAAAAGATTATTTGCCATTCTTCTGACGGTAGTTGTCGCGCTGAGCGCCTTCGGCTGTCAGAACAAAGCTGCGCAGAGCAGCGCAGATGAACCGACCGTGCCCGGCGCTTCGGGTGCTGCGTCAACTGATTCCGCCACAAGGGACGAGCCAAGGCACAGAGCAACCTTTGACCAGTTCGGCGATTTGAGCGCCACACATCCCTATGATTATCCGCTCAGCCCCACTGCTATTCCGTCCGGAGCACTGAAAAACCGGCAGTATCAGCTGGACACCGAGGAGCTTTTTCAGAATCCGGAGCTACCCACCGGCTGTGAGTCCGTGGCGCTGACCGCTGCATTGCAATACTTAAAATTTGATTTGGAAAAGACCGATATTGCGGAGAATTACCTTACCTACGGCGAGGACGTGATGTGGGATTATGTCGGCGAGCCCTTTGAATATGACGGTGCCGGCATTTTTCCGCCCGGCTTGACCAACACAGCCAATATCTATTTGCGGACGCAAAAAACCAATTATGTCGCCTATAATACCATGGGTGTGCCGTTTGAGGATCTGCTCAAGCTGATCGAAAACAAGTGTCCGGTCGTGATTTGGACGACACTGGACTATGAATACCCGATTTTGGCAGATACGGCATACGAATACAAGGACAAGTTCTATTATTGGTATGAGTTGGAGCACTGCGTCTTTCTCTGCGGCTACGATTTGGACGAGGGCACCGTCACCATCAACGACCCGATGGAGGGCATTGTGACGCTCGATTTGGAGCAGATGAAAGAAACGTATGATGAAATAGGCAGATTGTCGATGACGATCAAGGACAAAACCGCATGATCCGCTCAAATATCGACAGCGGTCAGGGGTTCGACTTCGGCAGGACCTCGGCGCGTTACGCGCGCAGCCGCGATATTTATCCCGAAAGCCTCTACCAAAAGCTCACGGCGATGGGCATCGGCAAACCCGGTCAGCAGATCTTGGATTTGGGCAGCGGTACCGGAGTGCTGCCGCTTCGCCTTTATCCGACCGGCGCATGCTTTACCGTGACCGATATTGCGGAAAACCAAATCGTCTATGCGCGTCAGCTGGCGGCTGAGCGGCACTGCGAGCGGATGTCCTTTCGCGTTTGCGGCGCCGAGGACACCGGCTTTGCCGACAACACCTTTGACGCGGTGACGGCGGTGCAGTGCTTTCATTATTTTGATGCGGACCGAGCGGCGCAGGAGATCCATCGCGTGCTAAAGCCCGGTGGCTTGTTTGCCAAGGTATTTATGGACTGGCTGCCGTTTGAGGATGAAAAGATCGCCGAGATGGAGCGCCTGGTTCTGCGCTATAATCCCAAGTGGAGCGGCGGCGGCTTCCGCGAGTACACCTATGTGTTTCCTGAATGGGCGGAGAACCGCTTCAAAGCAGAGGCGGTCGTGTCCTATGACGAAACGCTCGTTTTCCAAAAAGAACAGTGGCTGGAGCGTGTTTTGACCTGCCGCGGCGTCGGTGCGGCGCTGCCGGAGGAGCAGGTCGAAGCCTTTCGCCGCGAGTACAGCCAAATGCTGGCGGCATATGACGAGGTGCTGCACCTCAAACACCAAATCCATATCGAATTATATCGAGCGATTTAGAAAGACTCCGTTTGTACGGGGTCTTTTTTCTGATCATGCGCTGTTTCAGATCGTTTGTCACGGTTTTGTCATGGTGGGTATGCTATACTGGTGCCAACATCAAACAGAACAAGGAGGACAATACCATGAAAAGAAAATTGATCGGAGCACTTCTCGGACTGCCTGCCACCGTCGCCCTGTATAATTTGCTGGTTTTTCTCGAATGCATTTGCGTCTATCATGAGCCGTTTTGGAAAAATATTGTCTTTCCGCTGATCGGCTGGGCTGTCGTGTGCGTCATCGCCTTTATCTTCCGCGCTTACCACAGAAGAAAAAAGGCAAAGGAACAGCAGCATCAATTCATTCAGTCAAAGCAATGATCATTTTTTACTATTTGCCGCATATCCTGATTCAACATAAGAAAACATTCAAAAAAATTCGCAGTAGCAAAATCTACTGCGAATTTTTGTATATGAAATTGCATCATTACCGTTATAGCCGTTTGGGACGCGGCGTTGCAGAAGCTTCAAAACTAACTGCCGCTCTCCAAAGCCGCCAAAAGTGCCCACCGGCACCCGCCGGCACGGCACTTATTGGAGGGCAGCGATCGCCGCTTCGATCAAGGCGATGGTTTCGCGCTCTTTTTCGGCTTGCTTTTTGACGCCCTCCACAACGGCGGCAGGCGCCTTGGACACAAAGCCCTGATTTCTGAGCTTGCCCTCGCTCTGCGCCAGATGCTTTTGCACCTGTGCCAGCTCCTTGTTCAAGCGTGCCAGCTCGGCTTCCTTGTCCACCAGCTCATCCATCGGAATGTAGATCTTGGCGTCGGGCGTGACGATCGTCACAGCGCCGTCGATCTCAAAGCTGTCGGCAACGGCAACCTCGCTTGCGGCGGCAAGCTTGATGATAAACGCCTTGCCGTCCTCAAAGGTCTCGGGGAATTTGGTCGCCACAAAGACCTTTGCCTTGCGTGACGGCGGCACGTTCATCTCGTTGCGGCGGTTGCGGATCGCGCGGATCGCCGCCATGATGCGCTGCATTTCGGCTGCCGCCTCGGGAAAGTCGAGTGCAGGCTGATAGCTCGGATAAGCTGCCAGCATAACGGTCTCGCCCTCGTGCGGAATGGTCTGCCAGATCTGCTCGGTGATGTAGGGCATAAAGGGATGGAGCAGACGGAGGATCTGATCGAGCACATAGAGAAGCACCTGACGGGCGTTTTGCGCGTCCTCGCCCTCGCTGTGCAGTCTTGCCTTTGTCAGCTCGATATACCAGTCGCAGTAGCAGTCCCAAATAAATTCGTAGACCTTTTGCACCGCGATGCCCAGCTCAAACTTGCCGAGGTTCTCGTTGACCTCCTTTGCCACGGTGTTGAGGGTGGAGAGGATCCACTTGTCCTCGGTGGTGAGGGTGTCGGGCAGCTCGTTCTTGACGTCAAAGCCGTCGATGTTCATATGTACATAGCGCGACGCGTTCCACAGCTTGTTGGCAAAACCGGAGCACGCTTCGATGCGCTTTTCGGAATAGCGGATGTCGTTGCCCGGCGAGTTGCCCGTCACGAGGAGGAAGCGCAGCGCGTCGGCGCCGTATTTTTCGATGACCTCCAGCGGATCAACGCCGTTGCCCAGCGACTTGGACATCTTTCTGCCCAGCTCGTCGCGGACGATACCGTGAATGAACACGGTGTCAAACGGCACCTGACCGGTATGCTCAATGGCGGAGAAGATCATTCTGGCGATCCAGAAGAAGATGATATCGTAGCCCGTCACCAGCGTGTTGGTGGGGTAGAAGTATTTCAGATCGTCGGTATCCTTCGGCCAGCCGAGCGTCGAGAACGGCCACAGCGCCGAGGAGAACCAGGTGTCGAGCGTGTCCTCATCCTGTGTGAGCGAGGTGCAGCCGCAGTGACAGCACGTTTCGGGCATTTCCTTGGCTACGGTCACTTCGCCGCAGGCGTCGCAGTAGTAGGCAGGAATGCGGTGACCCCACCAGAGCTGACGCGAAATGCACCAATCCTTGATGTTTTCCATCCAGTTGAAGTAGATCTTGTCAAAGCGTGCCGGAATAAACTTGGTTTCGCCGTCGCGCACCGCTTTGATGGCAGGCTTGGCGAGCGGCTCCATGCGAACGAACCACTGCTTGGAGACCATCGGCTCGATCGTGGTGTGGCAGCGGTAGCAGGTGCCCACGTCGTGGGTATGCTCCTTGACCTGCTTGAGCTGACCGAGCGCCTCCAAATCGGCGACGATCGCTTTTCGCGCGGTCATGGTGTCCATACCTGCGTATTTGCCGCAGTCGAGCACCTCGGGTTCATTCTCGGCGAGGTTGCCCTTTGCCTTCAGCTCCTCATAGGCGGCAACATCGGCGGCGCCGGTCATGTGGCCGTCATAGGTGAACACGCGCACAATCGGCAAATTGCAGCGCTGACCGACCTCGTAGTCGTTCGGGTCGTGCGCAGGCGTGATCTTTACCACACCGGTCCCCTTTTCCATATCGGCGTGCTCGTCGCACACGATCGGGATCTCCTTGTTCAAAAGCGGCAAGATCACGTGGCAGCCGTGCAGATGCTTGTAGCGCTCGTCCTCCGCGTTGATCGCGACCGCCGTATCGCCGAGCATCGTCTCGGGACGCGTGGTGGCGATCTCGAGCATCTCGCCGGTTTCCTTTACCTGATAGAGGATATGCCAAAAATGGCCGTGCTGCTCCTCATATTCGACCTCTGCGTCGGAGATGGAGGTGATGCAGTGCGGACACCAGTTTACCATGCGGTTGCCGCGGTAGATCTTTCCGTCCTTATAGAGCTTGACAAAGACCTCCTTGACCGCGTCGGAGCAGCCCTCGTCCATCGTAAAGCGCTCGCGGCTCCAGTCGCAGCTGACGCCCAGCTTGCGCAGCTGGCGTGTGATCCTGCCGCCGTATTCGCGCTTCCATTCCCAGGCGCGCTCCAAAAACTTCTCGCGTCCCAAATCGTCCTTCGAAATGCCTTCCTTGCGCATTGTCTCCACGATTTTTGCCTCGGTTGCGATCGAGGCGTGGTCGGTGCCGGGCAGCCAAAGGGCGCAGTAGCCGGACATGCGCTTCCAGCGGATCAAAATATCCTGCAGCGTTTCGTCGAGTGCGTGACCGATGTGCAGCTGACCGGTGATGTTCGGCGGCGGCATGACAATGGTATAGGGTTGTTTTTCGGGATCGGCTTCGGCGTGAAAGTAGTTGCCCTTCAT
Organism: uncultured Eubacteriales bacterium; assembly: GCA_900317315.1. GTDB lineage: Bacteria > Bacillota > Clostridia > Oscillospirales > Acutalibacteraceae > Ruminococcoides. The sequence continues at coordinate 7,297 of ONGI01000091.1, forward strand.
CCAGAAGTCGTAAATCTTGTCCTCAAATGAGGACGGATTATAGGTTTTTTCGAGTTCCTGTGCCATAATTACACCCCTTAATAATATATCAATATACAATTTCATATTATCGCATTTTTGCGCAGGTTTGTCAAGACTTCGCGCGCTTTTGGATTTTGCACCGAAACCGCCTTTTGATCACGGCGGCAGGCGCAGCAAAGCGAAAAAGGTATCGTTTTTTTGTACCTAATTTAATCATGACAGGCACAGCTTTTGGCATATAATCATCAAAAAGATTACAGATTCATTACATCTCTTGATTTTTCCGCCATTTTTTGGTATGGTATAAGGGCTGAATTTGAGGAGATGTAGAAGTTATGAAAACAAAGGTTATCAGTATTTTTGTTGCGGTATGCATGCTTTTGGCTGCGGCTGCGGTGAGCCTGACTGTGGCAAACGCCGCCGATGCAACGGCTGACGGGCAGGCTTCTGTTTCCGAAACAGCAGCGCCGTAAGCAGCGCAGGGAAAAACAAAAATGTTGACCGTCGCGGTGACCGCATTCTTTTGACGATTGCGGAAAGCGGCGGCTTTTTTTTACCGGCATTTTACGGTCATCCCGTATTTTGTCAAAAAAACGCATAAAAGAACCCGGTTTGAACCCTATGCTTCAAACCGGGTTCTGATTCTTTTTGCGCCCTTATATCCCGAAAAACAGATGGCGCAACTTTTCATAGGTGCCCCTGCATTTCAAAGCTGTACTATGGAAAAATTGGCAAAATAGTGACAGGATGTATAAACTTTTAGAGTTTAAAAATTGGAATAACTACTTGATTTTTTGGATAAAATGGTGTTAATTTAAGTAATAATAAAATGGATAAGTGCCGTTTGACTGTTTTGACAATATAAAGTTGTTTTTTATAATAAAAAGCTGTTATAAGCTATAAAAATTGTTCAAACCGCATGATTGACCCCAAAAAATAAACCGGCTGACGCGGGGATTTTGAGACCATGCAAAGCGAATGCCCGACCCATAACGGCGGCAGCACGTTGCCGTCCGGTCTCATGCGTACCGCTTTTGCCGAAGCTGAAAAGGAGGTATTCCGATGACAAAACGTTTCTATCGCAAGCGCAGTGTTTTAGACAAGCTTACGGCACTGCTTGTAGTCACGGCGATGTTTCTCACATCGTCACCCGTCATAGCGCTCGACACCCTCCGCGCTGCGGAGCAGCTCAGCGAGCAGACCTTCACGCTCACGCCGGAGGACGGCGTCACGGTGACGCTGAGCGGTCTGATGCCGGTGCGCGGTTATGCAGAGGCGCAGCCTGCCGACGTGGCAGGGGAGGATGTTCTGCATGCCTATGACATCACCATTCACCGCAGTGACGGCACGGAGTTTGAGCCGGACAGCGGCAGTCCGATCGCTGTCAGCTTCAAAAGCACCGACATTGCGCGCGCCATTGCAGACGAAGAAACCTCGCTGACCGTGGGGCACATTGACGACAGCGGAAAAGAAACTGCCGTTGCGCTCACAGAAGCCGAGGGCAGCGAGGTGTGCTTTGACGCGGAAAGCTTTTCTATTTATGTTATCTATGAGCACGAGAATGACGGCGATCTGCAAAAGCCGCGCAAAACCTTTTATTTCCTCAGCGACCAGTTCAGTGACTACACGGACGGTACCGCTGAGGGCAGCGGCCTGTATGAGAGCGGTCTCTATCGCTTTCCCAACGCGGCAGGTCAGATGGTGAGCACGCAAATCGTCAAGGAAGGCGAGAGGCTGCACCAGATCGTCATGCCCAACAACAACGAATTCGGCGCCTTCTACGGCTGGTACGTCGTCGAGCTGGATCGTCAAAAATCCATCGAAGCCACCATCAGAGATTCACAGGGCGCCATTCCGGCAGGAACCGACCTCACCACCGATCAGCTGACCCGTTTTGTGTACAAATGGGGAGATGATCCCGAAAACGTGACCGGCGACACCGTTATTCATGTGAGCGAGGATGTGAGCGAGGACGAGGATGTTTTCCTCGCGCCGCTTTTCAAGAACTTCCGTTTTGTGGTATTCCTCGGACCGGATGACGACTCGGGCAAGACAGACATCGCCATGCGCAAAATCATTGTGCTCGGCAAGACCCGCACTGCCACGGTAGAGCTGAGCGACGTTGTAGCCGAGCCGCTGCCCGGTTCGGATCAGTCGTTCTACGGCTGGGAATACAACGGCACCGTTTATCAGACCCGCGGGTCCGGCAATGAGGTAATAGAGAAGTCCCTGACGCTTACCGACGCCGATTTCCCCGACGGCACCGACACGGTACAAATCACGCCTGTGTTCAAAAAGACGGACTTTATCGTATTTGACCTGCAGGCAGACGACGCGGAGCCCATGGGCGCGATGCACGCTTTCCTATATGACCCCAACGTT
>ONGI01000074.1 GCA_900317315.1 uncultured Eubacteriales bacterium
CGCGGACGGCAACGTCTCCAAGCTGAGCAAGCGCCACGGCGCCACCGGCTTTTATGATCTGATCGACGAGGGCTATCTGCCGCAGGCGATCATCAACTATATCGCGCTGCTCGGCTGGTGTCCCAAGGACAACCGGGAGATTTTTACCCTTGCCGAGCTGGAAAAGGCGTTTGATGTGAGCGGCATCAGCAAGTCGCCGTCCGTCTTTGACTATGACAAGCTGTCGTGGTTCAACGGCGAATACATCAAGGCGATGTCGGCGGAGGACTTTACCCAAGCCGCCATGCCCTACTACCGTCAGGTTTTCGGCGATAAAGAAATGCCGTGGGACAAGCTTGCGGAGATCCTGCAAAAGCGCGTCACACAGCTCACGCAGATCCCCGGTATGCTCGACTTTTTCGCCGCGCTGCCGGCATATGAAGCCGCGCTCTTTGTCAACAAAAAGAGCAAAACCAATCTCGAAAACGCGCCTGTTGTGTTCCCGTGTGGGACAATCCGTCCATACACGACTGCTTGATTGACATGGCAAAGGAAAAGGAGCTGAAAAACGGCACCGTGATGTGGCCGGTGCGCATTGCCGCAGCCGGAAAAACCGTCACGCCCGGCGGCGCGGTCGAGATTTTGGATATTCTCGGCAGAGAGGAAGCCCTGCGCCGGCTGGAGATTGGATTGAATAAAATAGAAAAATAAGGTGCCGACAGCACGAATTATAGAAAAAGGAACATCACCATGTCAGAAAATAACACCAACGAAATCACACAGGGCAATTTTATCCACGCCTTTATCGACGAGGATATTGCCGAGGGCGGCAAATATGAGGGAAAAACCGTGCATACGCGGTTTCCGCCCGAGCCGAACGGCTATCTGCACATCGGTCACGCCAAGGCAATCTGCATCGACTTTGCCACCGCCGAAAAGTACGGCGGCATGTGCAACCTGCGCATGGACGACACCAATCCCACCAAGGAGGATGTGGAGTACGTTGACGCCATCAAGGAGGACATCCAGTGGCTCGGCTTTGACTGGGGCGACCGCTTCTATTACGCCTCCGATTACTTTGAAAAGATGTATGACTTTGCCGTGGAGCTGATCCAAAAGGGTCTTGCCTACGTCTGCGAGCTGACCCCCGACCAAATGCGCGCGTATCGCGGCGACACCCAGACGCCGGCAAAAAGCCCCTACCGCGACCGTCCCGTTGCGGAGAGCCTCGACCTGTTTCGCCGCATGCGCGACGGTGAGTTTGCCGACGGCAGCATGACGCTCCGCGCCAAAATCGACCTCGCGTCCGGCAACTTCAACATGCGCGATCCGGTCATTTACCGCATCAACCGCATGCACCACCACCGCACCGGCGACAAGTGGTGCATCTATCCGATGTATGACTTTGCTCACCCGATCGAGGACGCGCTGGAGGGCATCACCCACAGCCTGTGTACGCTCGAATTTGAGTCGCACCGTCCGCTCTACGACTGGGTGATCGAGAATATCTCCGCACCGGCAAAGCCGCGCCAAATCGAATTTGCGCGTCTGGGCATCAACAACACGGTCATGTCCAAGCGCAAGCTTCGCCAGCTGGTAGAGGACGGCTATGTCAGCGGTTGGGACGATCCGCGCATGCCCACCCTCTGCGGTCTGCGCCGCCGCGGCTACACACCGCGTGCGATCCGCTCCTTTGTGGAGCAGATCGGCGTGTCCAAGGTCAACTCCATCGTCGATTACAGCTTTTTGGAACACTGCCTGCGCGACGACCTCAACGAGCGCGCCGCACGCGCCATGTGCGTGATCCATCCCGTCAAGCTCATCCTCACGAACTATCCCGAGGGTCAGACCGAGGAATTTGAGGTGGAGAACAACCCCAACCGTCCCGAGGACGGCACGCGCATCGTCACCTTCTCGCGCGAATGCTGGATCGAAGCCGAGGACTTTATGGAGGTGCCCATCAAAAAATATCAGCGCCTTTATCCCGGCAACGAAGTGCGCCTGAAATCCACCTACATTGTCAAGTGTACCGGCTGCAAAAAGGACGAAAACGGCAACGTGACCGAGGTCTACGCCACCTATGATCCCGCCACGCGCGGCGGCAACACGCCCGACGGCAGAAAGGTGCGCGGCACCATTCACTGGGTCGACGTGAACAACTGCGCCGACGCGGAGGTGCGCCTGTATGACAACCTCTTTACGGTGCCGGATCCCGATGCAGGCGAGGGCAGCTTCCTTGACTACATCAATCCCAAGTCGCTCGAGACCCTGCAAAACTGCAAGGCGGAAAAAGCGCTTGCCGACGCCGCTGCACCGCAGAGCTTCCAGTTTATGCGCATCGGCTACTTCTGTGTGGACAACCGCGACAGCCGCCCGGGTCATCCCGTGTTCAACAGAAGCGTCTCGCTCAAGGACGGCTTTAAGAAAAAATAAGATTGATAAATAATTGACAATTTCACGCACAGTACAGCGCCGCCCTTTTCATTCGGCTGCGCTGTTTGTTCATTAATGGTATATGCCGCAACAATGATACATATAATAATAAAAATATAGCAAAATCTTTTGTTGGCGGCTGATTATATATACATCTGTCCCGGTGAGGCGTATTCCGTTACCGCCGCGAGAGCTGTAAAAATATGCTTTATCGTTTATAAATCTGCAATCGTTTTAAAAATTCATTGCATAGAGCTAATAACGACAATTTTTTTAGGTTTATAGTTTTAGATTTATTTTTTATTTCTAAAAAACAATGGGGAAACTGCACTAATACCTTTGGGACATATTTCGTCACTATAGTTGATTGAAGAAATTTGCCATTTATATTAATATTAATTTAAAGAATTTGATATAGGTAGGAAAAAGTATGGATAGAATCGCATTATCGAAATTAATCGGGGCAAATATCCGCAAATACAGAGTTCAAAGAGACGTCAGCCAGGAACACCTTGCGTTAGAATCGGGTATCCATCCGGCATACATCAGCAAGCTGGAGCGCGGTGAAAAGTGTCCGACCATCGACACGCTTTATCGTCTTGCCAGAGCCTTGGGAATTCCCATCTACAAGCTAATCGACATAGACGGTGACATCGACAATATCTCCGATACCGCCTACAAAATCCAAAAGTCCCTCAGCGACCTGAACGCAGAACAGCAGAACCGCGTGGCAGACTTGATCGACGAAATCGTAGACCTCATAAAGTAACGCTCTGAAAAGAGCGTTTTCTTTTTTGGCGATTCTTTTTTTCTTTGCTTTTTTACGAAAATGTGTTATACTTTTAGTACAAGAGCAGAATTTATACCTTTAGTAAAAATAGGAGCAGTAAAAATGAAAACCGCCATCATCACGGGCGGCGCCGGCGGAATCGGTTCTGCCGTTTGCCGCCGACTCGCAAAAAACGGATATGATATCGCCATCCATTATCACACGCGGCAGCGCGAAGCCGAGCGGCTCGCTGATGAAATATTGAATAATTATCAAAATAAAGTGAAAGTTTATCGGGCGGACTTGACCGACTTTGAATCAGTGGCAACATTATTTGACAATTTTTCAAAGGATTTTGCATCGCTCGATGTGCTCGTCAACAACGCCGGAAAGGCGCAGCAAAAGCTCTTTACCGACATCACGCCGCAGGAATGGCGCAGCATGACGGCATCCAATCTCGACAGCGTGTTCTATTGCAGCCGCGAGGCGCTCAGACGGTTCATGCTGCCTGCGCACCGCGGCGCGATCGTCAACATCAGCTCCATGTGGGGGCAGGTCGGCGCCAGCTGCGAGGTACACTACAGCGCCTCCAAGGCAGGGGTCATCGGCTTGACAAAGGCGCTCGCCAAGGAGGTCGGCTTGTCCGGCATTCGCGTCAACTGCGTCGCGCCCGGCGTCGTGATGACCGACATGATGAAGGACTTTGACAGCGACACCCTTGCCGCCCTGCGCGAAGAAACGCCGCTCAATGCCCTCGGCACGCCTGAGCAGATAGCCGAAGCCGTCGCCTTTTTGTGCAGCGACAAGGCAGGGTTTATCACAGGGCAGGTGTTGGGCGTGAACGGAGGCTTTGTGATATAATACGAAAAAACGCGGCACCGAAGCTGTTCGGTGCCGCGAAACGGTTTTAGATTTGATCATTCATACACTGCCCATGCCTTGGCGCCGTTGTTGAGTGCACCGTCGCTGTTGCAGTAGACCTTGTCGCCGGTGTCGGTGATGACCTCAAAGGTGAGCGCAGGGTCGGTGGCGCCGGTTTTGAGCACCTCATATTCCACCACGAGGAATTCATAGCCGGGCGAGGTGAAGTCGTAGCCGTTGAGGTTGGAGCCGTTGAACACCACGCGACCGTCCAGATCGGGGTTGAGCAGCGCGTTGTAGCTTGCCGGTGCGACCAGGTGAGCGCCTGTCTTTTTGAGCATTTGGTTGTCATAGACCACGCGTCCCTGGAAGTTGAGCATGTTGTTCGGTACCATCAGGTAGTAGGTACACTTGATTTTGTCGCCGACCTTGTATGACTTGCCGCCGATGGTCAGCTCCTTGGCGGCGCTGTCCTCCTTGGTGGTCGATTTGGTCGCGGTGCTGTCCTTGGCGCCGGACGGCGTCGTTTTGCGCGCGCCGTCGCTTGCAGAGCTTTGTGCAGCGGCGCTGCTCTGCGCCTTGCTCTCCGTCTTGCTTGCCGCTTGACTTGCCGCCTTGGATTCTGCCTTGCTCTCGGTCTTGCTCTGTGCCTTGCTCTCCGCCTTGGACTGCGCGGTAGACTGTGCCTTGGAGGCTTGGCTCGCTGCGTCGCCGGTGGTGGCAGGAATCGGATTGCCGTTCGGGTCGGTGATGGCGTTGCCGTTTGCGTCCACATAAACGCCGTTGGCGACCATCGTCACCTCTTGGGTCTCGGTGACGATACTCTTTTCTCCCGACTCTTGCTTGCCGCCGCAGCCTGTCAGCGCGGTCGCCGCCAGTACGGAGGCGGTCAGCAGCGCGGTCAGCGTAACGCCGAAGCGGGTTTTGGTGGATTGATTCTTTTTCATGGAAACACGTCCTTTTCTGTTTTTCATACATACCATTCCAACCGATATGTTTTCTCAATAGCATTATAGCAAAAACATTTGAAAAAATAAAGCGTATTATGAAAATTCTCAAAAAAATATCACATTACCCTTGCTTATGTGAAAAACCTGTGATAATATAAAAATAATCAATAATAGCACGGTTTTATTGTCAATTTTTACTGAGAAGGTCGTGAATCATATGAAAAAAATGGCAGCGGTTTTACTGTCCGTCACCATGGCGGCAGGTACTTTTTCGGTGTGCGGCGTGCAGGCTGCGCAGGAGGAAGCGGCTGTGCCCTCCGGACTGCAAACGCAGGCGGCGCTGTATGTCCATGCCGTGACGGGCGCACAGGACGGCGAGGCGTGGCAGATGTGGCAGAGCGCCCATGACGAGAGATTTAATGAGGCGAACACAAGCGAAAAATACTTCTTCCTTCCGTCGTCGGCGGACGGCGAAAAGCTCGAGATCTACAACGCCTTCGGCAGCAGCGTGACGCTCGGCGGCGTCACCATTCCGGCAGGCGAGACCAAAACGGTCCCCTACAGCACCGACGGGAGCAGCACCGTCACCGCGCAGGGCAGAACCTATACCCTAACATACATGCGCTCCTCGGCTGAGGCGGCTGTCTATATCAATCAAGCCGACGCAGACGGCAACGGCACCGATTTGATGACGTATCTGAACGCCGACAAGAGCCGCTCTTCCGCTGCGACCGGCGCCATCGTCACGCCTGACGGCACGATCGACAACACGCCTGTCAAAAAAATCAAGGGCCGCGGCAACACCTCATGGGACAAGCCGAAAAAGGGCTACAACATCACCTACGACAAAAAGGTCTCGGTGGCCGGTATGGCAAAGAACAAAAATATTCGATCCTGCCCAACTATCAGGACGACTCGCTGGCGCGCAACCGCATTTTGTATGATCTGTCCGACGCGGTCGGCATGCCCTACGCCTCCGATTCGCGGTTTGTGGACTTTTATGTGAACGGCTACTACCGGGGCGTGTACCAGATGGCGGAAAAGGTGGAGGCAGGCAGCCTTGTCACCGATGTGAGCGGCGATGAATATCTGAACGAGGACGGCGCCGTCAACGCGGAATTTCCGTTTATTGCGGAGGTAGACGCGAGCGCGGGCGGCGACGACTACTATGTCACCTGCGACGGCGGCGTCAAGATCACCATCAAGGCGCCCGAGATCGACCCCGGCGAGGCAGGCTATAACGAAGTAAAGGAATATGTGCGCACCAAGTTCAACACCCTGCTCTCGACCTGCCGCACCGCCACGCGCCGTCCTTCCACCTCGATCGCCGGACTGATCGACCTGGATTCGGCGGCAAAGCTCTATTTGATCAATGAGCTGGGCAAGAACTGGGATTCCGGTGTTTCGAGCACCTTCTTCACCTACAAGCAGGACGAGAACGGCGACTGGAAATTCTTCGGCTCGCCTGTATGGGACTATGATAACTCCCTCGGCAACGCAAACGGCATTGCACGCGACCTCCAGGATATGGGCGTGAGCGATTACACCGCCTACACCGGCTGGTGGTGCCGCTACAAGGGCAAGAGCAGCAGGGAAACCATGTCCTACAACATCATCAACAATCTGGCGCGCAACAAGGAGGTGCTGGCAACAGCAACAACGGTCTGGTTTGAGGACTTTATGCCGGCGCTCCGCTACTTTGCCGGCACGACCGCCAACGCGGCTGTCAGCGGCGAGCTGTACACCGGTGAGCAATATTATGGATTGCTGCGCGACTGCGCCGCCATGAACTACACAAGCGGCTGGCTGCTCAACACCGGCAGCTGGATCGCAAGCCGCAATCCCATGCGCAGGGCGTCGTTTGACTTCTACACCGGCGCCTACACCACCGGCATCAACGCGCGCTATTCGCAGACCTATTCCGGCATGTACAATTACGCCTGCGACTGGATGCTCAACCGCGCGGCTTGGCTCTCCAACGAAATGTACGCGGACTACACCGGCTCCAAGGTCGCGCACGACGTTGACCGCGACGGCGCCTTCACCGTTGGCGACATCACCTTGGTGCAGCGCTATCTGGCGGAATTCTGCGACCTGACCGCTCTGCAGCAGGAGCTTGCCGACGCGAACGGCGCAGGCGTGAACATCAGCGA
>ONGI01000007.1 GCA_900317315.1 uncultured Eubacteriales bacterium
AAGTCATCACACAATAAAGTCATCACACAATAAAGTCATCACACAATAAAGAAAAGGGGCCGGCTCAAAACTCATTTTATGAGTAAGAGCCAAGCCCCTGTTTTTATATCATTGTATTATTGTATAATAGTAGGGATTTGGGTTGGACTTTTGAGCCAACCCTTTTATGATAATGATAAAACGCTTTTATTGCTTTGCCAAATAACGCTGCAGCTCGGTGACGTCCACAATATTCACCTCTTTGTCGCCGTTGACGTCGGCGGCAAGGCGCTGGTTGTCGGTCAGCTCGTCAAACTCCGCCAAAGCGCGTTGCAGCGCGGTGGCGTCGCCGATCGTGTAAGCGCCGTCCATATCGACGTCCTTGACCATGTCGATCAGCTCAAAACGGAATTTGGCGCCTTCCTTTGTGACATAATCAAGACCGGTGGCGTCGAGCGTCCACTTCACGTTGGTGTATGTGTAGGGCGAGTGGAACACGATGGGGAAGGTGGTGTAATAGATGGGATAGAGCTTTGCGTCAATTTCGGTCGTTTCCGTGATTTCCACCGGATAACCCAACTCCCGGTCAACATAGAACATATCATAATCGGGCTTTTCGGCGTCTGCCTGATAATAGTCTGATTTATCGGACGGAACATTTTGCATAACGGTATAATACACGTTTTCCGCTGCCTTTTTTACGGGATATTCGCCATAATTAAATCTGACGTTTTCGAGCGTGACGTTATGGTTCGGTACAAGGTTGTCGCCCGTCGCCCAAATCCGACAGTCGTCGTTATAATAATCATAGATCAAATTGTAAAAATCGTAAGCCTCCGGGTCAGGCTCGCGGTAGCCGTCGCGATACGCGGGCTCAAAATAAACCGTTACGTCGCAGGGCGCGGTGATTTTTGCCGGAAATGTGTTGTAGCCGTAAAAACCTAAAATTGCTTCGCCCGCAGACTCGACATACACGTCAAAGATCGCGTCGCAGGGCTGCACGTTTTTGTAGGTGACGGAATACACGCCGTTTTCATCCACCGTCATCAGGCCGTCCTCGCGTGAGAACTGCGTTTGTCCCTCAAAGCTGCAATACACATAAAAGTATTTATTGCCGTAGCGCGGACGGATATCCTCGCCTTCAACGGACAGATAGGGATAAGCGTCGGGATCAAAAACGATGGTGATATCCTGCGTGGTGTTGGTGGTGAAATCAAAGGTTTTGTAGTAGTAGTCATTGGTGTAGTCGCGTGTGGTGCCGTCGGCGTTCAACTCCGTAAAATATACCCGAACTATCTCGTCCTGTTGCATATGATAGGGGAAGCGGTAGGTGCCGTCGCCGTTGTCGGTCATGGTGCGCTCGCTTACCGACAGCCCCTGAAAGGTGTTACCGTTGATCAGGAACGTGGAGCCGGTGTGGTCGGAAGCCGCAGAAACGGACAGCCCCGGCACAAGCATGCACGACAGGATAATGGCAAGGGATAGCCATACGGATAAAGCTTTTTTCAAAGTCAACACTCCTTTATTTTTTTAAAAGCAGAATACGCACTGCCCCTGCGGACAGGATAGGCAGCCGAATCGTTCTATACCTTTATTATAGCACAAAACAACATAAAAGAAAAGGGGATTTGTTCCAAAAAAAGCAGGGTCAAAATTTTTAGTGAACATGCACACAAAACAAGAGCGTACCCTTTTTGATGAAGCCCCCAAATACGGCAGCCGCCTGTTTTGGCTTCCCGACCCGTTTCGGTATAGACTTGACTTGACTATACTTGACTTGACTATACTTGACTTGACTATATTAGACTGCGGTTCCGTTTTGGTTCCGTTTGTGCTCCGTTTTGGTTCCGGACTTGACTATACTATACTTGACTTGACTTGACTATATTAGACTGCGGTTCCATTTTGGTTCCACTTTGGTTCCACTTTGGTTCCGGAACAAAATCCTGTTATGCAAGCAAAGCGTTCTGCAAGCGCTTCCCAAAACCAATGGTTCCAAACCAACATAAAACGCAAGCCGCAAACACTTCCCAAAACCAATGGTTCCAAAGCGACATAAAACGCAAGCCGCAAACACTCTCCAAAACCTCTGGTTCCAAGCCAACATAAAACGCGAGCCGCCAACGCTTGCTGCAAATCCACGTTCCGAAACGCGGATCGGATGCAACGTCACGTTGCCACGTTGCCACGTTGCCACGTTGCCGTTGACAGGTGGAGAATCTTGTTATATAATATATAGTGATGTAGAATATTTTACTTAAAAGGAGTGTACGTTTATGGTTACTTATGATGAAAACTTGTTACAGGCTGAACAGGACAAAATCGAAAAGGTTTATACCGCGATCGGTGAACGCTATTATGCCGCCCACAAGGACGACAATAACAGTGAATTTCCCGATTTGATGGACGCGATCAAGGCTTGCGAGCAGACAATGGCAGACCATAAGGCAGAGGTGCTGCGTCAGAACGAGCTGATGATCTGCCCGTCCTGCGGTGCGGAGATCTATTTTAAATCCTTCTTCTGCAACTTCTGCGGCGTCAGAGTGGCGTATCCCGAAGGCCAAAAGCCGGAGCCGGAAAAAGAACCTGAGATCGTGACCGAGCCCGAAAAAGAGCCGGAGCCTGAGATCGTGACCGAACCCGAAACGGAGCCGGAACCCGAGATCGAGCCCGAGATCGAGCCGGAGCCGGAAACAGCACCGGAACCCGAAACAGAGCCGGTCGTTGTGGTGCCGTCCTATGAGAAGGAGACATTCCCGGTAACGGAGGAGGTCACGGAGATCCCGCAGGTGCGCACCTGCCGATCCTGCGGCTATATCGTCACCGATCCCGAGGCGCGTTTCTGCGATAACTGCGGCGTACCACTCGACGATACGGCGGCGCCTGCTGTCAGCGCTGCTTCGAACACAAAACATTGTCCGCGCTGCGGCTTCACGACTACCGATCCCGATATGCTGTTCTGCATTGAGTGCGGTCACAGGCTGGAGCAGTAAGGGGACGGCGCATGCAACTGAGTAAAAAAACATCCCGTATCGTGCTTGCGATACTGATCATCGCAAGCCTTGCGCTCAGCTTCTTTTATATGTCGGCAAAGCAGGGCTATCATGAGGACGAGCTGCTCACCTATAACCTCGCCAATTCCTCCAAGCAGCTCGGCGTGGATGCCGAGTGGAATTCTCCCTCGGATTTTAATGAATATCTCGCCGCAGGCGAACACCGCTTTGATTATCGGAACGTCTACCAAAACCAAGTGATCGACGCGAGCCATCCGCCGCTCTACTATGCGCTGGTGCATACCGTGTGCTCGCTCTTTCCGGAGCAGTTCAACCGCTGGCTGGCGTTCGGTATCAATGTGGTGATGATGACCGGTGCGCTGATCATGCTCTATCTGATCGGCAAGCGCATCAGCGGCAATTCGCTTTTTGCGCTCATCGGCGCCGGAGGGTATGCCCTCAGCCTGGCGTGCGTGACGACAACGATCTATCTGCGCATGTATGCCTCGCTCACCTTTTGGGTGCTGACGTTTTTGTATCTCACCCTGCGGATCTACGACAATAAGAAAAGGGCGGTCGTGGCGGACTATCTGTTTATGCTCGTCACGGTGGTCTGCGGCGTGCTCACGCAATACTATTTCATTCTGTGCGCCGGACTGATCGGGTTGGTTTATCTGATTTTTGCCGTCAGGGAGCGCCACATCAAGGCGCTTGTCATCTATATCATCACCGCCGCCGTCGGCGTGGGCTTTGCAATGGTGGTGTATCCGTATATCATCACCAATGTCCTCGGCGGCAACAGGGGCTTTGGCTCGCTCAAAATGGAGATCGACCTGATCACCGTCGTCACCTATCTGGGTTACAAGCTCGTCTGCTATGTGCAGATCCTCGCCAAGGAGCTGTTCCTCGGTCAGCTGTGGCTGCTCGGGCTGGCGTTTTTGGGCGCGGTCGTGCCGTATTTGGTGATGCGCCTCGGCTTTAAGAAAAAGCTGCCGCGCAAGGCTTGGTTTGTTATCGTTCCGGGCGTTGTATATTTTGTCTTTATCGCGCTGGTTTCGCCGTTCAACAGCGACCGCTATGTCATGGCGAGCCTGCCGCTGCTGTCGCTCGGCTTCACGTTCGCGTATCTTCGCGTGATCAAGCATATGCGCCTTGCCGCGTTCCATGTGATCGTGCCGGTCGCCATGCTGCTGGCAAGCGCACTGTCGTTCTTTATGGTCAAGCCCTACTACATCTACGGCACCACGAATCTCTATCATCCGAAAACCGAGAAGTGCGTGTTTGTCGGCACGTCGATGATGGAGTGGAACAAGTGTATCGACAAGTTTATGAACTATGACAGCGTGATGATCGCCAAGACCACCGCCATGTCCTCCACGCTCTATACCGAGCTGGACGAGTTTGCGCAGAAGCGCGGCGTCGTCACCAACGGCAAGGTCGCCTCGCTTGCGCAGAGCTTTATGACAAACGGCAGCGTGGAGCGCACCGAGACCGACAGCCTGGACAAGCTTGTGCAGGATACGACGATCCGCGAGCTGGACGAGGTGACCGTGTATATCTCGCGTCTGGCGGACGAAAAGACCGTGACCGACAAGATCACGCAAAACACCGCGCTCAAGCATGTGGAGCTGATCCAGGCGGACAGGCAGTTTGAGGAGTTTTTCAACTGGTATGACTATTTTGTGGAGACGGAATCGTATTGCAACGTCTACCGGTTTTACAAATAGAGGTATGTATGAAGGAAATTGACAGAGAAAAGCGAAAGAACGAGCTGGGCGTCGTCTTTTCGGGCGGCGGCCTGCAGGGCATTGCGCATATCGGCGCCGTGCGCGCGTTGTATGAGCTGGGACTCAGGCCGCAGTATGTGGCAGGCACCAGCTCCGGCTCCGCGATGGCGGCGCTGACCGCGATGGGCTGCACGCCGGACGAAATGCAGGATTTTGCCGAGCACTATTGGGAGACGCTGGCGGATTTTCGCCCGATCCCGATCGTGGCGCAGCTCGCAAGCCTCAAATTCAACAAGAGCACCGACAAGGACGGTCTGAAGGACGGCGCGGTGATCTCGAACGTGATCCGCAAGGCGATGGACAACAAGGGCGTCCGCGGCTTTCAGAATCTGCCGATCAACCTGTCCATCTGCACCAACGATACCTATACCACCGACGAGTGCATTTTTACAACGCTCGACGAGGGCTTGCAGACCGACCACATCCATTATATCTGCGGTGCGCCGCTGGAGCTGGCGGTGCGTGCGAGTATGACCTTTCCGGGCATCTATACCACCTGCAATTATCAGGGCTACAACTTTATCGACGGCGGCTCCAAGGACAACCTGCCCACCAAGATCATGCGCGACATGGGTGTGGGCAAGGTGCTGGCGCTCGCCTTTGACATCACGGATTACACGCCCGAAACGGGTCTGGACGGCATGATGAAGGTGGTTTGGCGCGCGCTCGACCTCTATTCCATCAACAGCACGCGCGAGAGCAAAAAGCTCGCCGATTATGTGGTGGATATCAAGAACAGCAAAACTGCGATCTTTTCGATGGATAACCTCACCCAAACCATACGGGAGGGGTATGACTGCGTGATGCGGTGCAAGGATGATTTGTTGAGAATCTTCGGATAGCACAGGGGCTTCGCAGTCGTCAAGCCCTTGTTTTTGCCATAAGGGATACATTTTGAATGGGGAGATAAGAGAATGAGTGCAAACAGATTGATTCCGCCGGTACTGACAGCAGGCGTGGCGATCGTGTCCATGATCGCCATGACGACCTGCGCACTGACAGGCGATATGCCCAAGGCTGACATGCATGCCGCGGCAATTAATCAGCTAAAGCTATCACAAAAGACGGAGAGCGAGACCGTTACCACGGTGCCTGCCACCATTGCGACCACCAAGCCCACCAAGCCCACCGAGCCGCCGACCGAGCCGGAGGTGCCGTGGGACGCCTCGGAGGACGCACAGGCGGTCATGGAAGCGGCGCGCGACGCGGTGCGAAAGTGTACGCGCAAGGGCATGACGATGGAGGAGAAGCTGTACGCGTCGTTCCACTACCTAAAGGACAACTACCTTGAGGGTGTGCGCCGCGACACCTACACCGGACCCGACTGGCCGGTGGTCTACGCCAAGGACCTGCTGATCGACGGCAAGGGCGATTGCTTTAGCTTTGGCGCTTCGTTTGCGTACATGGCAAAGGCGATCGGCTACGAGGAGGTCTATGCCTGCAACAGCGGCGGCCACGGCTGGACGGAGATAGACGGAAAGCTCTACGACCCCGAATGGGCGACGCACAGCGACAAATATTCCTACTATGGCATGTCCTATGACGAGCCGTGCGACGTAGCCTACGGCGACGCCCTCGGCGACGAGGACTGGATGCACGTTAAGGTTTAGAGTTGAGAGTTGGGAGTGGCGTGAGGATGGATAGGCAAAGGCTGGAACGGCAATTTGCGTTTATTTTGGAGGCGGACAAGGAGAAGTCTGTCATGCGGCAGACGCTGTTGTCCAACGGCATGGCGCATGAAAACGACGCCGACCATGCCTGGCACATGGCGCTGATGTGCCTGCTGCTGAGCGAATACGCCAACGAGAAGATCGACATGCTGCGCACCGTGGGCATGATCCTCATTCACGATATCGTGGAGATCGACGCCGGCGACACCTACGCCTACGACGAACAGGGGCAGACCACGCAGCGCGACCGCGAGCTGAAAGCCGCCGACCGGCTCTACAACCTTCTGCCGCCCGACCAAGCCGCCAAGCTGCGCGGCTGGTGGGACGAGTTTGAGGAGGGCAAAACGCCGGAGGCACGGTTTGCGCGTGCGCTCGACAACGTGCAGCCTGCCATGCTCAACTGCGCCACCGACGGCGCCATGTGGCGGCAAAACGGCGTAAGGCTCTCACAGATATTGAACCGAAACAAAAACACCGCCGACGGCTCGGCGGTGCTGTGGGATTATGCGTATGAACATTTTATCCGTCCCCATGTGGAAAAGGGGAATATTTTGGATAACGCGTAATGCGTGATCCATAATTTACAATTTTTTGAAATCCAGTGTGATGCTGTCCTTGTCGGTGGTGAAGTGTCTGAGCTTTACGCCTGCCGAGGTCAGCATTTTTTTGGAGGCGACGGTGGCGGCGGAATCGGCGTATTTGTCGTAGAGATAGACCACCTCTGCAATGCCCGACTGAATGATCGCCTTGGCACATTCGTTGCAGGGAAAGAGATCAACATACAGCCGCGCACCCTTTAGGTCCTTGCCGCGTGCGTTGAGGATCGCGTTCAGCTCTGCGTGTACCACATAGTTGTATTTGGTGTCCTTGCCCTCGCGCTCCCAAGGGTACAGGTCGTCGGAGCAGCCGTAGGGAAAGCCGTTGTAGCCTGTGGACAAAATAATGTTATTGCTGTCCACGATACACGCACCCACCTGCGTGTTGGGGTCCTTGCTGCGCTTTGCCGCCAGCAGCGACACGCCCATAAAATACTCATCCCAGCTGATATATCCGCTGCGTTTCATAGGCACCCTCCTTGCCGTTATGGTGTTGATACCATCAGTATAGCACATGATGCGCAAAATGAAAAGTGCCAAAAGTGCAAAATCAGGCGCAAAACCAAAGTTTTTTCGATTAGGTTATTGATTTTTCGGACTAATTAGTGTATCATCATTTAATGAACTATCACAAAATGCGGGAGCTTTCAAGCCTCCCGTATGTCTTTATGCAGTTGGGTGAACAAGATGAAGATTGTTATAATAGGCTGCGGCAAGGTCGGTACCTCGATCGCGCGTGAGCTGAACACCTCCGGCCATGACATCACCGTGGTGGACAACAACGGTGCGGCAGTGCGGCGGCTCTCGGAGTCGCTGGACGTGATGGGCATCGAGGGCAACGGCGCCACCTATGAAGCGCTGTCGGAGGCAGGCGCCGAGACGGCGGATCTGGTCATCGCCGCCACGGCACGCGACGAGGTCAACCTCTATGCCTGCCTGATGGCGCGTGCCGCAGGTGTGCCGCACACCATCGCGCGTGTGCGCAGCCCCGAATACACCGACGATTTGTACCGCGTCAAGGATCAGCTGCGCCTGTCGATGTCGATCAATCCCGAGCTGACCGAGGCGATCGAGATCAGCCGTCTGCTGCGCTTTTCGGGTGCGCTCGAGATCGACAGCTTTGCCAAGGGCGCCGTGGAGCTGATCAAGGTGCTGGTGCCGCCGAATTCGCCGCTCTGTGACAAAAAAATCAGTCAGATCGACACCCTCAAGGGCAGGGTCAGGATCTGCACCGTGGAACGCGGCAATGAGGTCTATATCGCCAACGGCGAGACGCGCATCAAGGCAGGCGACAAGGCTTCGATCGTCGCCAAGCCCGAGATCGCGGCAAAGTTTTTCAAAAAATCGGGCTTCAACATCGGCAGGAGCCGCGACGTGATCCTGCTCGGCGGCGGCAAGGTGTCGTTCTATCTGGCACAGCGGCTCATCAAGTCAGGCGCCAACGTCAAGATCATCGAGCGCAACGAGCAGCGCTGCAACCTGCTTTCGTCCATGCTGCACGACGCGATGATCATCCACGGCGACTGCATGGATCAGGAGCTGTTGCTCAGCGAGGGCATCGAGAGCGCCGACGGCGTTGCCGCGCTGATGGACTACGACGAGGAGAACATCCTGATCTCGCTCTACATCAAGAGCGTGTCGCACGCCAAGATCATCACCAAGATCAACAATGAATCCTTTGACACCATCATCGGCAATCTGGGCTTGGAGAGCGTCATCAGCCCCAAGACGCTCACCGGCGAATACATCGCGCGCTACATCCGCGCCATGCAGAATTCGCTCGGCAGCAACGTCGAAACGCTCTACCGTCTGCATGAGGACAGGGTAGAGGCGCTCGAATTCCGCGCCAAAAGCAATTCCCGAACCGTCGATACGCCGCTCATGCAGCTGGATCTGAAGGACGATCTGCAGGTCATTTGTATTTCGCGCGGCGGCAAGATCATCTTGCCGCAGGGCAGCGACGTCATCAAGCCCGACGACTCGGTGGTCGTCGTTACCAAGCATAAGGGGCTGAGCGACCTCAACGATATTCTGAGACGCTGAGGGATGGTATGAACAAACGCATTATCATTTATATCCTCGGCTGGGTGCTCATTGTCGAGGGCGCGGCGATGCAGGTATGCACCGTCACCTCCGTGATTTACCGCGAGCACGAGGGACTCTATTTTTTGCTGACGGGACTTATCTCGGCAGCGGTCGGCGTTGTCGCCGTCAAATTCAAAAAGCAAAAAAACATGGTGCTCTATCAAAAGGCAGGCTTTGCGGCGACTGCGCTGAGCTGGATCTTGATGTCGCTGGTGGCGGCGCTGCCGTTCTTTCTCAGCGGCGAGATCCCCAACTACCTCGACGCGTTCTTTGAGTCGGTGTCGGGCTTTACCACCACGGGCGCCTCGATCCTCACCAATGTGGAATCCCTCAGCCACGGCATGCTGCTCTGGCGCAGCGTGATGATCTGGCTGGGCGGCATGGGCGTCATCGTGTTCCTGCTGGCGCTCATTCCCAAGCTGGGCGGTCAGTCGAGCATCTTCTTGATGAAGGCGGAGAGCCCGGGACCCATCATCGGCAAGGCGGTGCCCAAAATGCGCCACTACGCCGCGATCCTCTACGGTATCTATATCGGCTTGACAACGCTCGAGGTCATCCTGCTGCTCTGCGGCGGCATGGACTTTTTCAACGCGGTCAACGTTTCGTTCTCCACGGCAGGCACCGGCGGCTTCGGCATTCACAACAACAACATGGCGGCGTATCACACGCACTATTTGCAGACGGTCATCGCGGTCTTTATGATGCTGTTCGGCGTCAATTTTTCGGTTTATATCCTGCTGATCGCGCGCAAGTTCAAGCAGGCGCTGCGCACCGAGGAGCTGTGGTTCTATCTCGGCTTTATCGTGGTTTCGACCATCGTGATCGCCGTCAATATCCTGCCGCTCTACCGCAATGATTTCGGCGAGTCGCTCCATCAGGGCTTCTTCTATGTGTCGTCGATCATCACCACCACGGGCTTTGGCATCGGCGACGTCAACCACTGGCCGCAGCTGTCCAAGGCGGTCATTCTGGTCATCACCTTTATCGGCGTCATGGCAGGCAGCACCGGCGGCGGCTTCAAGGTCTCGCGTATGATCATTCTTGCCAAGGAGCTGAAAAAAGAAGTTTCGCTGCTGATCCATCCGCGCAACATCAAGACCATCAAGATGGACGGAAAGTCCATCGACCACAACGTCACGCGCAACACCTCGGTGTTTATGGTGGTCTACGTGGCAGTTTTTGTCGGAAGCTTTTTGCTGGTCTCCATCGAGGGCAGGGACATGGTGACGAGCTTTACCGCGGTTGCCGCCACGCTCAACAACACGGGTCCCGGTCTTAACGATGTCGGACCCGTCGGCAACTACTACGCCTTTACGCCGCTTTCCAAAATCGTTCTGATCATCGACATGCTCGCCGGCAGACTCGAGATTTTCCCGCTCCTCCTCCTATTCTCTCCCTCCGCATGGAAGAAGAATTAGGCGCCGGCGGGTGCTTTCGGCGGCTTTGGATAGCGGGAGGTAAATGTATCCTTTAACAGTATATACCAACATTTCGGGGTCATCTGCGCATGACCCTGTCTTTATTTAGGAGAAAACGATGAAAAAACGACTTTGTGCCGCCTTGCTGGGCGTTTGCCTGCTGCTGACGGCAGGGGCTTGCAGTCCGCAGCGCGAGAAAATGACGGACAGTATAGAAGCGATGGACACCTTTATGACGCTCGAGGTCTACGGCGTCTCGGGCAATGAGCTGTCCTCTATCCGCGCGAATATCGAAGCACTCGACAAGCGGCTGTCCGTCACCAACGACAAGGGCGAGGATAACGAGATCTTCCGCGTCAACCAAAACGGTGAGGGCGCGGTCTCGCCGGATGTTGCAAATTTGGCGGAGCAGTCGCTCGCGCTCTGCGAGGACACCGGCGGCGCGCTCGACATCACGGTGCTGCCCGTGGTGGAGGAATGGGGCTTTATCTCCAAGGATTTTCAAATCCCGACTGCCGAACGGCTCACGGCGCTGCTTCCCTTGGTCGATCACACGCAGGTCAGCTGTGAAAACAATATCATCAAACTCAAACGCTCCGGCATGAAGCTCGATTTCGGCGCGGTCGCCAAGGGCTATATCGCGGACAAGGCGACGGACATTCTCCGTGACGCCGACTGTCAAAGCGCTATTCTCAACCTCGGCGGCACCGTTGCAGCCTACGGCGAAAAGCAGAACGGGCAGCCGTGGCGCGTCGGGATCGCCGACCCCGACAACAGCGCGACGTTTATGGGCTACCTGAGCTGCAAGGACAAGGTCATCGCCACCTCCGGCAGCTACGAGCGCTGCTTTACCGGTGCGGACGGCAAGGTCTACAGCCACATCATCGACCCCAAAACCGGCATTCCGGTCGACAACGGCATTTTGTCCGTCACCATCATCTCCTCAAGCGGCGTGCGCAGCGACGGACTTTCGACCGCGCTTTTTGTGATGGGACGCGAAAAGGCGGAGGAGTATTATCATGACCACGCCGATTTTGATTTTATCATGCTCACCTCCGACAAAAAAGCCATCGTGACGCCCGGCGCTGCGGACTCCTTTGCAGTGGCACAGGGCTATGATTACGAGATCGTGAGGATAACCGCCTAAAATTTCCCTTGACTTATTTTCGCAAATATAATAAAATATAGTATATATGCGAAAAACCCAACAGAAAAAAATGAGGAGAGTGAGAAAGTGGTATTTTCAAGCCTGGTGTTCCTGTTTGCGTATCTGCCGCTGACGCTGCTGATCTACTACGTCACGCCGCGCAAATGGCGCAACCTGTTTCTCTTTTTCATCAATCTGCTGTTCTACGGCTGGGGAGAGCCGATGCTGGTTCTTTTGATGGTGTTCAACGTCGCCTTCAACTATCTGGGCGGCTGGCTGGTCGATAAGTACCGGCACGACCGCAAAAAGAAAAAGCTGTTTTTGATTTTGACGATCGTGCTCGACGTCGGCATTTTGGCGGTGTTCAAGTACACGGGTCTGATCGTCGAAACGCTGAATCATCTGCCGTTTATGAGCTTGCCCGATCTCAAGATCAGCCTGCCCATCGGCATCAGCTTCTACACCTTCCAGACCATGAGCTATGTCATTGACGTCTACCGCGACGACGCGCCGGTGTCCAAGAGCTTTATCAACTTCGGCACCTACCTTGCGCTCTTTCCGCAGCTGATCGCGGGTCCGATCGTGCGCTACCGCGATGTTGCGGAGCAGATGATCCACCGCCGCGAGACGCTGGCGATGTTCACCAAGGGCGTCAAGATCTTTTGCGTCGGACTGGCAAAAAAGGTACTGATAGCCAACCAGATGGGCGCGCTGACCTCAGCGCTGCTTGCGGACGAAAACAACGGTATCCTCGGCGTTTGGGTCGGCATTATCGGTTTTTCGTTCCAGCTTTATTTTGACTTTTCGGGCTATTCCGACATGGCGTGCGGTCTGGGCAATATGCTGGGCTTTGAGTTTCTCAAAAACTTCAACTACCCCTACATCGCCACCTCTATCACCGACTTTTGGCGCCGCTGGCACATTTCGCTGTCCACCTGGTTCAAGGAATATGTCTACATTCCGCTCGGCGGCAACCGCAAGGGCACGCGCCGTCAGATCATCAACCTCCTGATCGTGTGGGGTCTGACCGGTCTTTGGCACGGCGCGGCCTACAACTTTATCCTGTGGGGACTTTACTACGGCGGCATGCTGATTCTCGAAAAGTTCGTGCTCAAGCGCTTTTTGGACAAGCTGCCCGCAGCGGCGCAGCACCTCTACACCCTGCTGCTGGTGATCATCGGCTGGGGCATCTTCTACTTCACCGACGTGACACAGCTCGGCAGCTTCCTTGCCAATCTGTTCAACTTCGGCAGGGGCTTGGGCAGCCAGGAAACGCTCAACACCATCATCAGCTTCCTGCCCATGTTGGTCATTGCAGGCTTTGCGAGCACGCCGTTTGCAACGAATATCTACAACAGATTTGCCCGTACCCGTTACATTTGGATCGCGGAGACCCTTTTCTGTGCAGCGGTACTTTTCCTCAGCACAGCGAGCCTGGTCAGCCAGAGCTACAATCCGTTCCTCTATTTCCGCTTCTGACGACTGGTAGGTGATATGAATGAAACATTACGCAGATGACAATAAAAAAGCGTTTACCGCCAAAAAGGAAGCCAAGCACGGCGGCAAACGGTTTGCCAAGGAGAGCGGCGCCGCTGCACCCAAGCACGGACGTCACGCCGCCGAGGAGCCTGCGTCCGAGGCAAAAAAGGCAAGACGCCGTTCCAAGGCGGAGGAGCCTGTTCAGGCGGCGGAGGCGGTCAAGCCGGCTGCGCCGGTCGCAGCAGCGTCTGCCGAAGCGCCTGCTCCCAAGCAGAAAAAGCGCGGCTTCTTCTCCAAAAACAAAAAGGACGCCCCTTCCAAGGAGCCGGAAGCTGTCGCTGCGGCTGCGCCGGAGGAGCCTGCTGCGGCTGAACCGGAAGCGCACGCCGCGCCGCAAAAGCCGGTGCTTCCCAAGCTGCGGCTGAACCGCAAGGGAATCGTGCGCAAAACGAGCTTTGACGAGCCGGAAGAAAAAAAGCCCGCGGAGGAGCCGGAAGAGGCAGAGGATGAGGAGGTCGTCATTGAACCGGATATGATGGAAGAGGATCCCGGTTCACAGCCTGCGGAAGCGCCGGAGGGTGCGGAGATGGTGGACATCGTCTCCTCCTCGGCCATGCTCAACGCCGACGGGACGCCGGCTGCCGACAAGGTCAAAAAGAACACCGTCATTCACGTGGAGCGTCCCAAGCGTGCGCGCACGGATTGTCCGGCGACGCCGACCGCACCCGAGCCTGCTATGAAGGTCGGCTATGCGCCCGCGTTCATCTTCAGCGGCTTTTTGGCGGCGATGGCACTGCTGTTTATCGTCATGCCCAAGCTGGGCTACAGCGCCTCCGAAAAGCGCGTGCTGGCGAGCTTTCCCAAGACCGACGCCGAAACCGTATTCAGCGGTCAGTTCGGCAAGGATTTTGAGACCTACTTTGCCGACCATTTTCCGTTTCGCAACACCTGGGTAGGCGTCAACGCCTATACCACGCTCGCCGAGGGCAACAACGGCGCAAGCGGCGTCTACAACGGCAGCGACGGCTACCTGATCAACAAGCCCATCAAGGATTACGGCAGGATACCCGACAACATGGGACTGCTCACGGAGTTCAAGCGTTCGATCGACACGCCGATGACCCTTGTGATGGTGCCCTCCACCGGCTACATTTGCACCGACAAGCTGCCGCTGGTGCACGACATCTACCGTGACGACGAATATCTCGACTATATCCGCGACTATTCCGACGCGGTTGGCATTCGTTTTCTCGACATGCGCGACACCTTCAAGCGCGCCTACCGCAGCGGTTCGCAGCTCTACTACCGCACCGACCATCACTGGACGTCGGAGGCGGCATACCTGACCTACCGCGAATACTGCAAAATCTTTGGTCTTGTCACCAAGCCGCAGGAGGGCTTTGAGGTAGAAAAGCTCGGAAACTTCTACGGCACCACCTACTCCAAGAGCGGTTTTTGGCTCACGCCGCCCGACACGCTGGAAATCTGGAAGAACCCGAACAACAAGGAAGGCGACATCCACATTCAAATCAGCGACGGCGGAGAGGTCGTCAAGGAGCAGGATTCGCTGTTCTTCTATGAGCACGCGACCGAGGACGACAAATATCCCGTCTTTATCGACGGCAACCATGCCAAGACCATCATTCACAACCAAAACGCCAACAAAGGCACGGTCATCGTCATCAAGGACAGCTTCAGCCACTGCTTTGCGCCGTTCCTTGCCGAGAGCTTCAGCAAGGTGATCCTGCTGGATATGCGTTATTCCAATGAGGACATCACCCAGCTCGTCAAGACCGAAAAGCCCGACCAGATCCTCGTTCTCTACGGCATCGACAACTTTGCCGAAGACACCGACCTCGGTCACCTCTGGGGCTAAGCAACGTGACGTTGCATCCGATCCGCCTATTGAAGTGTTTGGTTTAGAGGAAGCCTTCATCAACGGCGTGCCGAAGCATGGCGGTTGATTTGACTATTTTATAAAATTTTTGGGACGGTTCATGTGAGCCGTCCTTGTTTTTGCATCATTTCAAATTGAAAGGGACGGCTCACACGAACCGTCCCTGTTTGCGTATCGGGAATCTATCAATTGTTTTTGATGAGCAAAAAGCTCTGCGGCTGCATCACGGCTCTGCCGTTTTCGATGACCGCTTCGCCGATTTTGTAGATCACGTCGCCGTCGCAGTCGGTGGCGATCACGGTTTCTTTGCCGAGCGGATTGAAGAACATCATCAAATCGCCGCGGCGAACGGCAAACGCGGTGCTGCCCTCTTTGTAAAGGAACTCCATCTCGCCGTTGCCGTGGAGGTCGTCATACTTGTGGCGCAGGGCAATCAGGTCAATCACAACGCGATAGATGCTGTCGGGGTCGTCCTTTTGGTTCTCAACGGTCGGCGCGTCGTCGCTCATATCGACCGGCAGATACGGGTAGTCGCTCTCGGAGAAGCCGAGGTTTTTGCCTGCCTTCCACTGCATGGGTGTGCGCGAGCCGGTGCGCGAAAAGCCGCCTTCCTTGCTGATCAGGTCCGCTTGATAGCGCATGCCGATTTCGTCGCCGTAATACAAAAACGGCACGCCCGGCATGGTGAAGATAAACGCGTTGACGAGCTTGATCGCCTGCTTGTCCAGATAGGCAGGCACGCGCGGCATATCGTGGTTGTTGGTCATAAAGCAGATGTAGCCCTTGTCCTTGGTGCGGTTGTAGGCAGGGAGATATTCCTCCGCAAAGCCCTTCAAATCACCGAGGCCGTTGGGATTGAACACAGCCAAGTCGCCCCATTCGCCAAAGCGGAACAGGCGGCTGTAGCCGTTGCCGTAGTGGTCGAGATAAAAATCCATGTGGAAGCCTGCGTCCGTAATCGCGCGGTCGGGACAGCACCACTCCGAAACCATCGCCGCCTCGGGATATTCCGCGTCGAGCATCTCGCGCACGCCGCGCCAAATCTTGGCGGTGGCTTTTTTGTCGTCGTCGTTTTTCACCAGTGAATCCGCCATATCCACGCGGAAGCCGTCGGCGCCCTTGTCGAGCCAAAAGCGCATGACCGCCTTTATCGCCTCGGCAGTGCGCAGGCAGTCGGGATGGTCAACCGGCAGCTGCCACTCGGGATGGGTAATCTCGGCAAAGCCGTAGTTGAGGGCAGGCTGAGAGCTGAAATAATTGACCATATAGTTGCCGTTGCGCTGGCAGATGCCGCACATCATGCGATATTCCGGCGGCGCGTCCCAAACGCTCTTGGTAAAAATATAGCGGTTGGAGAGGTCGCTCTCCTGTGCGCGCTTGGCAGCCAAAAACCACGGATGGGTGTCGGAGGTGTGACCCGGCACCAAATCGAGCAGAATCTTCATCTTTTTGCGGTGCGCAGCCTCAAACAGCCGCACCAAATCATCATTGGTGCCGTAGCGGGGCGCCACTTTGTAGTAATCGCGGACGTCATAGCCGCCGTCCATAAACGGCGAGTCGTACACGGGATTCAGCCAAATCGCGTTGCAGCCGAGACCCTTGACATAATCGAGCTTTTGAATAATACCGTTGATGTCGCCGATACCGTCGCCGTTGGAATCATAGAAGCTCTGCGGATAGATTTCATAGAATACTGCGTCATTGAGCCATGATGGCATAAAAACACCCCTTTGTGAATTGTAGATAAAAATAGTATAACATTATATTTCTATTTTGACAATATATTTTCCAATAAAAATCACTTGCATTTTCACATTTTTGCGCATATGATGGAATATATGATGATACAAAACAGGAGGCGGCTGAATTGACGATAAACAGACTGGACGGTGAGCGCGTGCTGGTGGTGCTGGGCGGCAAGGATATGACAGATTTTGCGTTGGATTTCAAAAAGATGAGCCTGCAAAACGCGCACGCACGCAAGGTGCTGCTGCGTCTGACGCGTCTGGCGTGCCGCAAATCGGGAATAGACACAAACGGAAAGCGCGTCAATGTGGAAGCGCTGACGATGGGCGAGAGCTGTTATCTGTTGGTGACGGTGCGCCGGCGCATGCAGCGCTACCGTCTCAAGCGCAGCGGCGGCACCGGCTACCGCTTTGAGAGCTGCGGCGATTTTTTGAACGCCGTGGAGGTGCTCTACCGCCACTGTCCCTACGCGGGAAAAAATGCCGCCTACGAATGCGGCGGCAGCTATTATCTGTTATTCGATTATCCCACCGCGCCCTCGGCGGTGCGCCGTATTCTGCGTGAATATGCCGTGCAAAGGGGAGGCGCGCTCTTTTGCGCCTCCGTCAGAGAAAAGGGACGGGAGCTGTGCGGCGGCAACGCGGTGGCAGTGATCGGAGAAAAGCTGATATAGAAGTAATATGGCGTTTTATTGACAGCATTTCGGTTGTTTGCTATAATGGTAACTAACATGAATCGGGATTAGCAATGGAGAATATTCATATAAAGATCGGGAGAACGATATGGGCTTTTTATTTGTAGCACTTGGCGGTGCGCTTGGATCGGTGTTGAGATACACGATCAGTCTGATTCCTTGTAAAACAGATTTCCCGTTTATCACCTTGATAACAAATTTTATCGGAGCATTAGCTATTGGATTTGTTATCGGAATAGTAAATGAGAAATCTCCAAACGCGCTTTTGTTTTGGAAAACAGGAGTGTGCGGAGGTTTTACCACTTTTTCTACATTCTCGCTCGAAGCATTTACTTTATTTGAAAAAAAGATGTTTTTTCTCGGAGGATTGTATGTGTTTCTCAGCGTAGGATTATGCTTAGCCGGTGTTTTATTAGGCAAGAAGCTTTCGTACATTTTTCTGTTATAACTTCCGATCGTAGCATCCGAATAAACACAAAGCCCCTGCGCGTTTTGCAACACGCAGGGGCTTGACTTCTATAGGGTATCTGCCTTTTGTCGGAGTGCTTTTGGTTCAGGAATATTGCCAAGCTTTGACCCGCCGTTGATGACGGTCATCTCCCGATAAAACCTTTCAAAAGGCGGACCGGGTGCAGCGTCACGCTGCCGACACGCTGCTGCTTAATTTGCTTTCTTTGCCGTGGAGAGGAAGAGAGCCTTTAGGGTGGCGGCGTCGGCGTCGCCGGTTTCTTTGATGCCGTTCTTCTTCTGGAACGCCTTCACCGCGTCAACGGTGGCTTCGCCGTAGTAGCCGGTGACGTTGGAATCCTCCTCGCTCTGGGTGAGGTAGCCCAGAGCCACCAAACGCTGCTGCACGGCGCTGACGCTTTCGCCCTCGTTGTCCACTGCGAGCGTCAGGTCGGTCAGGCTGATGTTATACTGCGCCGAAACGTCCTCGCCCTTGGGAGCGGTCGTTTCCTGCGGCTTGGTTGTTTTTTCGTTTTTGGGAGAGGTGGCTTTGACGGCTTCGTCCGGTGTTGCGCCGTGAGCCGGATAGATAAAATCTATCATCTTTTTCAGCGTCTTGCCGGCGGTGATACCGGGCAGAGACATATCCGCGAGCGGGATCTCCAGCGTCCGTTCGGTCTTAAGGGCGTTGAGCTTGGAGAGGGTCTTGCTCGATTTGAGCTGTTCAAGGGTCTCTTTTTTATCATAGATAATAAAATTCGGATTGGCGCTTGCCACGACCTTGGCGGTGTCGTTGCTGGGCGAAACAGACGTGCTGTTGGTGCCGACCGAAAAGATATTGACGCAGTTGGTGTAGCCCATCAGGATATTGCCAAAGCTGCCGCTCGAGAGGTTGTTCAGCTTTTGATCGTCGATATAAAGATAGCAGACGGTGTAGAGGGCGCCGGTTTTGTTCATATCCTCGATCTCGCGCTTTTGCTTGTCCAGATCCTGCACGAGCTTGTTATAGGCTTCCTTGCCGGCGGCGCTGCCCTTTTTGGTGCCGGCGAGCGCCTTGCCGATGGTTTCATAATTCGTTTTGACCTCGGCGGTCGTTTCGGGCTTTTGAAGCTTGATCACCTGAATGCCCTTGCTTTCGAGCTTTTTCTGGGCGTCCTCGTTGATTTTGTCGTTGCAGAAAACGAGGTCGGTTTTCATCTTGACGATCTGGTCGATGTCGGGATTCTCCTCGGTGCCCACGACCGGTGCGGCCTTCAGCTCCGGCTGGGTAACAGCCTTGCTTCTGCCGGCAAATTTTCTTTCAAAATCCATATACGCCATAATATCGGCGGTGATCGGGTCGAGAACGACCACGTTTTCGGGTTCTTTTTCGATCGTGTAGTTGGCAATGCTCACAGGATATTCCTGCTCCTCACAGCCCGTCATCATCAAAGCGGACGACAGCGCCACGGCTGCCGCTAACAGAACGGAAACCAGTTTCTTCATCATATCCTCCAATTCAGTTTGATTGTTGCATATTTGCATATTCAGTCATTCTATATTGTACCTTGTTTTTGCGAAATAGTCAACAACGGATTTGCAGAATTTTTCCCAAGAATTCCACTTTTTTCGGCGTTTATAATCAGCATATTGCTTTAGGTGAAATATAAGGAACGGTTTTTGTGATACAATAAATTGAAAACGCACAGGCAACGCCCGCATGCTGTGGGCTTGCCTTTCACGGAGGCTGAGCTATGTCAAATGTAATCAGAATTTTTGTGGAAAAACGCGACGGCTTCAACGTCGTAGCCAAGCAGACCCTGTGGGATATTCGCCACAATCTGCGCATGATGTCCGTCACCGACCTGCGCTATATCGTGCGCTACGATATTGAGGGTCTGACAGAGGCGGAATATGACGAGGCAAAGGGCATTGTCCTTTCCGAGCCGAATGCGGATGTGATTTATGAAGAGACCCTGCCCGTTGAGGACGGCTGGCGCGTGTTTGCGATGGAGTATCTTCCCGGACAGTACGACCAGCGCGGCGACTCCGCCGAGCAGTGCGTGCAGCTGCTCACACAGGGCGAGCGCTGCAAGGTGCTGACCGCGCGTGTGATCTGTCTCAAGGGCGATATCACCGACGAGGATCAGAAAAAGATCGAGGACTACCTCATCAATCCGGTCGAAAGCCGCTTGGCAAGCCTTGACAAGCCGGAGACGCTCGATATGGAGACGCCTGTTCCCGAGAATGTCCGGCGCGTGGAGGGCTTTGTCACCTGGAACGACGACGAAATGGCGGCGTACTACGGTTCCATGGGCTTTGCCATGACGCTCGACGACCTCAAATTTTGCCGCGACTACTTCCGCGACACCGAACACCGCGACCCCAGTGTGACCGAGCTGCGCGTGATCGACACCTACTGGTCCGATCACTGCCGTCACACCACCTTCCTGACACAGCTCAGTGAGATCAAAATCGAGCAGGAAGCGCTCGGCAAGGTCATCGAGGACGCTTTGCAGGAATACTACGACACGCGCGACGAGGTGTACGGCAAGGACACCGACCGCATCGTGTCGCTGATGGATATGGCACTGATGGGCATGAAGTCCCTGAAAAAGAAGGGCATGATCCCCGATTTGGACGAGAGCGAGGAGATCAACGCCTGCTCCATCGAGGTGCCTGTGACCATCGACGGCAGGACGGAGCAGTGGCTGGTGCAGTTCAAGAACGAAACCCACAACCATCCCACCGAGATCGAGCCGTTCGGCGGCGCGGCGACCTGCCTCGGCGGCGCGATCCGCGATCCGCTGTCGGGACGCGCCTATGTGTATCAGGCAATGCGCGTGACCGGCTCCGGCGACCCGACAACGCCCTTTGACAAGACCCTGCACGGCAAGCTGCCCTCGCGCAAAATCACCACCGGCGCGGCGGCAGGCTACAGCTCCTATGGCAACCAGATCGGTCTGGCGACCGGTCAGGTGGTGGAGCTCTATGATCCCGGCTATGTGGCAAAGCGCATGGAGATCGGCGCGGTCATCGGCGCTTCTCCCAAGGAGAACGTCATCCGCGAGGTACCGGCGCCCGATGATGTGATCGTGCTGCTCGGCGGCAGAACCGGACGCGACGGCTGCGGCGGCGCCACCGGCTCCTCCAAGGCACACACCGAAAGCTCCATCGAGACCTGCGGCGCAGAGGTGCAAAAGGGCAATCCGCCCACCGAGCGCAAGATCCAGCGCCTGTTCCGCGATCCCAAGGTGGCAAAGCTTATCAAGAGATGCAACGACTTTGGCGCAGGCGGCGTGTGCGTGGCGATCGGCGAGCTCGCCGACGGTCTGACCGTCGATCTCGACAAGGTAACAAAAAAATATGACGGACTGGACGGCACCGAGCTGGCTATCTCCGAATCGCAGGAGAGAATGGCGGTCGTGCTGGACAAAAACGATGTGGCGCAGTTTATCGCATACGCGGCGGCGGAGAACCTCGAAGCGACGGCGGTCGCCGTTGTGACCGAAGATCCGCGTCTGACCATGCACTGGCGCGGCGACACGATCGTCGATCTGAGCCGTGCGTTCCTCAACACCAACGGCGTCACGCAGGTGGCAAAGGCGCACATCACGGCGCCCAAGGCGGAGGACTGCTACCGCACCGCCTGTCCCGAAGAACTCAGGGACCTGCCCTTTGACGAGGCAGTGAAGAAGAATATGGGCAGACTGAACGTCTGCTCCCAGATCGGTCTGTCGGAGCGCTTTGATGCGTCCATCGGCGCAGCCACGGTGATGATGCCCTTCGGCGGCAAGCACCAGCTCACGCCGCAGGAGGCGATGGCGGCAAAGCTTCCGCTCGAAAAGGGCGAGACCGACGACGCCACCGCAATGAGCTACGGCTATATCCCCGGTGTTTCGCGCTGGAGCCCGTTCCACGGCTCGGCGTATGCGGTGGTCGAATCCACCTCCAAGCTGTTGGCGATCGGCGCTGATCCGCTGACAGCCAGACTGACCTTCCAGGAATATTTTGAAAGACTCAAGGACGTTCCCTCACGCTGGGGCAAGCCTGCCGCCGCACTGCTCGGCGCGATGCAGGCACAGCTAAAGCTCGGTCTGCCCTCCATCGGCGGCAAGGACAGCATGTCCGGCAGCTTTGAGGATATCGACGTGCCGCCGACGCTCGTCAGCTTTGCGGTCGCCATGACCAAGGCGAGCAAGACGGTTTCCGCCGAATTCAAGCAGGCAGGCTCCAAGGTGATCTATGTGCCGGTTCCCGAGGTCAAGGCGACCCTGATGCCCGACTGGGACAAGCTCGTCGCCATGTACAAGGCGGTCTATGCGCTGATGGACGCCGGCAAGGTGCGCTCCGCTTCCGTCGTCAAGGAGGGCGGCGCCGCAGCCTGCGTCTGCAAGGCGTGCTTCGGCAACGGCTTCGGCTTCCGCTTCACCAAGGAGCTCACCAACGAAGAGCTGTTTGCACCGCTCTCCGGCTCGCTTGTTTTGGAGCTTGCCGACGGCGCCGCGCTCGACGCTTCCGTATTGCAGTATGATCTGGGTACCGTCACCGACGACGGCGCTGTCACGATGGGCGGCAAGTCCGTTTCCGTCGCGGCGCTGACCGAGGCGTGGAGGGCGCCTCTCGAAAAGGTATTCCCGACCAAGGCGGAATGTCCGGCTGTCACGGTGGACGCACCGCTCTACACCGAACGCAACACCGCCTCTCCGGTCATCAAGACCGCCAAGCCAAAGGTCTTTATCCCGGTGTTCCCGGGCACCAACTGCGAGGTGGACACCGCGCGTGCCTTTGAAAAGGCGGGCGCCGAGGTGGATATGCTGATCGTCAAGAACCTCACGCAGCAGGGCATCGAGGAGACCATCGAACGCATGGTGCAGAGCATCCGCACCGCGCAGATGATTATGCTGCCCGGCGGCTTCTCCGGCGGCGACGAGCCCGACGGCTCCGGCAAGTTTATCGCCACCACCTTCCGCAATCCGCGCATTGCCGAGGCGGTCAATGAGCTGCTCAAAAACCGCGACGGCTTGATGCTCGGCATCTGCAACGGCTTCCAGGCGCTCATCAAGCTCGGTCTGGTGCCCTACGGCGAGATCCGTCCGCTCAAGCCCACCGACCCGACGCTGACCTTTAACACCGTCGGCAGACATATCTCTCACATGGCATACACGCGCGTCACCTCGGTCAAATCGCCGTGGTTCGCCGGTGTGGACGCAGGCGACGTGTTCGCGATCCCCGTTTCGCACGGTGAGGGACGCTTTATGGCGGATGAGGAGACCGTTCGCGCGTTGGCGGCTAACGGACAGATCGCCACCCAGTATGTCGATCTCAGCGGCAAGCCGAGCGGCGACATCGCCTACAACGTCAACGGCTCCGTCTGCGCGATTGAGGGCATCACCTCGCCCGACGGCAGAGTACTGGGCAAGATGGGTCACAGCGAGCGCAAGGGCGACAACCTCTATCAAAACGTTCCGTTTGCCAAGGATCAAAAAATCTTTGAGAGCGGCGTGAACTACTTCAAATAAATCTGTATAGTCATATTATATATGAAAAGCCGGTCGGTTCTGCGGAGCCGACCGGTTGCTTTGTTCGTAAAAAATAGCTGCTTTTCTCTTGTGTTTCGCCGAAAGATATTGTATAATGTATCTAAAGTATTACAGGGAGGTTATTGTAATGAAACCATACAAGCATATCTGCGCTGTCACGGCGGTGCTGTGCGCGGTTTGCCTGCTGTTCGGCACGGTGCCGTTTGCGGCGTCGGCTGCGGAACAGCCGCTCAACGCGACAGAAGTGACGCTCTATGCGCTGAATGAAGCCGAGCGTGCCGCTATTTCGATTCCGGACGACTGTCCGCAGTCCTTCACCTTTGCGGTGGAGGGCGCTTCCGAGGTACACTGCTACGCGGTAGGCGGCAGCGATTTGGAGGTGGAGGGAGCCACGGTTTCTCCAAAGATCGTCAATGTCTACTGGTACGGCGGCTGGGGCTATTACAGTCCGCTGCAGGGACAAACGCCGGACAGCATTACCGCTAAATACAGCATTGGCGACCAGACGGTTGCGGTAGTGGCGGACGGAAACACCTATTATGCCACGGTGCATGTCGTGGATTACGCGGAAATCTACGCAAAAAACACGGCGCGTGCCTATCTTGACGCGAATATCCGCGAGGATATGACCACCAAGGAAAAGGCGGAGGTCATTGCCAAATTTGTCGCCGACAGGGAATATAACGTCAATTACAGCACCTTCACCGATATGGTGGTGTTTGGCGGCGGCGACTGCTGGGCTTCGACCTACACCATTGTCGAGATGGCAAACATGCTTGGCTTGGACGCCTGGATGCGCAACGGCAACCGCGACAGCTTTGCAGGCTCCGGCCACCGCAACGCGATGGTGACGGACGGTGTGAACTATTACGAGGTCGAGGCAGGCTACGACATGGATGCGCCGCGTTACTATGAGGTGCGTGACCGCGACAGCCTGTTTTCGATCCGTTATAACCGGGAGTATGAGGGCTATGAGGTCTATCAGTACGACGGAAAGGTCATGCCCGAAAAGCTGGATGTGCCGGACACCTATCACGGCGAGCCGATTGTTTCGGTCGGTAAACAATTCATTTCCTACGAAACGAACGTGCGCGAGGTCGTGCTGCCCGATTCGATTAAGAAGATCGATATGAACGCGTTTGAGGGCTGCACCGCGCTCACCACTATCAACATTCCGCCCGAAACCGAGGCGATCGAGCCGTTTGCATTCTTCGGCTGCACGGCGCTGCAAAATATCACGGCAAACGGCAGAATCCGATACCGCGACAACGCCTTCATTCTGGACGGCACGGTGCTGCTCGAAGCGGTCGTTTCCGGCTCCTACACGGTTCCCGAGGGCATTACCGCGCTGCAACCATACGCGTTCGCCTATACCGACCTGACAGAGCTGAAAACGGCGTCCACGGTCAAAACCATCGGCGACGGCTGTATCTATTACTGCCAACAGCTGCAAGCGCTGCGGCTGAACAATGGTGTGACCTCTATCGGTGACTACGCGCTGACCAACACCGCACTGACGGAGTTGACCTGTCCGCGTTCGCTGACCGAATTTGGCGACAACACCGCGTTGGGTCTCGCCTCGCTGACGCTTTATGGCTATGAGGGTTCCGCAGCGGAGACCTTTGCCGGTGCGCACGACAACGTTACCTTTGTCGCGTTGCCGGAGGTTCTGCCGGGCGACGTGGATTTGGACGGCGCCGTTACCATTCAGGACTGCACCGCTTTGCAGCGTTATTTGTGTGAGATGACGACGCTCAGCGAAACGGCGCAGACAGCCGCCGACGTCAACAGCGACGGCATTCTCAATGTGCGCGACGTCACCGACATCGCGCGGATGCTTGCGGCTGCGTAAAATCTTATCGTATCATCCATTCGCGGCAGCCTCTTTTGGGGGCTGCCGTTTTTGCCGCATACAAGATATGGTGTGCGCCTCAAGAGGACGCCCAAGATAGAGAGAGGCGAAAAAGTTTGGCAAAAAAGCCAATTATCTTTTTGCTTAAATGGAATTAAATTGTAAAATCTGTTTAAAAAATTTTTTAATAAAATGTCATAGTTAATTCTTCACAGGCAATAAGATATGCACGTTGCACAATTATAATTCCAATATATTAGTTAAAATCGTCATTTGGATAGCACGTTGCACAAATATGCAAAATTAAAATTGTTGACTTTTTTGAAAAGCTGCGTATAATAGAGAGTGTCAAGTCAATAGTCCGCTTGACGCATCGGCTTATTCAAACACACACCCGGGTTAACTTTGAATAGCAAAAGGCCGATAAAAAATCATGATTTGCCAAATGGTAAATGGCGCACGAAAAAAATTTTCGATCGGCTCCGTGAGAGCAGATCACATGAATTCAAGGAGGAAACGTAACATGAAACCTATTATGGATTTGCACAATATTGATGTCGCTGAGTTCCTCGCCGTGCTGGATACCTGCGAGGGCAACGTATATCTTGTAACAAACGAAGGCGACAAGCTCAATCTCAGATCGAAGCTGTGCCAGCTGGTCGGCTTGACCAGGCTCATCGAGGGCGG
>ONGI01000052.1 GCA_900317315.1 uncultured Eubacteriales bacterium
TGTCTATTTTTTATTTGAGTTTAGTATTAAAGCCGCTGTCAGCCGTGCGCCGCGATCAGCTTGTTCAGCTCCGCGATCAGCACATCCTCCTGCAATCCCGTTTTTTTAACGGCGTCGGCAATGGTGGCGTTCTTTATCATCATTTTTCCGACAGGCGTTTTGATGATCTTGAATCTGCCGTCAAGCTTTGCCAGCTCGTCCGGCAGCCACGGATATTTGTCCAGAATGTCTGTCAGCTTAGTTTGTGCGTTGATCTCCATATGGTTCTCCTTCACTTTAATCTGTCACCGAAGCATCCACGTCCGGCGCGATCGTTATTTTGTAGGCGGGATAAGCCTGCCGCATCTCCTCATGCAAGAGCTTCAAGCCCTCCTGCGGCAGAATGTCAAAGCTCATCACCACGTCAAAGGACATCTCTTTTGTCTGCATGTCCACATAAAAGCCGTGGAACTGCACCGCCCACTCGTGTGCCAGCACGCGCTCGCGGACTTCGTTTTGCAGCTTGGCGGCTTCATCGTCACCGGTGTTGTAGGAATAGAGTCCCACGCCCGTCAGAATGACGCCGGTCTCCTTGTAGACCTTCGCCTCAAGCCTTCGGGTCAGGCGGTCAACCTCCCTGACGGTCATGGTGTCGGGCAGCTCCAGATGGACGGAAGCCAGATCCTTGTTGGGACCGTAGTTGTGCAAAAGCAGGTCGTAGGCGCCGCGCACCTGCTCCTCCTCGTTCAAAAGCGCCTTGATGCGGTCGGTCGTCTCCTTGTCGGCACGCATGCCGAGGATCTGGTTGAGCGTTTCTATCATCATTTCAACGCCGGATTTGATGATGATGACCGAGATGACCGCGCCGACATACGCCTCCAGCGAGATGCCGGTGAGCATAAAGATCACGGCGCACGCCAGCACCGACGCCGACAGGATCGCGTCAAACAGCGCGTCGGAGCCGGACGCGATCAGCGAGCCGGAATTGACCTTTTTGCCCTTTGCCTTGACATAGCGGCCGAGAAAGACCTTGACGAGCACCGCCACCGCGATGATCACCAGCGAAACGATGCTGTAGTCGGGCGTTTCGGGATGGATCATTTTTTTGACGGATTCCACCGCCGAGGTGATACCGGCGTAGAGCACGATGCCGGACACGATCATGGCGCTGAGATACTCTATTCTGCCGTAGCCCAAGGGATGCTTTTTGTCGGGCAGACGGCCGGACAGCTTGGTGCCCACGATCGTGATGATGGACGAGAGCGCGTCGGACAGGTTGTTGACCGCGTCCAAAATGACGGCGATCGAATTGGACATGACGCCGATAAACGCCTTGAATCCCACCAAAAGCACGTTTGCCAAAATGCCGATGATGCTGGTGCGGATGATGATCTTGTCGCGGCTGACCGCAGGCGCTTCGGCGACGGGTTTGTTCTTGCTCATACTTACCTCCGTTATGCTTCGATCGTCAGCATTTTTTTGAAGCCGGTCATGGCGATCACATCGTCCACGCTTTTGTTCAGACCTCTGAGCACCAAGCCGTTCTTCTTTTCCATTTCGCGGTGGGAGAATACGATGGTTCTGATGCCTGCGGAGGAGATATAGTCCACGCCGCTCAGATCAAAAATCATCTTGTCACAGACGGGAATGTTTGCCATTACTTCCTTTTCCATCTCGGGCGCCGTGAGTGTGTCGATCCTTCCCTCAACGGTCAGCGTGCAGACCTTGCCGCTGTTGGTTGTCGTGATTTTCATACCGCTTCTCCTTTTTGCCGATCGGTGTTCTTATATATAATATAGTATAGCACAGTTTTTTTCATTTGTCATCAGGTGCGCGGCGGTTTTTCGCAAATAAAAAACGCCGCTCCCGCAAACGGAGAGCGGTGTTGTGTTTGACAGGATTTTGAGCGCCCTACTTCGCCCCGTATCTTTCTATGTACGCCGCGATCACCGGACGCACCGGCGGTGAGATCTCCGCCATATTGATCTCATTGCAGGCAAAAAAGCGCAGCTCGCCCATTTCGCCGTCCCTTGCGCTTGGCTGCCCCTGCCATTTGGTGCAGAGATAGACGATCTCAAAATTGGACACCTCGTCGCCGTTGGGATAGACATAGTGCGCCTCGGGACCCGAATTGACCATAAAGAATCCCATCTCTTGGGCGGTCAGCCCCATCTCCTCGGCAAGCTCCCTTTTGGCGCAATCCTCCACGCGTTCGTCGATCTCAACCGAGCCGCCGGAGTACGTCCACATATGGTTGTCCAGCCGCCTGCCGAGCAGGATCCTGCCGTCCCTGTCCGCACAGATGATGCTCGCGCCGCACTGAATGATCGTTCTGTGACCGACCAGCTTTCTCATTTCCGCAATATATCCCGACATGGGCTTCACTTCCGATCTGATTTTGCTTTCTTTAATAAGATTATAGCAAATTATCCGCCGTTTGTCCATATGGGAAATCTTTTTGGCAAACTCATTTTACAGATTGAAAACCGCCTTGGATTATGGTAAAATAATGGCGTACCGGATCATACTCATTCTATGCTTTTTCAAGGAGAAAATATGCTGCAAATCGAAGGTATAAAAAAGATATACAAAACCGGCTCGCTGGTGCAGGAGGCGCTCAAGGGCGTTTCGCTCAGCCTGCGCGACAACGAATTTGTCGCCGTCTTGGGGCAGAGCGGCTCCGGCAAGACCACGCTGCTGAATATCATCGGCGGACTCGACCGCTACAACGCAGGCGATCTGATCATCGACGGCATCTCGACCAAAAAATACAGCGACCGCGACTGGGACAGCTACCGCAACCATTCGGTTGGCTTTGTGTTCCAAAGCTACAACCTGATCCCGCACCAGACCATTCTCAAAAACGTGGAGCTGGCGCTGACCATCAGCGGCGTCAGCGCACGCGACCGCGCCGCGCGAGCCAAGGAAGCGCTCGAAAAGGTCGGCTTGGGCGAGCATATCCACAAAAAGCCGTCGCAGCTCTCGGGCGGACAGATGCAGCGCGTGGCGATCGCACGGGCGCTTGTCAACGACCCGAAGATCTTGCTGGCGGACGAGCCCACCGGCGCGCTCGACAGCGACACCAGCTTGCAGGTCATGGACTTGCTCAAGGAGGTCGCAGAGGACAGGCTGGTGGTGATGGTGACGCACAATCCGGAGCTTGCCGAGCAGTACGCCACGCGCATCGTCACCCTAAAGGACGGTCAGATCACCTCCGACTCCGACCCCTATACGCCCCAAGCGCAGGAGACCGTTCACAAAAACATGGGCAAAGCCTCCATGTCGCTGCTGACGTCGCTGGCGCTTTCGTTCAACAACCTGTGGACAAAAAAGGCGCGGACGATCTTGGTTTCGTTTGCCGGCTCCATCGGCATCATCGGCATCGCGCTGATTTTGTCCCTCTCCAACGGCGCGAACACCTACATCCGCAATGTGGAGGAGGACAGCCTGCAGGACTATCCGCTGAAGATCACCGACACCAATCTGAGCATTGCGTCGATGATCACCGCACGCCAAAACACCGAGGCGGAGAACGCCAACATGGCGGAGGACAAAAAGTCGGTCGGCGAGTGGAACGCCATCACCTCCATGCTCTCGGGCATGACGACCAATGACCTCAAATCGCTCAAAGCCTACTTTGAAAGCCGCGACTGCGACATCAACCGCTACGTGCAGGCGATCGAATACAGCTACAACGTGACGCCGCGCATCTACAAGGTCAACGGCGACAGCTACCGGCAGGTGAACCCGAGCACGGTGTTCAACGCGCTGGGCTTCTCGTCCGAAAACAGCGCCACCAACGGGCTGTATTCCTCCTTTACCAACACCGACACCTTTTTTGAGTTGCCGGAGAACCAAACGATCTCTCAAAAAAACT
Source organism: uncultured Eubacteriales bacterium (assembly GCA_900317315.1). Classification (GTDB taxonomy): domain Bacteria; phylum Bacillota; class Clostridia; order Oscillospirales; family Acutalibacteraceae; genus Ruminococcoides. Next base: position 3,857 of record ONGI01000052.1, read on the forward strand.
ATACGCTCAAGGCCGGCAAGTGGCCGGAGGGCAGCAACGAATGCATGGTCACGCTGACGTCGAGCGGCAAGATCTCCGATATGACGCTCTATGTGCTGGGGCTGAAAGACCCCAAGGAGCTGGACAAGCTGGTCAGCTCGTTTGCAGAGGGAAAGGAATCCGCCGCCGTGGCGTCCGGCAGGCGCTATGGCTATGATGAGATTTTGGGAACGGAATTCAGCCTGCTGCCGACCACCTCGTTCTACACCTACGACAAGAAGTACGGCGTTTGGACAGACCACAGCAGCGACCAAAAATATGTCAAAAACCTGTTGAAGAACGCCGAAACGCTCAGGGTCGTGGGCATTGCCCAGCCGAGCGGCAACGGCTCGCAAACGCCGAAGATCGGCATCGGCTACACCGCTTCGCTGACCGCTCACATGATGGAGACGGCAGGAAAAACCGAGATCGTCAAGGCACAGGTGAACGACCCCGACACGAACGTGTTCACCGGCAAAAGGTTTGACGACGAAAACAAAAACAGCAAAAAGCCGGATATGTCGGAGCTGTTCGCAGTGGACAAGGACAAAATCAAAGAGCTGTTCAAGACAGACAGCATGGATCTGTCCAAGCTCGACCTCAGCACGCTCGACCTCAGCTCCCTCGACCTCTCGGACATGGACATGAGCGCCGTGCTGTCCGCCGACGACCTGAGCGGACTCATGCCCTCATTGGACGACCAAACGATCGCGTCGCTGCTCAGCGGCGTCAGGCTGAACCTGACCGAAGAGACGCTGCGCAGCCTGTTCGGCGATATCGTGAAGGGCTATCAGGAAGCGGTCAGGGACGACAAGCGCGCCGATATATCCGCGCTGTCCTCCTCCTTTGCCGCCTATCTTCAAACGGACGGCGCCGGGGAGCTCCTCCGCAACGGACTGCAAACCGCGCTTTCCGGCAAAGCAGGCGATATGATCACGACCGAGGATGTGGCGGCGATCGCCGAGGGCTACATCACCGGCTATGCCGCTTGGCTCACGGCAAACGGCTATGAGGCAGGCGATTACAGCCACGTCAGCGATTATGCCGCCTCTCCCGAAGCAGCGGCGATCCTCGGCAGCGGAATGGCGACTCTGCGCGAAAAGCTGGCGGCGCTCACCCTGACAGAGGAAGAGATCAGGGCGCTGCTCACCTCCCTGACGGACGGCTATGAGCAGTATGCCGAACAGGAGCAGCTGCCCACCCTCTCCTATTTGCTGTCCTCGTTCGGCAGCTATCTCGCCACCGAGGAAGCGCAGGGGCTCATCACCAAGACAGTGGCGGCGTCCGTGGACACCTCTGCGCTGCAAAACAGTGTTTCGCAGTATTCCGAGGTCATTTCGCAGCAGATGGGCGCGGTCATGCAAAAAATCTTTGCCTCCGCCGGTACGCAGATCGCGTCCATGCTGCAAAGCAATATGGCGCAGCTGACGTCCGGTCTGTCCGAAAACCTGCTCAGCGGCTTTAGCTTTAACACCGACGCGCTGGCGGACGTCTTTAAGACCCAAATGACCGCCGAGGAGCTAAAGGACCTGATGACCTCGCTGTTCTCCTCCGAAAAGACCACCTATGACAGCAACCTCAAAAAGCTGGGCTATGCCGAGCCTGCCAAGCCGTCCGCCATCACGATCTATCCGCTCGACTTTGACAGCAAGAACCGCGTCAAGGAGATCATCGGCGCCTACAACGCGCAGATGGAGGCGGCAGGCAACGAAGAAAAAGTCATCGAATACACCGATTTGGTGGACGCGCTGATGGGCTCGGTGACGACCATTATTGACGCCATCAGCTATATTTTGATCGCGTTTGTGGCGATCTCGCTGATCGTTTCGTCCATTATGATCGGCGTTATCACCTATATCAGCGTGCTGGAGCGCCGCAAGGAGATCGGTATTCTGCGCGCGATCGGCGCCTCCAAGCACAACATTTCCACGGTGTTCAACGCCGAAACGTTCATTATCGGCGCGCTTGCCGGTGTGATCGGCATTGTGATCTCGGAGCTGATCATCCTGATCGCCAATCCGATTTTGCACTCGCTGACGGGTCAGGACAACATCAACGCCATTCTGCCTCCTGCGGCGGCGCTGATCTTGATCGTGCTCAGCGTGATCCTCACCCTGATCGGCGGCATCATCCCGTCGCGCAAGGCGGCAAAGAGCGACCCCGTTACGGCGCTGCGTTCAGAATAAGAATCAAAATGACCGGCTCACACCGAGCCGGTCTTGTTTTTTCTATAAAGGAAATAAGTTTCCGTCAGGCGATAACCGATATAAAGCGGAGCGAAGCGACCCTTCCTTCCAAATTCCACATTCCAAATTGAAAAGTGCCGCTTTCAACGCATCAGTCTGCCGGTCTGCCTGTCGGCGGAAAGGCTTCCTTGTCCCAGTTGAAGAACTGCGAGTAGTCGTCGATGAAGTACTGCTCGTCGGCGGTGCGGATGGAGAACTCCTGCGCGTCCACGTGGAGCCAGCCCTCGTCGGTCTTGCTGATGCACCAAGAGTGCTCGCTCACACCGTCGTAGGCGCTCAGACCGTTGACCTTGTAGGTCTCGTAACCGCAGCGGTTGTAGAGGTAGCAGAGCATGGCGGCGTGATGGAAGCAGGAGCCGCGCTCGCGCTTGAAATACTCTACGCAGAGATTCTCGACCGAGTTGTCGCCGTTGGTGTCGTAGGAAATCTGATAGACAAAATCAAAAATCGCGCGCTTGTCGGTGGTGACGTCAAAGAGCAGGTCGTCCGCCATCACGGGCAGGGTCCGGGTGTTGAACTGCGAATAATTTGTGATCTCGCCGAACGCCTTGTTGTACATCCAGCCGGTGCTGTCGTTGTATTTGACCTTGATCCACCTGCCGTCGTCGCTCTGTCCGTACTGGCTGACGCGGCTGCCTGCCGGTACCTTTTGCACCGACGGGAACTGCCAGCCGGGTTCGCGCAGCAGGTCGGCGTCTACGGCGGTCTGGCGATCGGTGACGCCGTTGTTCTCGAGAACGGTGACCGTGCAGGTCGCCTTTTGACCGTTAAAGGTGGTGCCGGTGACGGTGGCGGTGCCTGCCTTGCCTGCGGTCACCAGTCCGTTGGCGGCAATGGACACGACGCCGCTGTCGCTCGAGGTGAGCGTGACAGCCGAAAAGCCCTCGCCCTCTGCCGGAATCAGCGTCAGCGTCGTCTGCTCACCGGCGAGCATGTTGAGCTTGTCCACCGGAAAGCTGACCTTGGTGGGCGCCTTTTTGACCGTGACAAAGCAGTGCGCGGTCTTGTTGTTGGCGGACTTGACCGTGACGACGGCGCCGCCCTCCACCTTGCCGGTCACTCTGCCGGCGGCTTCGTCGATGGTGACAACGCCTGCCCTGTCGCTCGAATAGGTCGCGTCCTCGGCAGGCTGGCTGCCGTCGTAGTGCGCCTGCAAATCGGCGTTTTCGCCAATGCCGATGGTGAGCATGGGTGTGCCGACGCTGACGGAATTCGGCTGCTTTTTTGGCTTTTCCGTCGGCTTTTCGGTGACGGCCGCCGCGGTTGTCGTCTGCCTTTGCGGCTCAACCGCCGTGTTTTTGCACGAGACGATGGTAACCGCGATGATTGCCGAGATGAGCACCATCACAACGGACAGAGCTGCTATTATAGAATCTTTCACAGGTACTTCACCATATCCTTATCATTTCCGAAAACCAAACCGACGATCAGCCCAAACAGCTCCTCCACACGTGCCTGCTCACCGTTCAAATGCAGGTAGCCGAACAGGCATTCCAGTCCGGTGGCGCTGTGATATTCGGCAACCGTGCCGTTTTTGGCGGTGGATTTGGGCGCGGCGTTTCTGCCTCTCTTGTAGACAGCCGTCTCTTTTTCGGTGAGGTGCGGCATCAGCTTGGCGGCAAACTGCGCCTGACTGCGGCAGTTCACCATGGCGACCTTCACCTTGTTCAGCTCTCCGACCGGTCGGTTCGCCTGCCGCACCAGATATTCGCGCACCAGCAGATCATAGACGCCGTCGCCCACAAACGCCAGTGTCAGCGGAGAAAATTCATCGGTCTTGTTGTGCATAGCCTACTCCATAAAATCAAACTCAATGTCATAGATCGACACCGTGTCGCCGTCCTGCACACCCTTTTGGCGCAGGGCTTCGATGACGCCGCCGTTGACGAGCACCTTTTGAAAATAGTTGAGACTCTCATAGTCGTCAAAATTGATGCCGCGCATCACCTGCAGCAGCCAGTCGCCCTCGACGGTGTAGATGCCGTTATTGTTCTTGATGGTGACGCTGTGGTCGGCAAAGTCCTCCACCTGCAAAACAGGCGGCGGCTCCGGCTCAAAGTGCGCGATCGGCGGCAGCTTGGTGAGCATCTCCTGGATTTTTTTCAGCAGCGGGTCCACGTCGTAGCGGATAGCCGCCATGATCGGAAAGAAGTCGTAGCCCTGTTCCTCGACGAACGCCTTGAAGTCCGCGATCTGCTCGTCGGTCGCCATGTCGCACTTGTTGCCTGCGACGATCATCGGACGCTCGGCAAGCGCCGGATTGAACTTGGCAAGCTCGGCGTTGATGGTGCGAAAGTCCTCCTTGGGGTCGCGTCCCTCGCTGCCCGAGACGTCCACGATGTGCACCAGCATGCGGCAGCGCTCCACATGGCGCAAAAACTGGTGACCCAAGCCGGTGCCCTGCCACGCGCCCTCGATGAGTCCGGGAATGTCCGCCATGACAAAGGACGAGCCCTCGCCCATGGAGACGACGCCCAGCACCGGCGTGATGGTGGTAAAATGATAGTTGGCAATCTCGGGCTTTGCCTGCGAGACAACCGAGACGAGCGTGCTCTTGCCCACATTGGGAAAGCCGACCAGACCGACGTCCGCCAAAAGCTTCAATTCGAGCACCACGTCAAATTCCTCACCGGGCAGCCCGGGCTTGGCAAAGCGCGGCACCTGACGCACAGGCGTGGCAAAATGCGGATTGCCCCAGCCGCCCTTGCCGCCCTTGGCGACCACATGCGGCTCCTTGTCGGAGACGTCGGCGAGGATTCTGCCGGTCTGTTCTTCCTTGATGACCGTGCCGAACGGCACCTTGATGACGAGGTTCTCGGCGTTCTTGCCGTTGCACCTGCCGCCGCGTCCGTTTTCGCCGCGCTTGGCGACGTATTTTCTTTTGTAGCGGAAGTCCGCCAGCGTGGAGAGATTGGTGTCGGCAACAAAGATGATGTCGCCGCCCTTTCCGCCGTCGCCGCCGTCGGGACCTCCTGCCGCCACATACTTTTCGCGGTGGAACGCCACGGCGCCGTCGCCGCCGTCACCGGCTTTTATATGAATATTCGCTTTATCTACAAACATAATAATTTTTCACTTTCGTTAGTTTTGGTGGGGACGTTTAAATTCATAATGCAAAATGCGTAATGCATAATTAGCTGAGAAGCAGCGTGACGCTGCACCCAGTCCGGCAGCGTCACGCTGCACCCAGTCCGCCTATTGAAGCGTTAGGTTTAGAGGAAAATTT
>ONGI01000087.1 GCA_900317315.1 uncultured Eubacteriales bacterium
TGTAAGATGTACCATTTTTCAGCCCTCCTTATTCCTTCACGACCGCGCCGAATTTGCATACCGAGAAGCATTTTCCGCACTTTATACATTTTTCCGTATCAATGATATGGGGATTTTTTACCGTGCCGCTGATGGCGTTGACCGGACAATTTTTGGCGCAAAGCGTGCAGCCCTTGCACTTTTCAGCGGTGATTCTATATTCGATAAGTTCTGAGCATTCGCCCGCGGGACATTTTTTGTCCTTGATATGGGCTTCATACTCGTCGCGGAAATATTTGATAGTGGTGAGCACGGGGTTGGGCGCGGTTTGACCCAAGCCGCAGAGCGCGCCGTCCTTGACAGAATAGCAAAGCTCCTCGAGCAGCTCGATATCGCCCTCTTTGCCGTCGCCCTTGGTGATGCGTTCGAGCATTTCGAGCATGCGCTTGGTGCCGATACGGCAGTGGATGCACTTGCCGCAGCTTTCCTTGGCGGTGAAGTCGAGGAAGAACTTTGCCATGCCGACCATGCAGGTGCTCTCGTCCATCACGACCATACCGCCGGAGCCCATGATCGCGCCGGTGGCGCCCAGCGCCTTGTAGTCGATCACGGTGTCGATCAGCGCGGCAGGGATGCAGCCGCCGGACGGACCGCCCATCTGAACAGCCTTGAACGGCTTGTCGGTTTTCATACCGCCGCCGATGTCAAAAATCACATCGCGCAGGGTTTTGCCCATCGGGATCTCCACCAAGCCGGAGCGCTTGATCTTGCCGGTCACGGCAAACACCTTGGTGCCCTTGCTGCCCTCGGTGCCCATGGCGGCAAACGCCTCGCCGCCGTTGTTGATGATCCAAGCCACATTGGCAAAGGTCTCCACGTTGTTGATATTAGACGGCTTTCTCCAAAAGCCCGATTGCGCCGGGAACGGCGGCTTCAAACGCGGCATACCTCTGTGACCCTCGAGCGATTCGATCAGCGCGGTCTCCTCGCCGCAGACAAACGCGCCGGCGCCTGCCTTGATCATAAAGTCGCAGGAAAAGCCGCTGCCGAAGATGTTTTCGCCGATGATGCCGGCTTCCGCAGCCTGCGCGATGGCGTTTTTCAGGCGCTTGATGGCAAGCGGATATTCGGCGCGGACATAGACGACTGCGTGCTTTGCGCCGATGGCGTAGGCGCCGATGAGCATACCCTCGATCAGGTTGTGCGGATCGCTTTCGATGACCGCCCTGTCCATAAACGCGCCGGGGTCGCCCTCGTCGGCGTTGCAGATCAAATACTTTTCCTCGCCCTCGCTCTGACGCGCGGCGTTCCACTTGAACCATGTCGGGAAGCCTGCGCCGCCGCGTCCTGCCAAGCCGGAGGTCTTGATGATTTCTATTACATCCTCGGGCGTCATGCCGAGCGCTTTTTTGAGCGCGGTGTAGCCGTCGTGCTCCATATATTCGGTGATTTTTTCGGGATCGATAATGCCGCAGTTGCGCAGAGCGATCCTTGTTTGTTTCGTTAAGAATTCATTGTCTTCGTCTGAAACGATCAGCTTTTCAACGGCGCTTCTGTCGCCGCTGTTGACAAAATCCGCAATCGCCTGCGCGTCGGTTTCGCTGACCTTTACCAGCCTTGTCAGCCCGTTGTTATCATCATAGATATCCACGATCGGCTCCAACCAGCACATGCCGATACAGCCGGTGATCGTAACGCTCTCGGCGTTGATATCCGTATTTAATAAAGCCCTTCTAACCTTTTCGGCGCCGGCGGCGATTCCGCAGGAGCCCTGTCCGATAACGATCTTCATTGTGCCGCCTCCCTTAATTCCTTCAAGATCTTTTTTGTTTTGTCGGGCGTCAGGCTGCCGTAGGTGTCCTCGTTGACCATCATCACAGGCGACAGCGAGCAGCAGCCGAGACACGCCACGCATTTGAGCGAAAACAGTCCGTCCTCCGTCGTCTGACCGTCCTCGATACCCAGCTCGTCCTGTATCGTCTGCAAGATCAGCTCCGAGGAATTGACGTGGCAGGCGGTGCCCTGGCAGAGCATGATCAGATACTTGCCGACCGGCTCAAAGCGGAACTGCGTGTAAAAGGTCCCGACGCCCATGATCTCGGATGCGGCGATCCCCGTTTTTTCGGAGATCAGCTCGATCGCTTCCTTGGGCAGATAGCCGTAGATCTCCTGCGTGTGCTGCAAAATGGTGATAAGGCTTCCTTTGACCTCAGCATATTCGCTGAGGACTCCGTCCAACAAAGACAGGTTAATCGTATTTTCCATAGTTTTTCAGTTCTCCTCCATTAGCTATTATATACAGCAAAAACGCACCCTCACTTTCGTACAAAGGAGAGCGCGCCTGTTGTCCGACCGACAGCTCCGGCTGTGTCGGGAGTACAATTTGCGTCAGTAGATTTTTAGGGACTATGGCAAAACAGATTGCAAATCGTACGCCCGGTCGTCAGCCGTAAATGAACCGGTGAAGTCTGTGATCAGACCACACCCTGCGCGAGCATGGCGTCGGCAACCTTTTCAAAACCGGCGATATTCGCGCCGACAACATAGTTGCCCTTGAAGCCGTACTTTTCTGCCGCAGCGGCAATATTGCGGAAGATGTTGACCATGATCTCTTCAAGATTCTTGTTCACCTTTTCAAAGCTCCAGGTGAGTCTCTCGGAGTTCTGGCTCATCTCCAGTGCGGAGCAGGCAACGCCGCCTGCGTTTGCCGCCTTGCCGGGAGCAAACAGAACGCCTTTTTCCTGGAAGAATTCCGTGGCTTCGAGCGTGGTGGGCATATTCGCACCCTCCGCGACAGCCAAAACGCCGTTTGCAACGAGCTTTTTCGCGTCGTCAATGCCCAGCTCGTTCTGTGTGGCGCAGGGGAGTGCGACCGCGCAGGGAATATCCCATACATTGGAGCCTTCCGCCTTCTTGTCGTGATAAACGGCAGAGGGACGGGCTGCGGCATACGCGTCAAGGCGTGCGCGCTTTACTTCTTTGATATTTTTCAGCAGGGCAACGTCAATGCCCTCCTCGTCGTAGATCCAGCCGGTGGAATCGGAGCAGGTGACGACCTTTGCGCCCATCTGCTGTGCTTTTTCGATCGCGTAAATGGCGACGTTGCCTGCGCCGGAAACGCAGATGGTTTTGCCTGCGATGTTGATACCGTTCGCTTTGAGCATTTCGTTGGTGAGATAGAGAAGTCCGTACCCGGTCGCTTCGGTTCTTGCGAGCGAGCCGCCGAAGCTCAGACCCTTGCCGGTGAGAACGCCCTCATAGAGGTTGCGCATTCTCTTGTACTGACCGAACATAAAACCGATCTCACGTGCGCCGGTGCCGATGTCGCCGGCGGGAACGTCGGTGTTTGCGCCGATGTGGTGACAAAGCTCGGTCATAAAGCTGTTGCAGAAATTCATGATCTCATTGTCGCTCTTGCCCTTGGGGTCAAAGTCGGAGCCGCCCTTGCCGCCGCCGATCGCCAAGCCGGTCAGTGAGTTTTTGAAGATCTGCTCAAAGCCGAGGAACTTGATGATGCCGATATAAACCGACGGATGCAGACGGATGCCGCCCTTGTACGGACCGATCGCGGAATTGAACTGTACGCGGTAGCCGATATTGACATGCACCTGTCCGTTGTCGTCGACCCACGGAACGCGGAACTTGATCTGGCGCTCCGGCTCGCAAAGACGCTCCAAGAGCGCAAGCTTTTTATACTTTTCTTCGTTTGCCGCGACCACAGGGCGCAGAGAGTTCAGGACCTCCTCCACAGCCTGTAAAAACTCGGGCTCATTGGCATTTTTTTCTTTTACCTTTGCCAGTACTTCATCAACATAAGACATTGTTTTTTCCTCCAACAAATTTTTTGATTACTCCAAAATAACGCAAAAAAGGCAAGGGTGCCTCAGACTTTTTTGTCTGAGACACCCTTGCCTCAACATTCCGCATTATACGCCTATAAATCTAATTTGTCAAGGGTAAATTTAAAAAACTTTGCAGAATCCTCAGATCGAGTCAAAGTTTTCCATCGCTTCAACGCCTGTTTGTCCGGTTCTGACCTTGACGACCTCCTCCACATCATAGACGAAGATCTTGCCGTCGCCGATGTGACCGGTGTACAGCACTTTCTTTGCCGTTTCGATCACCTTTCCGACCGGCACGGTGCAAATCACGATGTTCACCTGCACCTTAGGCAGCAGGTTTGCTTCGATCTGCACGCCGCGGTAATATTCGGGCGTTCCCTTTTGTATGCCGCAGCCGAGAACATGCGTGACGGTCATGCCGGTGATGCCGATCTCCATCATCGCGTTTTTCAGCGCTTCGAGACGGGCTTCCTTGCAGACGATCTCCACCTTGCTGATCTTCGGTCTGCCGTCGTCAAAGGCAGGCATTTTCTTGACCGTGACCGCCTCGGCAACAGGGGTGTTGCCGCTGACAAGCACAGGTGCGCTGCCTTCTTCGATATATTCGGGCACCATCGAAAAGCCTGCGTAAGCGGATGGCATGCCGTGCTCGGTGGAATCCAGTCCGAGCATTTCTTCTTCGCGTGTCACGCGCAGACCAAAGATTTTCTTGATAAGAAGGAATACGCAGGTCATGGTAAGCGCTGTCCAGCACGCGACCGCGCCGAAGCCGAGCAGCTGCAAGCCCATCAGCTCAAAGCCGCCGCCGTAGAAAAGACCGGTCAGCGTTTTACCTGCCGCGTTCGTGATGGAATAGCCGGGAGCGGTATCGGTCGCGAACAGACCGACGGCGAGCGTGCCCCAGATACCGTTGAGCATGTGTACCGCGACGGCGCCCACAGGGTCGTCGATATGCAGCTTGTAGTCGAGCAGCCACACGCCGAAGCAGACCAGCAGACCGGAAACCGCGCCGATGACGATCGCGCCGAAAGCGTCGGTGACGTCACAACCGGCGGTGATGGCGACCAGACCGGCAAGAGAAGCGTTCAGACACATGCTGACGTCGGGCTTGCCGTATTTCAGCCATGTAAAGATCATGCAGACGACCGTTGCTGCAGACGACCGTTGCAATCGCGGGTGCAACGGTGGTCGTCAGGAAGATGGAGCCGAGCTGTTCAACAGAGGTAGCCGCCGCGCCGTTGAAGCCGTACCAGCCGAGCCACAGGATGAACACACCCAGCGCACCGAGTGCGATATTGTGACCCGGGAACGCGCCGACCTTGACCTTGCCGTTTTTGTCCTTTTTGAATTTGCCGATACGTGCGCCGAGGATCTTTGCGCCGATCAAAGCAGAGATACCGCCGACCATGTGAATCGCACAGGAGCCGGCAAAATCGTGGAAGCCGAGCTGACTGAGCCAGCCGCCGCCCCAGATCCAGTGCGCCTCAATGGGATAGATGACGGCGGAGATAATGCCGGAATAGACGCAGTAGGACAAGAATTTTGTGCGCTCCGCCATCGCGCCGGACACGATCGTGGCGGTCGTGGCGCAGAAAACGAGGTTGAACACGAAGCTTGAAAAATCAAAATCGGCATAGGAAGTAAAAATGTCAAAGCCGGGTTTTCCAAGCAAGCCGATCAGATCCTCCCCCATCAGCAAGCCAAAGCCGATGAGAATAAAGGTGACGGTGCCGATGCAAAAGTCCATCAGGTTTTTCATGATGATGTTGCCGGTGTTTTTGGCTCGGGTAAAGCCTGCCTCCACCATGGCAAAGCCTGCCTGCATCCAGAACACCAGCGCTGCGCCGATCAAAAACCACACGGCAAACAGCTGCTCGTTTGTCATCTGTGTGACAAGTTCCTTGATTGTTTCGTTCATGCTAAATCACTCCATAAATTTTTTTACAGCACAACGGCACGTCCCCTTTCGGAAACGCGCCGTTGCGTTGTCATATGTTAGCCTATCGGATGATAGCAAAATAAAAGCGGAAAGTAACATTTTATCTCACCGTTTGCTCCCGCCTTTTCGGACGGTCGCCGCTATATCGGCCGCTTCAAAGGGCTGATCGGATGCAACGTCGCGTTGCTTATACGCCGAAAAGCAAATCGGTGTAGGAAGGATACGGCCAGAAGTCGGCTGCGGTCAGCGCCTCCATGCTGTCGGCAACCTCGCGCAGGGCTTCCATCTTGGCAAATACCTTGTTTCGGTAGGCGAACGCCTTTTCCAAATTGTCCTCGATCGCGGCGGCGGCTTCGGTTTCCTGCTCCAGCTCCGCGGTCAGCGTGACAAACTGCTCCTGCTTTTCGGCAAGACTTTGAATAAGCTGTAACTCCACCTTGACGGGAATGCTCTCCGACAACGCCTTCTTGGCGAGCGCCGCGTCGGTCAGCTCGCGCACGTAAGCCGTCACCGCCGGTGTGATCTCCTTGTTTGCCATGTCCGCCATGGTCAGCGCTTCGATATTGAGCTGCTTGCTGTAGGTTTCGAGGTCGATCTCATAGCGTGCGCGAAGCTCCTGCTCGGTGCAGATATTGTGCTTGACAAAGAGCGAGATGTTTTTTCGGCTTCCGCTACCCATTCCTCGGAATAGTTGTCGCCGTTGAAGATGATGCGTTGGTGCGCGGTCAGCACGTCCCTGATCAGCGCCTTGACGGCGGCTTCAATATCCTCCGCGTCCTTCAGGGCTTCATAAAACTGTGCAAGCTCCTCGGCGACCATCGTGTTGAGCATATAGTTGGGGCAGGCGATATTCAGCGAAGAACCGAGAGCGCGGAACTCAAACTTGTTGCCGGTGAAGGCAAAGGGCGAGGTGCGGTTGCGGTCGGATTTGTCCTTCTTGAAGTCGGCGAGCACCTCGACGCCGGTCTGCATACGCGCCGCCTTGTGGCTGTGGTAATTTTCGCCGTTGATGATGGAGTGCACCAGCGCGTCCAGATCGTCGCCGAGATACATCGAAATGATGGCAGGCGGCGCTTCGTTGGCGCCCAAACGGTGGTCGTTGCCTGCCGAGGCGACCGTGATGCGCAGCAAATCCTGATATTCGTCCACCGCCTTGACGATCGCCGCAAGGAAGAGCAAAAACTGCGTGTTCGTCTCGGGATGCTTGCCCGGTGAGAGCAGGTTTTCGCCCGTGTTGGTGGAGATCGACCAGTTGTTGTGCTTGCCGCTGCCGTTCACGCCCTTAAAGGGCTTTTCGTGCAGCAGACAAACCAAGCCGTGCTTTTCGGCGACCTTCTGCATGACCTCCATCATCAGCTCGTTGTGGTCGGTCGCAATATTCGACGTCGTAAAAATCGGCGCCAGCTCGTGCTGAGAGGGAGCCACCTCGTTGTGCTTTGTCTTGGCAAAAATGCCGAGCTTCCAAAGCTCCTCGTCCAAATCGCGCATATATGCCGCCACGCGTGTTTTGATAGAGCCGAAATAGTGATCCTCCAGCTCCTGACCCTTGGGCGCCTTGGCGCCGAACAGCGTTCTGCCGGTCAGCTTGAGGTCGATGCGCTGCTCATACAGCTCCTTGTCGATCAAAAAATATTCCTGCTCGGGACCGACCGTTGTCGCCACGCGGGTAACGTCGGTCTTGCCCAAAAGATGAAGCACCTTGACCGCCTCGGCGCTGAGACGTTCCATCGAGCGCAGCAGCGGCGTTTTTTTGTCAAGCACCTCGCCTGTGTAAGAGCAAAAGGCGGTGGGAATATACAGCGTGCCCTCGCGCACAAAGGCAGGTGACGTCGGGTCCCAGGTGGTGTAGCCGCGCGCTTCAAAGGTGGCGCGGATGCCGCCCGAAGGGAACGAAGAAGCGTCCGGCTCGCCCTTGATCAGCTCCTTGCCGGAAAACTCCATGATCACGCCGTCGCCGCAGGGCTGAATAAAGCTGTCGTGCTTTTCGGCGGTGACGCCGGTCATCGGCTGGAACCAGTGGGTAAAATGCGTTGCGCCGAGCTCGACCGCCCAATCCTTCATGGCGGCTGCAACTACGTTGGCGATTCCTTCATCCAGCGGCTCACCGTTCTCAACGGTTTTCTTTAGAGCCGTGTAGGTCGCCTTGGGCAGACGCTCGCGCATCACCTTGTCGTTAAACACCATGCTGCCGAACAATTCGGGAACCTTTGTCATAACAATCTCTCCTGTCGTCTAATAAATAAACAGCAAGGGTGCCAACGGTTTTTTGACCGTCAACACCCTTGCTGTCGATGTGGCTATTATAGCGCCTTGTTAAAAGTTTGTCAATAGTTTTGCAAGAAAAAATTTGATTCTTGCAGTTTTAACGAATATTTCGCGGTTTATCTCCCGATATTTCGTCATTTCGTGAATTATCAAAAACAAATTGCTTCATTTTGTGCTTGACAAATGTTTTAAAATCCCATATAATAATATCAGTGATAGAATATATAACGACAGGAGGGACGGATGAAAATGCTGTGGAGAAAGTGCAAAAGAAACCGCGCTTATGCGGCTGTTTTGGCGTATTACCCTGTATTTGTCTGCCGATATGACGCTTGTCAGCCGCAGACTATCCGGTGGGAGCCGGCTGTTTTGAACCGCTGCCGGAACACCCTTGCGCTGCTTTTTTTGCAACGCCGCGCTTGCCCGGTCTTTTTGCGGAGGTGAGCGATTTTGAATTTTTATCTTGAAAAAAATTCAAAAAAGGATTGACAAAAAACTTTTTGTATGATAGAGTATAAGCAGAGCAAGGGTGTTCACTTACGACGACGTCAAGTCATAAGTGGCACCTTTTTTGTTTTTGTAAACGGTATGATTGTTTTGTTGCTTTGGAAAAAAGGCCGCATGTACGGCGTGTGATGATAATGAACAAAGGCGTTCATTTGGGACAAAGTCCTGAGTGTTGCCTTTTTTCTTTTGTGATCGGGACAGTGAACCGCAAAAAGCAAAAGCTCCTCTCTGCCATACCGAGAAACGAGGGTGAAAAATGAATACAACTGAACAGGAATTGATGAAATACATCGAAGAAGAGGACGTCAAATTTATCCGTTTGACCTTCTGCGATATGTACGGTGTACAAAAAAACATTTCCATTCAGCGCAGCGAATTGGCAAGAGCCTTTGAAAAGGGGATCGGCATTGACGCTTCCTATATTGACGGCTTTGGCGGAGACTACGGCAAGGATATTTGGCTGCACCCGGAGCCCGACACCGTTACCATACTCCCCTGGCGACCCGAGCACGGCAAGGTCGTGCGGATGTTCTGCACGCTGACCTACGCGGACGGGACCCCCATTGAAACAGATACGCGTGCGCTGCTGCGCCAAGCGGTGCGGTACGCGAACACAAAGGGGCTGCGTTTTCATTTCAAATCCGAAATGCAGTTTTATCTTTTCAAGACGGACGATAACGGAGAGAGCACCGGTGTGCCGTATGACAACGCAGGCTACATGGACATTGCGCCGCTCGACAAGGGCGAGAATGTCCGCCGTGAGATCTGCCTGACACTCGAGCAGATGGGTATCAAGCCCGAAAGCTCTCACCACGAGGCGGGTCCCGGACAAAATCAAATTGATTTTTGCTATGCAGACCCGGTCACGGCTGCCGACAATACGGTCACGTTCCTCAGCGTCGTGCGCACCATGGCGGCAAAAAACGGGCTTTATGCGGATTTTTCTCCGAAGCCCCTCAAGGACAAAGCCGGTTCGGCGCTGCATATCACCATCTCAGTCAAATCCAATGCAGGAGATGATGTTACCGATTCCGCCATTGCCGGAATCCTTCATAATATAGCCGGAATGACTGTTTTTCTCAACCCGACTGCCGGTTCCTTCCTCCGTTTCGGACAGCACAAGGCGCCCAAGTATATCACATGGTCGGAAAACAACCGCGCGCAGTTAGTATCCATCAGGTTCAACGAAAGCGGAAGCCGCTGCGCACAGCTGCGTTCTCCCGATCCCGAAGCGAATCCTTATCTTGCGTATGCGCTGATGATTTATGCCGTTTTGGACGGTATCGAACAGGAAAGGCCGCTGGCACAGCCTGTCGATGAAGATTTTTGGCTGTCACAAGGTGAAAAGGAGGAGCCCGAAAGACTTCCCGACAACCTTGAGAAAGCACGCATGGAAGCGAAAAAATCGCACCTTATTCAACAATTCATTCCGCCGTCCGTCATCCGGCTTTACTGCGAAAACTAATCGAATGCTGCAATAAAACGAGAAAGGAGAGCGGATCTTGAGTTTGGTGGAACGTCATTACAGATTGCTGCTGGTTTCATCCGGTGATAAATTCATCAGGGAAGCAGGCGCTCTCCTGCAAAGCGACCAATATCAAACAGAAAAGTCGAGCAGCGCATCGGACGCCCGCTGCAAGCTGCTTGAAAACGCCTATGATATTGTGATCGTAAACGCTCCCTTGAGCGATGAATCCGGTTCACGGCTTTGTATAGATGCCAGTCAAAACAACGGGACCATCGCCGCTCTTTTGTCCGCCAACGACTCCTATGCGGAGGTTTATGCAAAAGCATCTGTTCACGGTGTGTTCGTGATCCAGAAGCCGACCTCAAAAACACTCCTGTCGCAAGCCCTTTCGCTGATGATATGCGCCAGAGAACGGCTGCGGACGGCAGAAAAAAAGGCGGATAAGGCTCAGAGCAGGCTCGACTCCATCCGCATCGTCAACAAAGCCAAGTGGCTGTTGATCGAGAACGAAGGCATGAGCGAAGCCGAAGCCCACAAGCATGTGGAGAGAGCCGCTATGGACGCCGGCATCACCAAAAAACTGGCAGCGCAATTGATCATAGATAACTACCTTAAATAACGATATACTCATTTACCCTTTTACCCTTTTTTACGCGTGCAGGGTCCTGCATCCTGCACCCCCTAAAATGCTATCCAACCGGATAGGTTAACGTATGACAACGCAATGGCGCACTTTCCCTCGGGAGAGTGCGTCATTGTGTTTTATGAAAAAATGCCGTGCTCGACCTTTTGTGTTAAGCACAGCATATTCTTGCCAAAAGTAATAACAGAGCGTGTTTGGATCAATCCTGTTGAATCCGCTGAGCGAAATGATGAGAATATTTGGGGAATGGACCAATACTTACGAGAGAGAATCTCCATCGAAGAAATGGATATAGAACACTTCTTGTATCACTTTTTGTATGAATATTTTGACAAAAGCTTTGATTACGGCGATATGCGCGACGCGTATTGCAGCGATGGTTTTGAATGGAATTTGGAGCCAAATATATACACTTATAAAACTGTTGAGAAAATGCTGGAAGAAATCGAAACGTGTTGCCGTCTTTTGGAAACCGATTTCAACAACCCTTCGCTCGACGCCTTGAAACGCTGCTTCTACGCACATGATTTTGAACCGGAAGTAAATTGGAACAAAAAATACACACGTGAAGAGGAATTGGAGATCATACGCAGCAACATCTTTATTGCGACCGATTTTTACCGCCGTTTTGTAAAACAAATGCGCGCCATGATGGCGCACTCGCCCGGGTACGATCTCATAACATTTACAGGTCCGTGATCGTGCGGGAAAGAATCATATTCGATGAGAATAGCGTGATCATTGAATTTATAGGTGTTATCGTGTATAATCGTATCATACGATTTGTGCTGCATATCAACAGCTCTGCCATCGGTCTGTATATCTTTGATGAAGATCACCTTTACTACACCACGACAGACAATCGTCTGCACCGCATCCGCCCCGACGACACGGGAAACGAATCGGTTTTTTGATGCGGCACGGCTTACGCCGCTGTCGCCTGCAAAGGAGATCGTGTAGCCTTCGTCCGCAACGGCTTCCTGATCCACCGAATGGTCGCAGGCTGCAACAGAAACCGTCGCAGGAACCGTCTGTTTTTCGGTTGCGCCGCATTTGGTGCAGGTGTAGGTAATGACGCCGTTGGAAACGGAGCCGCTATTCCAAGTGTGGCTCCACGAACCGCCCTTGCACGCCGTTACGCTTGTTGCCGTAGATAGGGAAGGGGTGTTTGAAGATACCGTCGAAGGATATGAAGCCATTATGTAGTTGACTCTTTTCGGCAGCTTGTAGCTGAATACCACGCTGCCGCTGCTGCCCGCCTTGGTGTTGATTATCTGATTTGCGGAATAGGTTGTTGAGCTTGAAGCGTACTTTTGATTGCTGCCAAACCATCCGGACTGTGCCGAACCGTCGACTCCTCTTGAGCCTGCCGCGAATACAGACGCGCCCTGAACGGAGATCGTGCCGTCGGCGTCGATGGGAGAATTGTCGC
>ONGI01000068.1 GCA_900317315.1 uncultured Eubacteriales bacterium
ACAAACTCCACATAATCACTGTAGACGTAGCCCTTTTGGCTGCCGTACTGCACGTAGTACCAGCCGTTGGTGCTGTAGTTGATGAAGGTCATGGTGTAGCCGTGCGGGATCTTTGCCAGCTCGTAGTAGGATTTGTTGGGGCCGGTGCGCAGAGAAACAAAGTCGTCGGCAATGCAGCGCAGGGTATTCGTGTAGGTTTTGGGCGAGTTGTTGGCAGGATAGTTGGAGCCGCTGTGATTGATCGCCGCAGAGGAATCGAACGACACATAGTCGCCGTGGACATAGCCCTTGAGGTTGCCGTACTGCACATAGTACCAGTTGCCGGACGTCTCGATATAGAGCATGCTGTCGCCTCTGGGGATCTTGGTCAGCTCCTTGTACTCCACACCCTTTCCGGTGCGCAGCGAAACATAGTCCTCCGCAATGCAGAACAGATAGCGGTTTGTCGGCGCCGGCGCCGGTGCCGGTGCCGGCGGCTGTGTGGGCTGCACGGTCACGCGCTGGGTCGGCGCCTGCGTGACAGGCTGCGTGGGCTTTGCCTTGGCGACATAGAGCGTCACGGTGTCGCCGGGATGCAGCTCGGCATACTTGGCAGGAACCTGATTGAACACATAACCCTCTCTCGCCTTGTCGGACTCCACCTCGATGATCTCCGTCTTGAGATTGAGATTGGAGAGCTTTTCGATGCCGTCCTCCTTCGAGATCCCCTTCATGTCGGGCATACGGATCAGCGTTTCGGTGACGGGCTGCATGGTCGCGGCAGGCGCCTGCGGCACATCGGCGGCGGTGCCGTTCTGCCTGTTCCGATTGGCGACCACAAGGGCAACCACCAGCATCACCGCGATCAGCACGACGGCGGCTGCGATTATCAACATGATTTTTACCAGATTATTGTTTTTCGGCTGATTGCCGCCCTGTTGATAATAATTATCCATACCCTTGCTCCCATAAAGTATTCTTATTTCTTATTGTAACAAACCGCTCGCCAAAAGTCAAACAAATTCAACAAAAATTTATCCGATTCTCAAAACATATAGACATCGCCGTCAATAACTGTTATACTATGTTTAAAAGGAGGGATGGCTGTGATCATCGACACCCACACCCATATCGGCGTACTGCCGCCGTTTTATATGACAGCCGACATGCTGCTCGGCTCTATGGAACGCTACGGCATTGATTTTTCGCTCGTGAGCAACATTGAGGGAGCGGAAAACGACCACCGAGGGGACCCTGTGCCCAAAGAATGGCAGACGCCGCAAAACGAGCTGCTGCGCCGCACGCTGGCGGTCGCAAGGAAGGCACCGCAAAAGCTCGGCGTTTTGCCGTGGCTGCGGATCCGGCAGGAGCTGCCCGACGACGAATTTGTGCGCATCATAAAAGAAAACCGCGCGCTGATCTACGGTTTCAAGCTCCATCCCTTTCACTCGCGCACCGCGCCCGACGACGCAAGGCTGGAGCCCGTCTACGCACTGGCGGCGGAGCTGGGCTTGCCGGTGGTCTCGCACACCGGCGGCTGTGAGGAAGCCATGTCGCCGCACCTCTGCAATGCCGCCAAGCGCCATCCGGAGATCGACTTTGTGATGGTGCATATGGATCTGGGCACCGACAACCGGCAGGCGCTCGACCTGCTGGGCAAGCTCCCGAATCTCTACGGCGACACCACCTGGGTGCCGCTTGCGACGACGCTCGAGGCGATCCGCCGCTACGGCAGCAAAAAAATGCTCTTCGGCACCGACAATCCCATCGACGGCGCCGACACGCTGCTGCACAACAAAACCGGCGACCGCTCGCTCTATCAGCAATATTTTCACGAGCTGCGCGGTCAAATCAGCGCGGACGCATATGCCGATCTGATGTACAAAAACGCGCAGCGCGTCTTTCATATCGGCGCGGTGTGAAGCATGGTGTATTTATCTATAATTGCCGCAAACCTTTAGACTTTTTTGGGGTATTGACAGATTGACAAATTTTTTAAATATTATATAATGTATATGAATATCTTCGGCGGAAGCAACGTCTTTCGCTGTCTTTAAGGATGTGGAAAAGCTTTGTTCACTTCAATTTGGAAAGAACACAAGGGCTTTGGCAAGCAGATTTTTCTTTTGGCGAAAAATGAGCTTATCAAAACCTACAAGGGCGCCGTCATCGGTCCGCTCTGGGCGGCAGTCAAGCCTGCGTTCACGGTATTTGTTTACTGGTTCGCCTTTTCGGTCGGCATCAAGGCGCTGCACGCCGTCAAGGTTCACCTCAACGGCATGGAGCATGCCGCGTTTTCATTTGACTTTTTTACCTTTATGTTTGTGGGAATCATTCCGTGGTTCTTCATTCAGGACAGCATTATCCAGGGCTCCAAAACCCTGCGCACCAACCGGCAGTTCATCACCAAGGTCAAGTTCCCTGTTTCGACGATTTTGACCTACACGGGCCTGTCGCGCCTGTTTGTCCATATCTTCCTGGTGCTGATCCTGTACGCCTATTTTATCTTCTACCGCGTATCAAACGGACATCAGCCGTTTTACTGGTATGATCTGCAGTTCTTCTTCTACTGTCCGCTGATGTTCTTCTTCTTTTTGGCGCTCTCCTGGTCAACAGCGCCGATGGCGGCGTTCTCCAAGGACTTTGAGAGCCTGATCGTGTCCGTGATGAGCGGTATCTTCTGGCTGTCGGGCATTATGTATGACTCCTACAGCTTCACCGGCCCGCTCAAATGGGCGATGCTCCTCAATCCGATCAACTTTTTTGCCAACGGCTACCGCAACACCTTCCTCTATCACCGCGGCTTTTGGGTCTACAAAACCGAGCTGGTGGTGTTTGTCGCGGAGCTGGTCGCCGTGACGCTGCTGGGCATCTACAACTACAACCGTCTCAGGAAAAAGCTTCCTGATGTGCTGTAAGGAGGCGGCGACATGGCACAAAACGACACCATCATCACCTTTAAAAACGTCAGCAAGACCTATATCCTCTACAAAAACGACCAGGCACGCTTCAAGGCGCTGTTCTTCAAGCCGCGCAATCCCAAGACCAACCGCGCGCTCAACAACGTTTCGTTTGAGATCAGGCGCGGCGAGTCCGTGGGCATCGTGGGCGACAACGGCGCAGGCAAGTCCACCCTGCTCAAAATGATCACCGGCGTTGCCTTTCCGGACGAGGGAGACATCGTTGTCAACGGCAAGGTCGCGGCGCTGCTCGAGCTGACGGCAGGCTTTTCGCTCGAGATGACCGGCAGAGAAAATATCTATCTAAAGGGATATATCCTCGGCTTGGAGGACGACTACATCAAGCAGATCGAGGAGAACATCATCGACTTTGCCGAGCTGGGCGACTACATCGACCAGCCGGTGCGCACCTATTCGAGCGGTATGAAAATGCGTCTCGGCTTTGCGATCAACGTCAACATCGAACCGGATGTGCTGGTCGTTGACGAAGCGCTGGCGGTCGGCGACGCGAGCTTCAAAAAGAAGTGCAAGGAAAAGATCAAGGAGATCATCGGCGCCGGCACCACGGTGCTCTATGTCAGCCACAGCGCCGATTCCGTCCGCGAGATCTGTCCGCGCTCCATCTATCTGCGAAAGGGCACCGTGATTTTTGACGGTCCCACCGCCGAGACCCTGAAGGTCTATCAGGACTACAAGGAAGAGCAAAAAAAGAAAAAGAAGAAATAATATGCTGAACCTCAACGAATTTCAGGCAGACTGGGCGGCGATGCCGCAGGTCGAAAAGGAAAAGCTCGAAAAACTGAATAACAAAACCATTCTTGTCAGCGGACATTCACTTGCCCGCTGTCTTTGCTATGCGCTGATTTATCAGAGCGAGCGCCAAAAGGGGCAGATACGCGTGATCTATGCAGGCGATACAGACGGCTTTGACAAGGGCTGCACCGCGAGCGAATATTTTCAAGCGGTCGATTTTGATTCTCTTGAAGAAATAAAGGAGATTGATTACATCGTTCACACCGGCTATTGCCGTGAGCATGCCGCACACTTTTCCGCTGCCTTTGCACAGGAGATCGCACAGACGAACGCGCTGGCACAGCTATCACGGCGCACGCACGCCAAGGTGGTGCTGCTCAGCGACAGCCGCGTTTACGGAACGGGCAAGCCGAACCGCGTCTACGCCGAAAACGAGTATGCGCCGCTCGACAACACCGACCCAAAGTGCAGCGACAACCAGCTTTTGCGCACGATAGAAAGCCTCTGGCACTGTCAGCAAAAGGGAGCGGACTTCTCCCTCACCGTGCTGCGCACCGGCGTCATCTTGGGCGCCTGCAGCGGCCTGCCGACGCATTTGGACAAGGCGTTGCAGGCGGTCGCAAACGGCGAGACGGCTTCGCTCGTCAACGGCAAGCGTCTCTCTTATGTCTATCTCACCGACGTGCTCCGCGCGGTCGTCTGCGTGCTGGGCGGCAGTCTGACGGACAACGAGACCTATAACGTGACCGGCAAAAACTGCACGGTCTCCGCCGGTATGATCGCGGCGGTGCTGCACGACGTCTACGGCGACAAGGCGAGGCTGACCCTCACCGACGGCGCGGACGAGAACGCCTGCGCGCTCTCCGGCGGCAAGATGATCAACGGCGGCTGTGCGCCCGCCATCGGCTTGGACACGGCGCTGGAGCTGTGCGTGATGTCCTATATGAAGGACACGAGCCGTTTGCAGCTGCCCAACACCCACGACGGCAGGCTCGACGCGATCCAAAAGATGCAGCTTGCCTATCTGCTCGAGGTTGACCGCATCTGCAAAAAGCATCACATCAAATACTTTCTCGGCGGCGGCACCCTGCTCGGCGCGATCCGTCACAACGGCTTTATCCCGTGGGACGACGACGCCGATATCATGATGCTGCGCGAGGATTACGATAGATTTGCCGAGGTGGCGCAGCAGGAGCTGCCTGCCGGCATGACCTTTCAGTCGGGCAAGACCGACAAAAACTGTTTTTATGAGTTCAACAAGCTGCGCGTGGAGAACACGATTTTTGCCACGGAGCTTGCCAAAAACCACACCGACATCAACGTCGGCATCGCCTTTGACATTTTTTGTCACGACAAGACCGCCAATTCGCGGCTCGGGCAAAAGCTCCATCTCGCCGCGACCCTGTTTACGCGTGCGCTGGTGCTCAACAAATGGAACCACCGCAAGGCTGACAACGGCAGCCGCGTGCAGTCGGCGGTGACAAACTTCTTTGTCAGGCTTTTGCCGCTGCGGTTCAGCTACTTTTTGATGAACCACACGATCAGCTTCTTCAAAAGGAAAAAGAACGCCAAATACCTCTATGACGGCATGGGCAGAAACGTGTATAACGGCTGCTTCTCCGCCGATATTCTAAGCGAGGTCACCACCCACGATTTTGAGGGGTATCAGCTGCCGGTGCCGAAAAAATACGATGAATACCTCACGTTTTTGTACGGCGATTATATGGAAAAGGCGCCGCTGAGCACACGCCTCGGCTGTCACGAGATCCTGCTGTGCGACATTGGCAAATATGATAATTTGAACGAATAGGATATGGAATTCTCAGAACGCATGCAAGCGCTGCTCGGCGACGAATATGAGCAGTTTTTACAGTATTATAACGGCGACAACTTTCGCGGACTGCGCGTCAACACGCTCAAATGCACGGCACAACAGCTGCAAGCGGCGCTCTCCTGTTCGCTGCAGCCCACGCCCTTTTGCCCCGACGGCTACTATCTGCCGGAGGAGCTGACCGGCAACCATCCGCTGCACCATGCCGGCGCGTTTTATATACAGGAGCCGTCGGCGACCTCGGCGGTGGAAATGCTGGGCGTGCAGCCGGGAGAACAGGTGCTCGACCTCTGTGCCGCACCGGGCGGCAAGAGCACACAGATAGCCGCCAAGCTGCAGGGCAAGGGGCTGCTGTGGAGCAACGAGATCGTCAAAAGCCGTGCGAATATTCTTTTATCGAATATAGAGCGCATGGGCGTGCGCAACGCGGTCGTCTCCAACTGCCATCCCGAGACGCTTTGCGCCGCCCTGAGCGGACAGTTTGACCGCGTGCTGGTGGACGCGCCGTGCAGCGGCGAGGGCATGTTCCGCAAAAACAGCGACGCCAAAACCGAGTGGAGCGCGGAGCATGTGCGCAGCTGTGCCGAGCGCCAGCTGCACATTTTGAACAGCGCCAAGACCGCTTTGAAGCCCGGCGGCGTGCTGGTCTATTCCACCTGCACCTTTTCGCGCGAGGAAAACGAGTCGGTTATCGCGCGGTTTTTGGCGGATGATCCCGACTTTTTGCCGGAGGACGCGCAGGTCTCCTTTGGCAGACCGACCGAAAATTTTGCGCGGCGCATCTTCCCGATGGACGGCGGCGAGGGTCATTTTGCCGCAAGACTGCGCAAAAAGGGCGACCGTGTGCCGTCGGCTGCGGCGGTTCCCGGTGCCAAGGCGGACGAAGAGGTGCTCCGCTTTTATGATTCCGTCTTTTGCGGACGGCCGTTCGGCGAGCGGCTCTCCGTCGTCAACAACAAAATCATCATTCTTCCCGAGAATTATAATCCCGTCAAAGGGCTGTCTGTCCTGCGTGCCGGCGTGATCCTCGGCGAGATAGTCAAAAAACGCATCGAGCCGCACCACAGCGCGTTCATGGCGGCAAAGCCGCAGGACTGCCGCCAATGCGTGCCGCTCGACTGCAACAGCGACGCGGCGCGCGCCTATCTGCACGGCGAAGAGATCGCAGCGGACGCCGCGCTCAGGGGCTATGCCGCCGTTGCGGTGAACGGCGTGACCGCCGGCTTTGGCAAGGCGTCGGGCGGCAGGCTGAAAAATAAGTATCCGAAAGGCTTGAGAACATTAAAATGAAACGACTTTCCGACATCGGTACCATCAAAGAGCTGCTGAGCCGGCACGGCTTTTCTTTTTCCAAGGCGCTGGGACAGAATTTTCTGGTGAACCCCTCCGTCTGTCCGCGCATGGCGGAAAGCTGCGGCGCCGGACAGGGCGTCGGCGTGCTCGAGATCGGACCCGGCATCGGCGTTCTGACACAGGAGCTCTGTCAGCTTGCCGACAAGGTGGTGGCAGTGGAGCTGGACAAGCGGCTGCTGCCGGTGCTCGGCGAAACGCTCGCGGAGTTTGACAATATCAGGATCGTGAACGCCGACGTGCTAAAGCTGGATCTGAACCGCCTGATCGCCGAGGAATTTGACGGCTTGGAGGTGGTCGTCTGCGCCAATCTGCCCTACTATATCACCTCGCCCGTCATTATGAAGCTGCTCGAGGACAGGCTGCCGGTAAAAGCCATCACCGTGATGGTGCAAAAGGAAGCCGCCCAGCGCATTTGCGCACCCGTCGGCTCGCGCGAGAGCGGCGCGGTGACGGTTTCGGTCAACTACTACGCCAAGCCGGAGCTGCTGTTTCATGTGAGCGCAGGCTCGTTTATGCCGGCGCCCAAGGTGGACTCGGCGGTGATGCGCCTCAAGGTATTGCAAAAGCCGCCGGTGGACTG
>ONGI01000046.1 GCA_900317315.1 uncultured Eubacteriales bacterium
ATAATCACAACAAAAGCGGAAGGCTTGTGTGCCTTCCGCTAAAATTTTTATACAGCCGATCACGCTGTCCGCTGCTGATGAAAGTGTTATCAAGACGGCGCCTTTTCAAAGGCGCGGGAGAGCGTTTGCTGTTGCTATTAGGTACGCGGCGGATATTTTTCGGCGTCCGCTTGCTGCACGCGGCGGACGACCTCGTCGAAGGGGATGGGACGGTAATCGATCCGCTCCGCCGATACGCAAAAATGATGTGCGCCGCAGGTGGTGTACATGGGGTTTTGGTGGATATGACCGAAGATGTTGGCGTAGGGTGTGTTCTCGCTGACATAAAGCGGCTCGTGCGAGAGCAGCCAAAACTCACGCAGCAGCACCGGGTAGTCATAGACCTCCCGAAAGCCGACGCTGCGGTAGTAATCGTTAGAGAAAACATCGTGATTGCCTTTGACAAACAGAATATTGCCGTTCAGCTGAGAAAGAATCGGTGCCTCACAGCCCTCGGCGCCAAAGTCGCCCAAATGCCATACGGTGTCCTCCGGCGAGACGACGCTGTTCCAGCGTTCTGTCATCACCTTGTC
The DNA here is from genome assembly GCA_900317315.1 of uncultured Eubacteriales bacterium. Classification (GTDB taxonomy): domain Bacteria; phylum Bacillota; class Clostridia; order Oscillospirales; family Acutalibacteraceae; genus Ruminococcoides. The sequence goes on from ONGI01000046.1 coordinate 573, forward strand.
CATTGCCTGTGTGTCCTCAAAAGGACGGTTTTCGAACCGCCGCACCTGTTCACTGCCAAAATGAGTGTCGGCGATAAAAAACAATCGACCGGACTGCATGCTGTCAACTCCTCGCTTTCTTCCGCATTTTTATCAGGATAATGATCACTGCCGCAAGAATCGCCGTTGCCGCGGCCGCGATCAGCACAACGAATCCGAACGGCATGCCGCTGCCGTCTGACGCCTTGGCAGAGGACGCGGTCGATTGCGAGGGCTTGGTCGGGACAGGCTGCTTGGATAAAAACTCGCTGACGGCGTTGATGTCGTAGAGCTTGCTGTAGTCGGCGTTGCCCTCCGCATCAACGGTCACGGTCTCCAAATCAGGCTTGGCGCCCGTCTCCACATCATTGTTTTCGTCGTCGGTGAAGGTGCTGTAGCCGGAGAGCGTATAGGTCATTTTGTTGGGAAAGACCGGGTTGATCAGCGCGCAGGTGCCGCCGCCGCTGACTTGTCCGACGACCGGTATCCCTTGCTTTTGCGCCAGACAAGGCAGGAAATTACCGCAGGAATAGGACGAATTGGTGGTGAGCAGCGCAAAACGGAAGTCGTAGCTGACCGCGTCGTCCTTTTCGTCGATCGTGCCGTCAAGGTTCTTGTCAATACTACCGGTATTGCGCAGCCGGTTGCCGCTGAGCGTGCTCGTCGTATAGTAGTCGCCGTTTCCGGTCATGATCGCCATCATATATTGCAGCACCGAGGTGGTGCCGCCGAGGTTTTGCGAGACGTCGATCAAAAAGTTTTTGACGCCCTTTTCCGCAGCATAGTCGAGCGACCATTTGAACGGCTCCACGACCGCGTCCTTAAAATCATCAAACACAAACACAGCGGTGTCGCCGCACAGGAACAGCTGTGCCACAAAGCGGTCGTCGCCCTCTGCCTCCTCATCTTCCCAGAGCTTGACGTTTTCATAGGCGGCATAATGCTCCTTGCGGAGCTTGAACAGATCGCTGAGATGCTCTTTTTTGTCTTGGATCATCTTGATATTGGCGGCGATCGTCGCCGCGTTGGCATTGGTCGGGTCGTCGAGCAGTGCGGATACCGCTGTGGCAAGCTCGCTCGGCTTGTCGGATAGCAGCGCCGTTGTGTAGTCGCTGCTGAGCGATGTGTGACCGCCGTCGTCGAGCAGGCTGTCGAGCAGCACCAAGCCGGTATAGTGATCCGTCATGCTTTGAGAGAGCAGCAGCGGCTTGATGCCCTTTGCTTCGTCGGAGGAGAGCAGACTGTCGATGTCCTGCTGCACCATCTTTTGGGCAAATTCACTGCGGCGCGGCTTGCCGTAGAAGTGGTCGAGCACGAAGCACAGCTCCCTGTAGGCGAACGCCGCTTCCGCCTCGGTGCGCGGCTGTGCAGAATACATGCTTGAACGGTCAAAATAAGCCGGCTCCATGGGTTGGAAAAAATAGATGCTGCCATCGTGATAGACGGCGCTGAGATAGGTCGCCGTGCACATGTCGGCAAGGGTCGTCAGCGGAAAATACAGGTTGCCGTTCGCCGCTGTGATGTCGATCTGATAGTTGCCGTAGGGCAGGTCGATACCCTTGGCGTCGCCCACCACCACTGTTTCGGGGTTCTTGATGTAGCTGCCCTCGCGTCCGTCGCCGTCTGCATCGGCAGGGTCGGCGGTCATGAATTTTTCGTAGAAATCAAAGTGGATCGTGTCGGTTTCGGTGTTCGTCACCATGGTCATACCGTTGGGCGCGGTGACGGTAAAAACGCCGTTGCCGTCGTCTCTGACGGTAAAGTCAGCCTCAAAGAGACGGGCAAAAAAATCACCGGCGTTGATATATGGCTCAAAGGGCATGTCCTCATAGAAAAGACAGTTGAGCGGAACGGTTTTTTCGGCTTCGTAGAGATAGGCGGTGATCTCCTTTTCCTGATACTTTCTTTCGGTATCGGCGGCGCCTGCGGACGGCAGAGCGCCTGCCGTCACGAAGGCGGCCAGCAAAAGCGCCGCAGCCTTGCGTGCAGGACAGTGTTTTTTCATATGTCATTCCTCCTGTGGATTTATTCCGATTAACATTTTTATTATACTCGGAACGGCTTGAAAAGTAAATGAAAAATTGATTGAAAATATACATCCAATTCCTTATATCTATTGACATAGAAAAGTCGAATATGATATAATATAGACAAATCTGTTGCATACAGTTAAAAATTTTTAGGAGGTAACGACAAAATGGGATTTTCTAAAATGAGACAGAGGATCGGATACGGTTCCGCCGATCTGGCAAGTAACCTGATTTGGCCGATGATCACGGCGTATTTGACGCCCTACTACACCGATGCGCTGCTGCTGGATGCGGTGGCTGTCGGCTTCATCACCTTTGCGTCAAAGATCATTGATGCGATCACCGACGTATTGATGGGTATCATCGTCGATAAATCCGATTTCAAAAGCGGCAAGTGCCGTCCTTACTTTATCATCGGCGCGGTTCCGCTGGCGCTGTTCGGCGTCCTAACCTTCACTCTGCCTTCTTTGGTTTCCAACAACAAGATGCTGATGATCGCGTTGGCGTTTGTCACCTTTAACCTTGTCAGCACCTGTTACACGGTGGTCAACACCCCGTTGTCCGCAATTCTGCCAAGCCTCTCCTCCGATCAAAAGGAGCGCAACATACTGGTCACCTTCCGTATGGTCATGGCGGCAGTCGGCAGCTTTTGCGTCACCGTTTTCGCGCCCATCCTGATCAACCTGTTCGGCGGCAAAACCGACAAGTTTGCGCATGCATGGACCGCCGGCATTTTCGGTATCGGCGCGGTGATCATGCTGTTTGTCGCCTTTGCGAATACCCGCGAGGTGGTCAAGCCCATTCACGAGGAGAAGGTAAAGCTCAAGGATGGTCTCAAGGCGGTGAACGGACAGTATATCCTGTTTGTCATCACCATGTTTATTTATCTGATCGGCTTTGCCGTCAAGCAGGCAGGCGTTGTGTATTATTACGAGCGTTATATCGTTTCCGCAGGCGGCTTGGACAGCGTCGCGCTTGTTTCTATCCAGGCTGTGACGACTTCGCTTAGCATGGTCGTCGGACAGCTGACCATTCCGTTCTTCTGCAAGATACTCGGCAAGAAAAAGTCCTCTATCCTCATGAACGTGATCGCGCTGGTAGGCAACGTCATCTTCCTTTTCTGCGGCGCCAACCTGCCTCTGCTGCTGATCGGCACCTTTGTGGTATGGTTCCCGCTGGGCTATCTGATGGGCATGCGCTTTGCGCTGCTTGCGGACGTTGTAGAATACTGCGAGCTCAAATCGGGCATCCGCGCGGCAGGTATTCTTTCTTCGCTGGACAGCTTTTTGGCAAAGCTCGCCTTTGGTCTTAACGTTGTATTGATCACCGGCTTGATGGCAGTGGGCGGCTACGACCCCAATTTGCAGGCGCAAACAGGCACAGCCAAGGCGTTTATCCAAGTAGGCTTTGTCGGCGTCCCGATACTGTGTATCATTGCCACCATCATTTTGCTGATGTTCTTTAAATTTGACAAGGAGCTTCCCAAAATGAAGGAGGAACGCGCTGCACAACTGAACGCAGGTGAATGATCTTGCCTGCATGATCGCATCATAACCAAACAAGGAGCACATAGTTTTGACCGTGTGCTCCTTGTTCTCAACAGGAGGAACAAGATGGCTTCCACCAAGGAATATCTGACATTTATACTGGAACAGCTCAGCGGCTTGGAGGTCACCTCGCGCGCCATGATGGGCGAATATGTGCTCTATTACCGCGGCAAGGTGTTCGGCGGTATTTACGACAACCGCTTTCTTGTCAAGCCCGTCAACGCCGCCAAGGCGCTGATGCCGCAGGCGCCGTTTGAGCTGCCCTATGCAGGCGCCAAGGAGATGCTGCTGGTCGAAAACCCAGAGGACAGGGAGTTTCTGGCGCAGCTGCTCAGCGCCATGGAGCCGGAGCTGCCTGCACCCAAAAAACGGAAATAGGGGAGAGCGCCGGCTCTCCCGAACAAATAAAACTCAAAGGAGATGTGCATATGAAAATCGCAATGGCGAACGATCACGCCGGAACTGCAATGAAGTACGAGATAAAAGCCTATTTGGAGGCGCAGGGACACACGGTCGTGGACTTCGGCGCCTATGACGAGCAGTCCTGCGACCTGTCGGACTTTGTTTTGCCTGCTGCCTTGGCGGTGGCAAAGGGAGAGTGCGACCGGGGAATCTTTGTAGACGGTGTCGGCTACGGCAGCGCCATGATCGCCAACAAGGTGAACGGCATCTACGCCTGCGTCTGTCAGGACCCGTTTTGTGCGGCGCTGGCGCGTCAGCATAACGACGCCAACGTGCTGTGCCTCGGCGCAAAGATCATCGGCGGCATGATCGCCATGGAGAACGTCAAGACCTTTATGCAGACCGAGCCGCTGACCGCCGACAAATACGTCAGACGCGTCAAAAAGGTGCAGAAGATCAATGACGAGCATTGTGTGCCGGTAAAATAAAGGGTTTTACGGACTTCATCAAAAAATGATCCCACACGCCTGCCGCAAGCAAGCGTGTGGGATTTTTACGCTGTCAGACCGGAGTTCAAGCGGCTATCTGCCCAAGATCGTGACAAATTCCGCAAGATAGCGCTGCAAACAGGTGACGTCCAGAATATCGATTTTGCCGTCGTCGTTTATATCAGCTGCTGCGCGATCGTCGTCGCCGAGTGTGTTTATCTCGGCAAGGCAGCGCTGCAAGGCGGTGATGTCACGGACGTTCAGCTTGCCGTCGCCGTTGATGTCGCCGACCTTGCGAAGGCTTTGGGTGAGGTCGGTTTCGTAGGTGCCGTTGTTGTCGGCGTCGATTTTAAGTCCGATGGTGGTTTCGTCAATTTCATAGATGAAAACCGATTTTTCGTCTGTCGAGAAGAGGAGAGACGCCGAAACATCGGTGTTGTTGGCGCGGAGACGCACATTTTGCAGGTTGTCGGCGGTGAGGATGTAGCCTTCCTCCGCCATGCGCAGAGAAGCAGAGGACGCCTGTCCGGAGACATGCAGGGTGAACCAGTCGGTCGGATAGGAATCGTCAAAGGTCATGCCGATCTCATAGTCAGTGTTCTCACCCTTTAGCTCAATATAGCCTGTCGGGTCAAACAAGATGGAGTAGCCTGCCTGTGCATATCCGGTCATGTAGCTGTTTGCGTAGCGCATGGTCAGATTCAGCGGCTCGGCGTCCGTCTGCGAAACACGGTAGGCGGCGTCGGGGTCATAGAGCTTGTAGCCCAAAACACCCTTTGTCTCACCGCTCAGCACATAGGAATAATCCTCCACGATATCACCGGGTGCGGTGTTGACGTTGACATAGCTGCCGTCGTCCTCCGCCATTTTGCTGACGGTGCGGTTGTCGCTGATGGCATACGCGTTGATGCGCGCGATATAATTGCCGGTGTAGCTGCCGGTTGTGCCGGACAGATAGCCGCCGGAATTAATAAAATCCGGATCGGCGCTGATGTAGTTGATCACCGCGCCGCTGACAGACTTGACGTTGCCGTAGGCGTAGGCAGGGATCGCCCGGTCATAGGTGTTGTAATAGGTGTTTTTGTTTAAATACATATAATATTTTTCGTTGTCTCCGAGGGAGTTGTTGGGGTCGCAGATCTTGATACGTCCCTGATAAGAGATGCCGTTCCATGTCCAGCTGCCTGTTTTGTATTCGTAGGCGAGTACCGAGTGACCGCCCCAGCCGTCCTTATGGTAGCCGACCAGCACGGCTTCGTTTTGGCTGAGCAGCCTGAGGATGGTTTTGATATTTGCGTCGTTGGTCTTATCCTTCGTTGTTTCATAATGCTGCTGAATGCTGTCATTTGCCTGCAGCATTTGATAGTAGTTGACCAGCGAGCAAATGTTTTTGTCCGCTTTGGGATAGCTCAGGTCATGCAGACAGGTCGCGGAGGCGTTGTATGCCCGATAGGGCAGATAGCCGTTTTGGGAGAGCAGCGTCAGCGACGACATGCCGTAGCAAGCGCCGTGCCACTCCTCATCGAGCCAAGCTTTGTTGTAGGAGGTGCCGGTAAAAACGATGTCGTATGCCGTGGGTGTGAGGTTCTTTTTGAGGACATTCCGATAGGCAGGGCTGATTTGGTCGCGGTAGGTGCTGTAGGCAAAAAAGCCGCGTGCCTTGCTGTTGTTAAAATTCCAGTTGTCTCTGCCCCAGTCAAAGCGCTGTGTGCTCCTCCAAAGTGCATAATAGGTGGCGTCGGCGGTGGGAGCCAGCGTTTTGATCCCTTCGGCGGCGTCGGGCGCGGTCGCCCATCCGAGATAGTTGCAGCCTTCGCGCGTCGGTGTGGGCAGTTCAAAGGAATTGCCCTGCTTGGTCAGCACCGAGGTGACGCGGCAGCTGCCGCCGTTGGGGTGCAGCGTCGTTTTGCGGAAGGTGACGGAAGCCGCGTCGGACAGATTGCCTTTTTGATCTACGGCGACCGCGTAGTAGGTGCCGGACGCGGTCACGTTGATGCCGGTGCTGTTGTAGGTGTAGGCGGTGAATTTGTTCTTGGTGCAGTCGGGATCGGTGCCCCAATAGTAGCCGCTGATGCCGTCGCTATCCTTCATGGTGAGGATAACGGTTTGTTCGGCGGCGACGTCGTTGGTCGTGGTGAGCTTGACGGTCGGCTTGGCGTTCTCCTCTGCCTGCCAGATCGCGTAGTAGGTGGTGCTGCTGACGGGCCACAGCGAGGTATCGCCTTCGGTGTCAAACGGGTAGGACGACCATCCGAGATACTTGTGACCGCTGCGCGTCGGGGTCGGAAAGTCAAAGGACTTGCCTGCCTGTGTCAGCACCGATTTCAGGCTGACGGAGCCGCCGTTTGCGTTGAGAATGGTTTTGTAAAAGGTGACGGACTGCGTGTCGGACAAATTGCCGTTGGTATCCAGCGCGGTCACGTAGTAGATGCCGGCGGTGTTCACGGAAAGCCTTGCCTCCTTGCCGGAGACGGAAAAGCTGTTGAAGCGGTAGCTGCTGCTCGTGCCCCAATAGTAGCCGGCAATGCCCACGTTGTCATCCATGCGGAGGGTGACGGTCTGCGTGGCGGCGAGGTCGTTTGTGGCGCTGAGCGCGACCGTGGGCTTTTCGTTGTCGTCGCGCGTCCAAGCTGCGTAGTAGGTGCGGCTGACGACCGGCGTGAGCGTATGGACGCCGGAAGAAGCGCCCGAGTTGGCTGCCCATCCCAGATAGGCGTAACCGCTGCGCGTGGGCGTTGGGAGGTCAAAGGAATTTCCCTTTGCCGTCAGGACAGCGGCAGGGCTGACAAAGCCGCCGTTCGCGTTGAGGGAGGTTTTGACAAAGGTGACGGAAACCGTGTCGGAAAGCTTGCCGTCGATGTCCATCGCCGTTGCGTAGTACGTACCTTCGCTGCGCACGAGCTCCTCGGCGATCCTGCCGGAGCGCGAGAACGGATTGCGTGAGCAGTCGGGGTCGGCGCCCCAGTAGTAGCCGAAGATTCCCTTGTCGGTGCCGAAGCGGAGCGTGACGGTCTGCTCTCCGGCGACGTCATTGGTGGCGCTCAGGCTGACGAACAAGGTGCTGTCCGTCTCGGTGTAGCCGCCGCTGTAGACGTCGGCGGATCGTTCGCCGTTCCACGAGTGATCTGTCCGGCTGCCATCGTCAACGATCGGAATGACGTTATTGTCTACACGGATAGAGAAAATATACAAATCCAGATCCACATTTGCTTCGCCCGTGCCGATAACACGGAAGGTCACGGACACAAAGGCAGTTTTGCCGCCGCTTTCGCTTGTGAGCGGATAGCCATTGAAGTTGCTGCAGTTGCCGACGATCCGGCTTTCGCCGCGCGGTTTGATATTGCAGCTGCTTCCGTTTATGGCGTTGGGCATGATGGTTGACGCGGTGCCGTCGGTGTTGTCCTCTGCAAGCACGTCAAGCACATCGTCGGAATACGTGACGACCCACTGGCTGTTCACCATTGGCTCGTCCGAACGGATGCAGTAGGTGACAGTCACCTTGTTGTCTTTTTCAGCCAGCTCCTCCGCGCTCAAATGAACGGTCTGCGTCGGAAAAAAGTTGGAAGTCGCCGTCACGGTCACGCCCTCCGTCTCTCCGGCAGCGGACACACCTAACGCCGGCAGAGCGCCAAACAGCAGCATGACCGCCAACAGGACCGCCCAAAACCGGCATATGTCTTTTTGTATCCTTCGTTTCACACGAACCTCATATAAAAACAGCGCATGAACGCATGCGCACAAGGAGGTATAATGAATGAAAAGAAACAAGTTTTTGGCGATCCTGTTGACGCTTGCGGTAGTGGCGGCGCTGCTTCCGGCGAGCTTTTCCGCTGTCTCGGCAAGCCCTTCCGACGATGATGACCAAGACCCGACCGGGCATTGTATTGAGACGTATCCTGCCATGCAGGAAATGTTCATCAGAGCCGACTATGTTGACTACGACGTTGACGAAGAAACGGGTTGGCTGGAGTTTTACGCGCCCGAGGATATGGAGGTCGTCGGCATGGAATTCCTTTTGCGCGAGGAGGATTCCGACATCGAGGACAGGTTTACCTTTACCGGTTTCCGCGCGTTTGCACCGGACTTGGAGCTGACAGATGACGGCATATACACCATTTCGCTGACCGGCAAGGCGTATGACCCCGAAGCGCCTGTCTCTCTCAAAAAAGGCGACGTGCTGCTGCATCTCGACTTCACGCCGTTCAGAGGGATTTGCGAGTTTTCTTTCCGCATGTGGAATCTGGTGGTGCGCACGCCCGACGGCGACCTTGCCAAATATGAATACGGCAGAAAGGCCGAAAATGGCGGCGGGCTGCTGCTGCGCGGCGACGTCATGCGCGACCTCAGGGTGGACGTCAACGACGCCACCGAGCTGCAAAAATGCTTGGCGGAATACAAGGATGTTTTCTTTATTGCAAGCGCGGAAGAGCCCACGATGATCGATTTGTGTCTGGCGGACATGGACGGCGACAGAAAGATCACCGTTCGGGACGTCACCGCCATTCAGTCCCGTTTGGCGGAAGCGGACAACTGATTGGATAGTATCAAAAAATATAAAACGCCTGCTCCAACCTCGCTGTGAGGTCGGAGCAGGCGTTTTTAGTGGTAGTTGACAGAGACTTATCAGAGTGGTAAGCCTACGGGGGAATCTGTTACATATTCAGCCAGCACGGACTGCAAGCAGGTGGCGTCGTTGATGTCAAACGTGCCGTCCTGGTTGGTGTCAGCCGCGAGCATTTGCAGGAAGCTGAGCTCCTGTGCGTCTGCGAGACAGCGCTGCATGGCGGTGACGTCGCGGACATCCGCTGTGCCGTCGCCGTTGACGTCGCCGAGGACTACATCGTTGACAATGGTGACAGTGTCCGCTTCGGCGCTGACGCCGCTGTAGCTGAGCGCTTCGGCGCTGACGGCAAAGGCGATGTCCTTTTTGCATTGGGTGCCGCTGACGGTGAAGGTGTCGGCGTAGGCGTCGCCCTCGTCGAGATAGACGGGTGTGATCTGTACGTCGGTGAGTCCGTCAATGGTGATGGTGTCGGTGTTGACGGTCTCGGGCTGCATGAATTTGCTGAATTTCAGGGTGTAGGTGCCGTCCTCCTCGGCTGTCACGGAAGTCGCGGGATGGGTGGTCTTGTCCACAAAGCTGAAATTGAGGTCGAGCTTTTCGGGCGGGATGTCAAATTCCTCGGAGGTCTGGGTCTCGTAGCCCTCCTTGGAGATGGTGACCCTGAACTTGCCTTCGTCGGTGAGCCATGCATAGGCGCCCTCACTGTTGGTCAGCAGGGGATTCTGCTGCTCATAGTCAGCCGCGTTCCAGGCTTCCCAGTCGCCGGTTTCTTCGTTGAGCTTGTAGATGGTCGCGGTCGCGTTCTCCACGCGGTTGCCCTTGACTGCTTCATAGACGATGCCGGACGGGTCGATCGCGTTGCGCTGTCTGCCGTCCTTGGACGCGTCGCGGTTGAGCATGTCGGCGCCCTCGTCTCCGGGCAGGATCGGCAGACCGTCGGGACCGAGTCGGACGCCGCCGTGGGTCATGCGGAAGAAGTTGTCATCGGTGTTGCCCCACTGCCACAGCCATTTGAGACCGCCGACGGT
>ONGI01000055.1 GCA_900317315.1 uncultured Eubacteriales bacterium
GTGCTGGGCTGCAAAGAGGTCGGCGCCGATTTTCACGCGCGCTACAGCTGCAAGAGCAAGGAGTACATCTACAAGATTTGGAACAGTCCGGTCCGCAATCCGTTTTTGGACGGCTATGCGCTCCACTATCGCTATCCGCTCAACGCCGAACAGCTGCACCAAGCGTCGCAGGCGTATGTGGGACGGCATGATTTTACTTCCTTTTGTACGCTCGATAACCGTGAGCCGGGAGATATGACACGCGAGGTCAGACATTTTTCCGTCACGCGCGACGGCGATATGGTGATGATGCGCGTGGAAGCGGACGGATTTTTATATAATATGGTGCGGATCATGGTGGGAACGCTCCTGCGCATTGCACAGGGCAAAATTCCGCCGGACGGAATACCCGCTATTCTCGCCGCAAAAAACAGACAGCTTGCCGGTCCGACCGCGCAGGCATGCGGCTTATATTTGAATCAGGTACACTATGAGTGACTGACTGAATAGGGTGAGCTAATGTTCAAAAATTTAAAGGGACGGTTCGCGGAGAACAAATCCAAAAATGAGCGCACCGTCATCAGCTACGAGGATGTGCCGCTCGACGACTATGAACAGGAGCCGGCGCGCATATCTCCGGAGGTTATCAAAAAAATATTGGTCGGCGTGTTGGGAGCGCTGCTGCTGGCGGTGATCGTGCTCGCCTTTGCGTTCCGCGACAGGCTGACGTGGAATAACATCAGCGTGTGGTGGAATTACGAGGTCATGGGTGCGCCGTCCTCCGGTTATCCGGTCAATATCGTCGGCAGCGATGTGGCGCAGGGCAATGTGGCGGTCACGCAAAACCGCGTCGCCTATGCCTCCGACACCTCCTTTGTCACCCTCAATTCAAAGGGCGGCGAGGTCAACAACACCCAGCTGCGCTACACCAAGCCCGTGATGAAGTCGGCGGAAAACCGCTTTCTCATTTTCGGTTTGGGAGAGAAGAATTACCAGCTGGCAACCTTTGACAAAAACGGTTACAGCGGCACCGCAGCGGGCAATATCTATGCCGGCGACGTTGCGCCGAACGGCAAATACTGCCTGGCGGTCGAGGGAAACGGCTTCTACAGTGAGCTGTACGCCTACGACGCCGACAACAACCGTGTCTATAAATATTCTTTTTCAGAATATTATATCAACTCCGTCGCCATCAATATGAACGGCACCGGCTGCATCGCCAGCGGCATCAGCAACAATAACGGCGAGATCAAAACCGGTGTGTATATGCTGGATTTCTCCAAGGAGGAGCCGGTCGGCAAATACGAGATCGACGGCGACTACATCATCGACAGCCGGTTTATCAGCGGCGGCCGCTGTGCGCTTGTCGGCGCCAACGCGTCTTATGTCGCCATGATGGACGAGGACGTGGTCGTCAAGGTCGAATATGAGGGCAAAACGCTCAAAAACTATTCCTTTAACACCTCCGTCGAAACGTTTTCGCTCGCGCTTTCAAAAAGCGGTGACGGCAGACAGTGCGACCTCATAACCTATAATGATAACGGCGTTGCGGTGTTTACCGCCGACAGCAACGCCGGCTCGGACTCTGTCAGCGCCTACAGAAACACCGTGGCGACGATGGACAACAACACGATCTATATCTACAACAAAACCGGAGAGCTGCGCGGCACCTGCTTTGCCGGCAGCGGCGCACGCCGGCTGATCCTGTTCTCTGACGATGAGGCGTATGTGCTCAGCGTCACGCAGATACGAAAAATCAATTTGAGAGACACCGAATCCACCGCTGATTCGGCTGTCGGATAAGGAAGCCTATGATTTCTGCCATTGTTATTATACTGCTGATCTTGCTCTTTATCATATTGGGCGTGCACAGAGGTGCGGCGCGAACGCTGCTCAACTTTGCCGCCATGATAGCCGCGACGGCGATCTCACACTTTTTGTCGTCGGTTATCGCACAGGCTGTCTACGACGCGTTTTTTCACAAGACCGTGCTCGAAAGCCTGCAAACCACCATTGCGCAGAACGGTGAGGAGTTTGCCGCAAAAACCAGCCTGCAAGCACTGCCCGACGGCTTTGAGCGCATGCTGGAGGGCTTGAGCAAGCTCTTTGGCGTGTCGCCGGAGGCGATCCAAGGCAGGCTGATGCTCGCGCCGTCGCAGACGGACGGCATCGCGCAGGCGATCGAAAAGCCGGTGAGCGAGCTTTGTGTTTTCCTGCTGTCTGTGATCGTGTCGATCGTCATCTTTGCGCTGCTCTGGATCATCTTTAAGATGATCATCCGCCTGGTGATGCCGCTGTTCTCGCTGCCCGGCGTGCATGCGGTCAACAAGATCTTCGGCGGTGTGCTCGGTGCGCTGGAGGGCGCGGTGCTCGCCGTGTTCCTGTGCAACATTTTGTATGTGCTCATCAGCTGCACCAATCCGGCGCTGACGGAGAACGCCACACTGTTTGGCTCGCTGTTCCATGCGCTTGTGTTTTTTAAATAGATTAGGTACTCAAGGTAGGGTGGAAGAATGGAAAAATGGAGCTTTAAGCCAAGGGACTTGGTAACGGTGCCGAATCTGATAACCTATATCAGATTCCTGCTCGTGCCGCCCTTTATCTACTTTTTTCTAAAAGAGAATTATGTGATGGCAGGCGTCATGGTCGGTCTGTCCGGACTGAGCGACTGCTTTGACGGTTATTTTGCACGCAAGCTGGATCAGGTGACCTCGCTCGGCAAGATCCTCGACCCCATAGCCGACAAGGTGACGCTGATCTCCGTCGCTGTCTGCATGGTGATCTACATGCCGGCGATCCTGCCGATCATGATGGTGCTGGTCACAAAGGAGTTTTTGATGCTGCTGGGCGGCTTTATTCTCCTGCTGTGCAAGGTGGCGCCGCCGCCGGCAAACATCTTCGGCAAGGTGGCGACCGTCATCTTCTATTTTGTTATCTGTCTGATCATTTTCATCAAGATCCTGACCGGTCAGGAGAACATGCTGCTGGTGTATATCGGCTTGATCCTCACCGCCATGGCGATGATTATCGCTCTTATTCAGTACGGAGTCGTATTTTTCCGCCTGATAAAAGCCAAAAATGACGAAAAAAAGTGAAGATTGTGTGAACAATCTTGATTTTAGGAAGAGAATATCTTATACTTTATGCAACTAAGATGTAAAGGAGAATGTTATGCTTTGCACCAGATGCGGAAAACGACCCGCGGTAGTTTTTGTATCAAACAACACTTCACAGAACGCTCCCACCGTCGGCTATTGTCTGAGCTGCGCAAAGGAGCTGAAAATAAAGCCCGTTGAGGATCTGATCAGCAAGATGGGCATTTCGGACGAAGATCTGGAAACCGTTCAGGATCAGATGAACACGCTGATGCAGGGCGGCGACCTCTCTCAACTGATGGAGTCCCTCGGCGCCGATAATCTCGCCGAGCAGATGGACAAGTTTCAGGAGGAGAGCGGCGGCAGCGACGACGATGATTTTTCGCACGGCGCACCGGCGTTTCCGGCGTTCTTTAACAGTATGTTCGGCGGCGCCAACCAGCAGGACGGCAAGACCGCTGACAAGAACGCGCCCAAAAAGGATAAAAAAGAAAAGAAGAGAAAACACATCAACCTCTATTGCGAGGATCTGACCCGCAAGGCAAGAGAGGGAAAGATCGACAATATCGTCGGCAGAGACAGCGAGATCGAGCGCGTGATCCAGATCCTGTCGCGCCGCACCAAGAACAATCCCTGCCTTATCGGTGAGCCCGGCGTCGGCAAAACCGCCATCGCCGAGGGACTTGCCCAGCGCATCGTGCAGGGCAAGGTGCCGCCGCGTCTCAAAAACAAGGAGATCCAGCTGCTCGACCTCACCTCACTGGTCGCCGGAACGCAGTTCCGCGGTCAGTTTGAGAGCCGCATCAAGGGCTTGGTGAACGAGGTCAAGGAGAGCGGCAACGTGATCCTGTTTATCGACGAGGTGCACAGCCTTGTCGGCACCGGTGACAGCGAGGGCACCATGAACGCTGCCAACATCCTCAAGCCGGCGCTTTCGCGCGGTGAAGTGCAGGTCATCGGCGCCACGACCTTTAACGAATACCGCAAATATATCGAAAAGGATTCCGCTCTCGAACGCCGCTTCCAGCCTGTCAAGGTCGGCGAACCGACGATCGCCCAGACCATCGAGGTCATTGCCGGCGTCAAGAGCTACTACGAAAAGCACCATATGGTCGAGGTCAGCGATGACGTCGTCCGCAAAACCGTTGTGCTCTCCGAGCGCTATATCACCGACCGCTTTTTGCCCGACAAGGCGATCGACCTTCTCGACGAAAGCTGTGCCTGCGCCGCGCTGCGCAACAAGGAGATGGAGCGCTTTGAGACCCTCACCGACGAGCGCGACGCGCTTTTGCAGACCAAGGACGAGCTGTCCGGTATGGACGAGATCGACTACAAGGCGCTCGCCGAGGTCAACACCGGTCTGGCGCGTATCGACAAGGAACTGGAGGGCATCGACCCCGATTCGCTGGTCGCCAAGGTGACGGAAGAGGATATCGCCAAGGTGATCGAGCTGTGGACGGGTATCCCGTCGTCCCGTATCCGCGAAAATGAGCTTTCCAAGCTGGCGGATCTGGAAGAAGAAATGAAGAAAAAGATCATCGGACAGGACGAAGCCGTGGAGGTGCTTGCCTCCGCCATCAAGCGCAGCCGCTGTCAGATCTCGCCGCGCCGCCGTCCGGCTTCCTTTATCTTTGTGGGACCCACCGGCGTGGGAAAAACCGAGCTGGTCAAGGTGCTCAGCCAACAGCTCTTTGACACGCCCGAAACCCTGATCCGTCTCGATATGTCCGAGTTCATGGAGAAGCATTCGGTCTCCAAGATCATCGGTTCACCACCCGGCTACGTCGGCTATGACGAGGCAGGCCAGGTGACGGAGAAGGTGCGCCGCCGTCCCTATTCGGTGCTGCTTTTTGATGAGATCGAAAAGGCACATCCCGATGTGCTCAATATTCTGCTGCAGATCCTCGACGAGGGCAAGGTCACGGACGCACACGGCAGAGCGGTCAACTTTGAGAATACCGTCATCGTGATGACCTCCAACGCCGGCTCCGCCGGCAGAGATACCGCCCTCGGCTTTGGCAAAACCACCGAGGAAGCCTCCAAAGAAAAGGTGATGAAGGCGCTGCAGGACTTTTTGCGTCCGGAATTCATCGCACGTGTGGATGAGATCATCGTCTTTAACAATCTCACCGAAGCCAACTATGTTGACATTGCACGCCTGATGCTGGAGGAATATGAGCCGACCCTTGCTGAAAAGCATATTTCCTTTACCTTTGATGAGGCGGCATGCGCCTGCCTTGCCAAAAAATCCTGCAACGGAAAGAGCGGCGCGCGCGACCTGCGCAACACCATCCGCCGTGAGGTGGAGGAGAAGATCGCCGAGGCAATGATCCGCTCCCGTTCCGACGCGCTGCGCGCCATTCACGTGACCGCAGACGGCGACACGATCCAGGTACAAGCCTTATAATTGAATAATATACAACGGGCAGGGGGTTTGCGCTTCCTGCCTGCGTGTCTTTGAGGTGATTTATGGCTATTTGCAAAAAATGCGGACACAGCATTCCCGACGATGCCGTCGCCTGCCCCAACTGCGGCAAGCCCGTCAAGGGCAAGCGCAAAAAGAATAAGAAAAAAAAGAACAACGGCGGCACCATTGCGCTGGTGATCATCTTTATCGTGTTCATCCTCGGCATCGCCGGCTCGATCGTGTTTTTGCTGATACGTGAGACCGAGCCGCAGCTGAGCACCTTCGGCGTCAACTGCGCCGAATTTTCCGACGCGCTCAACCGCGTTTTGGAGGCGGAGCATTCCGACAAATTCATCACCTCCTCCAAATGGTCTGCCAATGACGCGCACACCGCCTTTGACTACGACGGCGGCAGCTTTGTCATGCACGCCAAAACCGCGAAGAACAATGATGTTTCCTCCAAGATCCGCGAGCTGCGCATCGGTCCCACCAACACGGAGGACGGTGTGACGATGGCGGCACTGAGCGCCGTTGCGCTTGAAACCGGACTCAACAAGGACACCGTGCTGCGCAATATGGCGGAGGTCAAGGCGATGACGCGTGACAAGATCTCATACGAAGCTGTCTCCTTCACCTTTGACCGCACCAAGGATGAATATGTGCTGGTGCCCGGCAACGGCACCAAATCCGACGATTATCACGCCACCTCCGATCAGGCAGCCCTGCCGGAATTCAACACCACCGCTTTTGTCGCCGGCAACGGTTTTGTCAGCGCAGGCGAAAAGTATGTTTTCTCCGGCGGCAGCGGCATCCGCTTCCGAGACAAGATCACCGACAACAACACCGTCATCACCAAAGCGGCAAACGACGGTCAGCTTTTGACAGACGGCAACGTTGTCTATTATATCAAAAAAGTGCAGAAGGAGCGGCAGGTGTTTTCTGTCGGTCTGGACGGCAGCGGCGAGCAAATGCTCCTGTCTCTTCCGGAGGACGTCACGCTGATCCATGTGCGCAACAACACCCTCTATTACGCGCTCGCCGACGCCCAGACGCCGGACGTTTGCACGTTGTGGAAGTACCGTCTGGACACCATGGAGAACACAAAGCTGGAGGAGGTTTCCTTTGCGCCGCAGCGCACGCTTGTCTGCGGCGAGCTGCTCTACTGTTCTCTCTCCGATGACCCCGATGCGGACCTGCAGCTCTCGGCGGCTTATGCGTTCAATTTTGACACCGAGGAATTTTCCGAGGCGATCCCGCACTGTCAGGTTGCGCAGCACGGCTACATCACCGGCATCGGCGCTCCCTGCATGGATTCATTCCTCACCGACAGCACCGGCTTGCATTACACCGATCACTATCTCTATACCGCGGTGGACGGCAAGCTCCAAAAATCACCCGAGATCAAGGTGGACGCGCAGCTGTTGCTCGCCTGTCCGAAGTCCGACGACGCCATTCTCTACGACAGCCATACAGCCAAATACTACCTCTTCAACCGCAAGACCGGCAAGACGGACGAGCTGACCGTGCCGGCAGCCGGCAGCTTTATCTACGACATCGACAAGCCCGAGGATATCTATTTCTTCACTGTGGACGCTGCATCGCAGAACCGTGCGCTGAGCGGTATCTACAAGCTCGAATCGGGCGCGCTGATCCCATATTATGTGCACGAAGAAATGGTTTCGCTCGGCGTCCATCCGGTCATTGTAAGCGGTTATATCCTCGATTCGAATTTTGACGCCTATCCTATAACCGATCAGCCGCCTGCCACCGAGCCGCCGACCGAAGCGCTGACCGAGCCCGTGACAGAGGCTGCTGCGGAGCCGGCTCCGGCAGAGGAAGCGGCTGAGGAAGTGGCTGAGGTCGTCGGGGAATAGCCCCGAAAGTGAATGAGGATAACGCCTATGACAGCATATTCGGAAAAAGAAGCGCGCCGGCTGGCGATCGAGCAGTCGCTCACCAAGCGCCGGCGCTTCAAGGAAAAGCTCTGCCACCGCTTTACGCAGGCGGTTTCCGACTTTCAGCTGGTGGAGCCGAATGATAAAATAGCCGTCTGCATCTCCGGCGGCAAGGATTCCATGCTGATGGCAAAGCTGTTCCAGAACCTAAAGCGGCACAACAAGATCCCCTTTGAGCTGCTGTTCTTAGTGATGGATCCGGGCTACAGCCCTGCCAACCGGCAGCAAATCGAAAGCAACGCCGACCTGCTCGGCGTGCCGCTGCATATCTTTGAGAGCGATATTTTTGATTCGGTCGTCCATGTCGAAAAATCACCCTGCTATCTCTGTGCACGCATGCGGCGCGGCCATCTCTACAAGCAGGCGAAGGAGCTGGGCTGCAACAAGATCGCACTCGGTCACCACTATGACGACGTGATCGAGACCACCCTGATGAGCATGCTCTGGGGCGGTCAGATACAAACCATGATGCCCAAGCTGCACAGCACGAATTTTGAGGGCATGGAGCTGATCCGACCGCTCTACTATATCCGCGAAGAGGATATCATC
This sequence comes from uncultured Eubacteriales bacterium, assembly GCA_900317315.1. Lineage (GTDB taxonomy): Bacteria > Bacillota > Clostridia > Oscillospirales > Acutalibacteraceae > Ruminococcoides. Next base: position 7,986 of record ONGI01000055.1, read on the forward strand.
GCGTGGCGCGACCAAAACAAGCTGACCTTTTTGCGCTGTGCCTGCCGCTTTACCGAGGCGCTCTCCGAGGAGGAGCATGACCAAGAGTCCGCCTCCAAGCGCAAGGAGACCAAGCGCCTGATCCAACAGCTAAAAAAGACCAATCCGGCAGTCGAGGCAAACATTTTCAACAGCATGCACAACGTTGCGCTCGACGCGGTTCTCGCCTACAAAACCAAGGGCGAAAAGCACCATTTTTTGGATACCTACTAAGGAGGAGCCTATGATTCCCAACGATCCGATGATCCTGCTCAGCTATATCAACACCAAGCTGCGCGACGACTATCCCACACTGGACGCCCTCTGCGACGACTTGCAGGCGGACAGGACGGAGATCGAAGCCAAGCTCAAGGCGATAGATTATACCTATAACGCAGAGCTGAACAGATTTGTATAACGCGAAAACGGAGGAGCACACGCCCCTCCGTTTTTTAATACGGTAAATGTAATTGATAATCCGAAAGCACCGATTCCGCTTCGCTGACATGACGCTTTGCCGCGTCACATAAAGCTGTTGTGCGAGCTGTTCCTGTGAATAACCCTTTTGTTTGCGTAAATACTGTAATTGTTGACCGAATGTCATCATATCGCCTCCCTGGTTTGACTTCATTATAGGCAGAAACCGTAAAAAAGCAAGCAAGTGTTCCTTGCAAAGGCATTTTCGGCAGTAAGAATGAGAAAAGCTATAAAAATGCAGGTAATATTAGGATTTTTTGTGCAAATAATAAAAACGAAAATTTCTTCCAAAAAACACTTGCATTTTAAAAAGAGATGTGGTATTATAATTGACGCGCCAAAACGGAGGCAAAAACGACCTCAAAAAAATTTGAAAAAACTTCAAAAAAGGGGTTGACAAATGCTTTCGTTTGCGGTATAATATCAAAAGTGTCAGCGAGAAAATCTTATGAAAACAT
>ONGI01000069.1 GCA_900317315.1 uncultured Eubacteriales bacterium
GATTCCGCAGCGCTATATGCACACGCCCGCGGAGGTTATTTCGCTCTCGGACGTCGAGAACACCGCCCGGCTTCTTGCCGCCTATATCAACTGCGGAGGTGCGTTCCATGATTAATGTTCCGCTGCTCAAAAGGCTCTGCATGGCAAACGGCATTTCGGGGGACGAAGGCGCCGTCAGAGAGCTGATCATCGAAGAAATAAAGGGCTACGCCGATTACAAAATTGACGCCCTCGGCAATCTGCTGGTACACAAAAAGGGCAAAAAGCCTGCCCAAAACCGCCTCATGCTCTCCGCGCATATGGACGAGGTGGGTATGATGGTGACGGACGTCACCGCCGGCGGCTTCCTCAAATTTGACGAGGTGGGCGGCATTGACCGCCGTGTGCTTATCGGCAAGCAGGTCACGGTCGGCAAAAACAACGTTCCGGGCGTGATCGGCATCAAGCCGATCCATCTTTGCAAGGGTGAGGAGCACAAGACGATCCCCGAATACAGCGAGATGACGATAGACATCGGCGCAGACAGCGCAGAGCAGGCGATGGAGGTCGTCGGCGTCGGCGACAGCGTGCAGCTTGTCAGTGAATTTATCGAAACCGAAACCCACCTTAACGCCAAGGCGATAGACGACCGCTTCGGCTGTTATGTGATGATAGAATTGATCAAGAGCGATTTGGAATATGACGCGGATTTTGCCTTTGTGGTGCAGGAGGAGGTCGGCTTGCGCGGCTCCAAAACGGCGGCATATACGCTCGATCCGGCATTTGCTCTGGTGCTTGAAACCACTACCTCCGCCGAGATCCCCGAGATCGAACCCCAAAAGCAGGTTTGCACGCTCGGCGACGGTGCGGTCATCTCCGTGATGGACAGACGCACTATCTACGACAAAGAGCTGGTGCGCTGCGCGATGGAAACGGCGCAGGCGCTCGGCGTCAAGGCACAGTACAAGCGCGCGGTCGCCGGCGGCAACGACGCAGGTGCGATCCACCAAAGCCGCGGCGGTGTGCGCACGCTGGCGATTTCGTTGGCTTGCCGCTATCTCCATGCGCCGAGCACGGTCGCGTCCAAGGCGGACTGCGAGAGCATGCTGGCACTGGCAAGGGCGATGTGCGAAAAAATCGCCGGCGGCGATCTGTAGATGATCCGTTATACAGACAACGGCGCGGCTTTTGTTCATTCCGTAAAGGAATTAAAAGGCGCCGCGCCCTTTGATTGCCGCCTGATCTCTCTCTGCCGCACCTTTCCGCCCGGCCTGCCCTTTGTCGATTATTGGCTCATATTGGACAAAAACGACGCCTGCACCGGCGCCATAGCACGCAACGGCACGGCGTTTATTCTCTGCCTGACCGCAGAGTCGGCGCTGCCCGAGGTGAACGCGTTTCTCCTGATGGCAGGCGCCAAAGAGGTGCTCTGCGGCGACTTTCCGCTCAGCGGCTTCCAAACAGAGCGCGCGGGCGTGATCTTGCAGGCGGCAAAAGCGGTTGCCTATCCTCAAAAACCGATCACGGAGCCGTCTATACGTGACGCCTACGCCGTGCTGACAGCCTGCGCCGGTCCGCATTTTGTGCCGCCTGCATGGGAGGATTTTTTTGTGGACGTCAACCACAAGCTGCGCCACGGCGCGATGCGCCTGGTCGGAACAGAGCAGGAAGGTGCCTTGGCGGCGGTGGCAATGACGGTCGCCGAGGACGAGTTCGCCGCGGTCATCGGCGCGGTCGCCTGTCATCCGGCTTTTCGCCGGACAGGCTGCGGCAGTGCGGTGACGGCACATTTGGTGCATGCGCTGTCGGCGGAGGGAAAACAGGTCTTTGTACACCGCGCAGCGCACGAAAACGCCGCGTTTTATGCCGCGTTGGGCTTTGAACCGGTCGGCAGGTGGCGCGAATATGCAAATTAGAGGAGCAGGATTGTGAATTTTTTTGATATAGACGAACGGGTCCTCCAAGCGAGCGAGCAGGCGATGGCGCTGTGCGCCGGCAAGCTGCGCGAGGTGGAGGACATTCAGGAATACAACCAGATCAAGATGATAAAGGCGTTTCAGCAGGCAGGTGTGCGCGAGAGCTATTTCAGCGGTTCCACCGGCTACGGCTACGACGACTTCGGCAGAGATGCGCTCGACAGGGTCTACGCCTTTGCCTTTGACGCGGAGGACGCGCTGGTGCGCCACAACTTTGTCAGCGGCACGCATGCGCTGACGGTCGCGCTGTTCGGCATGCTCCGTCCAAACGACACTATGCTCAGCGTCACCGGCATGCCCTACGACACGATCCGCTCCGCTATCGGCATTGAGGGCAGCTATCCCGGTTCGCTCAGGGACTTTGGGATCCGTTTTGAAATGACGCAGCTGCTCCCGGACGGCACGCTCGATTATGCGCAGATACAGCAGGATATTGCCGAAAAAAAGCCCAAGATGGTCTACATACAGCGCTCGCGCGGCTACAGCACGCGCCCCACGCTGACATGGCGCGAGATCAAAAAGATCTGCGACATCAGCAAAAAAGCCTCGCCGCACTCCATTATCATGCTCGACAACTGCTACGGCGAGTTTGTCGAGAAGGTTGAGCCGCTTTCGGTCGGCGTGGACATCATGGCAGGCTCGCTGATCAAGAACGCCGGCGGCGGCATCGCACCCACCGGCGGCTATATCGCCGGCAAGCATGAGCTGGTCGAAATGTGTGCTTACCGTCTGACGACGCCGGGCACCGGCAAGGAGATCGGCGCCACGCTCGGCAATAACCGCGAGCTGTTTATGGGCGCCTACCACGCGCCGCACGTCACCGGCGAAGCGCTCAAAACAGCCGTTTTTGCCTCGGCGCTCTTTGAGCAGCTCGGCTTTGACACCGCACCGCGCTGTAACGACCCGAGAGGGGACATCATTCAGCTGATCATGCTCGGCAACGAGGACAAGCTCTGCCGCTTCTGCGAGGGAATCCAGTCCGGCTCGGCGGTGGACAGCTTTGTCGTGCCGGTGCCGTCCGATATGCCCGGCTATGAGAGTCAGGTCATCATGGCTGCAGGCGCGTTCACCCTGGGCAGCTCCATTGAGCTTTCCGCCGACGCGCCTCTGCGCGAGCCGTATGCCGTCTGGATGCAGGGCGGACTCAACTTCCACGGCGGCAAGCTCGGCGTCATGCTGGCGGCAACCAAGATTCTGCGCGGTAAATAAAACGTATTATAGATAAATAGAAAAACAGGTCGGTTCCAACGCCTCCGCGTGAACCGACCTGTTATACTGTGTAATACGATTAGTTTTTCAACGCCTGCAAGGGAGCCGGAATGCGTCCGCCGCGGTTGATAAACACGGCAGGGGAGCCTTCTCTGACAGGCATCACGGGACCCGAGCCGAGCAGACCGCCGAATTCGAGCATGTCGCCGGGCTTTTTGCCGATGGCAGGGATCAGGCGCACGGCGGTGGTTTTGGTGTTCACCATGCCGATCGCCGCCTCGTCCGCGATGATCGCCGAGATGGTTTCGGCGGAGATGTCGCCCGGCACCACAATCATATCCAGACCGACGGAGCATACCGCCGTCATGCTCTCCAACTTGGTAATATCAAGGTGTCCGCTCTTGGCAGCGGCAATCATGCCGGCGTCCTCCGAAACGGGGATAAACGCGCCGCTCAGTCCGCCGACGTGGCTCGACGCCATCACGCCGCCCTTCTTGACGGCGTCGTTGAGCAGTGCCAGCGCCGCCGTGGTGCCGTGACAGCCGCAGACCTCCAAGCCCATCTCCTCCAAAATATATGCCACGCTGTCGCCGACCGCCGGTGTGGGCGCGAGGGAGAGGTCAACGATGCCAAAGGGCACGCAGAGCCGCTTGCTGGCTTCCTTGGCGACCAGCTGACCCATGCGCGTGATCTTGAACGCGGTTTTTTTGACCATATCCGCGATCTCGGTAATGTCCTTGCCTGCGCCGTTCTTTGCGAGCGCCGCTCTCACCACGCCGGGACCCGAAACGCCGACGTTGATCACCGTGTCGGCTTCGCCAACACCGTGAAAAGCGCCTGCCATAAACGGATTGTCCTCCGGCGCGTTGCAGAACACAACCAGCTTTGCCGCGCCGATACAGTTGCGGTCAGCGGTGATTTCGGCGGTCTGCTTGACGATTTTTCCCATCATTTTGACCGCGTCCATGTTGATGCCTGCCTTGGTGGAGCCGATGTTGACCGAGGAGCACACAAAGTCCGTTTCGCTCAGCGCCTGCGGAATGCTCTCCATCAGCGCATAGTCGCCGCTGGCAAAGCCCTTTTGCACCAGCGCCGAATAGCCGCCGATAAAGTTCACGCCCAGCTCCTTTGCCGCCTTGTCGAGCGCGTGCGCAAAACGCACCACGTTTTTGCTCTGGCAGGGCGCCGCCACCATGCCGATGGGTGTGACCGAAATGCGCTTGTTGATGATCGGGATGCCGTATTCGCTCTCGATATCCTCGCCGGTCTTTACCAGATCCTTGGCGCTGCGCATGATTTTGTCATACACCTTGGTGCATGCCCTGTCAATATCCTCGTCCAGACAGTCGAGCAGCGAAATTCCCATCGTGATGGTCCTCACGTCGAGATTTTCGTTGTCGATCATATTGATAGTTTCCAGTATATCCTTGGTTTCCAGCATAAACGATTCCTCTCTGCCAGTCAGTTAGATTTTATGCATGCTGTTAAAAATATCCTCGTGCATAATATGGATCTTGGTGTTGGTGGTTTCGCCGACCTTGTTCAGTCGGGTGCGCAGCTCCTCAAAGCCGACAGACGCCTTGTCGATCTCGACCAGCATGATCATGGCAAACATATCCTGCAAGACGCTCTGCGTCACCTCCACAATATTGACGTTGGTTTGGGCGCAGGCGTCCGAGACCTTTGCCAAGATCCCAACGGTGTCCTTGCCGATAACGGTAATAATCGCTTTCATAGTGTCCTCCTGCATCAGATTTGAAATTTCCTCGTTTATTATAGCCTTTTTTTGACTTGAAGTAAAGCCAAAACTTGCATAAATTCAAAAGATATGCTATTATTTTTTTAGCAACAGAAGAAATAATCCGCACGCTCCCGTGCGTTTGGAGGAAAAAATGACAACACTTTGCGACATGCACACCCATTCCCATCATTCCTTTGACGCCAAGAACTCCGTTGACGAGATGTGTCGGGCGGCGATCGGCCGCGGACTTGCCGCCATGGCTGTCACCGACCACTGCGAGGCGCCGTTTATCCGCTTCGGCGCAGACTGTGAATTCGGCTGCTTTGACGAGCAGATCCCGGCTTCCTTTGCCGCTGCGACAGAAGCCCGGGAGCGCTACGCCGGCAGGCTGCGCGTGCTGCGCGGCATGGAGCTGGGGGAGCCGATGCACGACAGGAGCGCCACGGAGCACGCGCTGGGCTACGGCGATTTTGACTTTGTTCTCGCCTCGGTGCACAACCTCAAAAACATGCAGGATTTTTATTATATGAACTACAGCGGTGTGGACATTCCGTGGCTTCTCGGCAGGTACTTTGACGAGCTGTGCGAGACCGCTGCCTTTGCGCACTTTGACAGCCTGTCGCACCTGACCTATCCGCTGCGCTATGTCGTCGCGGGAACCGGAAAAATGCCCGATCTGAGCCTGCACCGCGAGCAGATAGACACGATATTCAAAATTCTGATAAAGAACAAAAAAGCCCTCGAGATCAATGTTTCGGGTCTTTTTCGTGAGCTGAAATGCACGCTGCCGGATGAACCCTTGGTGCGCCGTTTCCGTGAGCTGGGCGGAGAGTATATCACCATCGGCACCGACGCTCACAGCGCCGATATGGTCGGCAAGGGGATCGAACAGGGCGTCGCCGTCGCCAAGCGTGCAGGCTTTTCAAGGTATGCTGTCTACGAAAAGCATCAGCCGATTTTCATTGATATAGAATAAAGGCAACACCGCACACCTGAATGATGCGGTATTGCCTAAACAACACCGCCGGCAAAAGCTGCCGGCGGTAAAAAGGTTTTATGTAGTTTTTCAATGCGCTTGCCAAATAGCGTGACTTTTGACCGTGCCGTTATCATACTGCAAATATAGAATTTCTAACCACACTGTTCTCATACTGCAAATAAACCAACTTCTAACAGTGCCGTCATCATTCTCTAAACACAGCATAACTTCTGACCGCGCCGTTTATGAACGTTTCGTATTATCCCAAACGTCACAAAAGGCGCCATGCCCACCGCGGCAGCGGTCGGTTAGCAGATGACTTTGATCCAGCCCTCGGGCGCTTCGATCCTGCCCATCTGGATACCGGTCAGGGTCTCATAGAGCTTCTTGGTAACGGGACCCATCTCGTCCATGCCGCTGGGGAAGCAGATCTCTTTGCCGTGGTCTACGATCTTGCCGACAGGGGAGATGACCGCTGCGGTGCCGCAGAGACCGCATTCCGCAAAGTCCTTTACCTCGTCAAAGTAAACCTCTCTCTGCTCGACCTCCAAGCCCAGATAGTGCTCGGCAACATACATCAGCGAACGGCGTGTGATGGAGGGAAGAATGCTGTTGGACTTGGGTGTGACGACCTTGCCGTCCTTGGTGACAAACAGGAAGTTGGCGCCGCCGGTCTCCTCGACCTTGGTGCGTGTGGCTGCGTCGAGATACATGTTCTCGTCAAAGCCCTCCTCGTGTGCCGTCACGATGGCGTGCAGGCTCATGGCGTAGTTCAAGCCCGCCTTGATGTGTCCGGTGCCGTGCGGAGCCGCGCGGTCAAAGTCGGAAACCTTGATGGTGATGGGCTTTGCGCCGCCCTTGAAGTAGGGACCAACGGGGGTCGCAAATACGCGGAACTGATATTCGTCGGCAGGCTTTACGCCGATAACGGAGCTGCTGCCGAAGATGAACGGACGCAGATAGAGCGTTGCGCCGGTTCCGTAGGGAGGCACATAGTCGGCGTTGGCTTTGACAACCTTTTCGATCGCGTCCAAAAATCTCTCCTGCGGAAATGCCGGGATCTCCAAACGCTTGGCGCTCTCCTCAAGACGCTGCGCGTTGAGGTCGGGACGGAACACAACAATCTTGCCGTCCACGGTGGTGTATGCCTTCAAGCCCTCAAAAACGGTCTGCGCATACTGCAAAACGCCTGCGCACTCGCTCATGGTGATAGTGGAATCGGTCGTCATCACGCCGTCGTCCCACTTGCCGTCCTTGTAGTTGGACACATAGCGCTCGCCGGTGGGAATGTAACCGAAGCCGAGATTTGACCAGTCAATGTTTTGTTTTGCCATTTATATTGCTCCTTTGTAAAAGATTAAATCTACCAAACTATATTTTAGCACTTTACTATATTGATATAATTCTAAATTCGAAAAATAACAAGGAAAATACGATATATAATAAGATTGGGTGATAAAATATGACCGAGATTACAAAAATCGCACTCACCGGAGGTCCCTGTGCCGGCAAATCCTCTGCCGTGCCATACCTGACCGCAAGGCTTGCCGCGCACGGC
>ONGI01000070.1 GCA_900317315.1 uncultured Eubacteriales bacterium
CAGGCTTTTTGCCCTTTTTGTGTACCAGCAGATTGCCGAGGGCGTCAATTTTGTAATCGGCGTAGCCCTTTATTTCTTCGATGATCAGCTCTCTGACGGTGCCCTCGTCGCCCGAAATGCCGTTTGCCATGCAAAGCCTTTTGAGCAGCGGAACATTAATCATGGAACGCACCTCCGCAGTTGATATAGGCGGCAAGAAGCCGTGCGGTGTTCTCGACGTCCGAGAGCGAGATAACCTCCGCAGGCGTGTGCATATTGCGCTGCGGGATCGACACCACCGCCGTTTTGACGCCGCTCTTGCTCACGGCGATATGGTCGCCGTTGGTACCCGTCGCGCCGGCGATCGGCTCCAGCTGAAAGGGGATCCCCTGCTCACGGGCTACGGCGGTGAGCTTTTGCGACATGGCGCGGTCCATCACGGAGCTATAGCAGATCATGGGACCCTTGCCAAGCTCGATCTTGCCGTATTGTCCCGACACATCGGGCTGCGCGGCAAAGCTCACGTCCACCGCAATCGCCTCGTCAGCGTCCACGGAAAACGCGCCGGTCTTGGCGCCGGTGCCGTAGGTCTCCTCCTGTGTGCTGAACAGCAGCAGCACGCGGTAAGCGTCGGTGTGTATCAGCTCCGCTGCACGCACCAGCGCCGCCACGCCGCAGCGGTCGTCCAAGGCGGCGGCGGTCATTTTGTCGCCGAGAAGCTTTTTCGGTTTTGTATAAAAGGTCAGTGTGTCGCCGAGCTGCAGCTGTTCCCTGACCGCTTCGGCAGGCAGACCGAAGTCCACCCACGTCTTTTCCATCGGCGTCGCCTTGTCCTCGCTGCCGTCGCTGAGGTGCGGCGGCAGGCAGCAAACGGTGCCCTTTAGACCGTTTTCGGCGATCAGAACGCTGTCCTGCAGGGTGCGGATGTCGATACCGCCCACCTTGTCTACTTTGACAAAGCCCTTGTCGTTTATATCGGTGATGATGAAGCCGATACGGTCGAGGTGCGCGTCGAGAAGGATCGTTTTGTCCGCCTGCGGATCGCCGAGCTCCGCCAGCAAGCCGCCGTAGAGCGTCTGCACCCTTGCGCCGGTCGGTTCCAACGCCTGACGCACCACGTCAAACACCGCCGCTTCGCTGCCGGAAACACCGTGCGCGGCGCACAAATCAAAAATCAGTTGTTCCGTGTTCATCTATTACTCCATATGATTGACAATTTGCTTGAAGTGGTTGCCTCTTTCCTCAAAATTGCGGTACAGACCAAAGCTTGCGCTCGCCGGTGAGAGCGAGACGATATCGCCTGCCTGCGCATGTGCCGCAGCCGCCGCGACCGCTTCTTCCATGTTGGAAACGGTGCATATGGTGATGGCGTCGGGGTCGTAGTTGTCGGCGCCCTTGACCGCCGCCTCGATCTTAGGCGCGGTGTCGCCGAGCAAAATCAGTGTCTTGACCTTGTTGTTGATGACGGGGCCGAGCGGCTCATACGGGATATGCTTGTCGTAGCCGCCGGCGATGATGATGATTTTTTCATCATAGAGCGAGAGCGTGCCGAGCGCGGTGCGCGTCGGACTGGAGGCGATGGAATCGTTGTAGTATTTGACCCCTCTCACCTCTCTCACAAATTCCGCACGGTGCGCCACGCCGCCAAAGCTTTTGGCGACGCCGACGATCGTCTCGACGTCCGCGATGCCCCAAACGGCGGCGATGGCGGCGAGATAGTTCTCGACATTGTGCATGCCGGGGATCTTGATGTCGCGGTAATCCATGATCTCGGTGATCTTGCCGTAGTCGCTGTAGACGAGCTTGGTGCCGTCGAGATAGGCGCCGTTAAAGAGCTTTTCTTTGACAGAGAATTTGGCGAGCTGACCGCGAACGGCGTCCGAAAAGCCGTCGGCGATCGCATTATCGAGGTTGAGCACCGCCTTGCCGAAGGCGCTCTGGTGCAGGACGATGTTCTTTTTGGCATCGACATATTCCTGCATATCCTTGTGGATATCGAGGTGATTCGGCGCGAGGTTTGTCACAACGGCGATGTCTGGACTTTGTCGCATGGAGATCAGCTGGAAGCTCGACAGCTCCACGACCGCCCAGTCGTCTGCACCTACGCTCTCGATGTCGGGCCAGAGCGGCTTGCCGATGTTGCCGCCGAGGTGAACGGTCTTGCCGGCTGTCTTGAGGATCTCGGCGATGATCGTGGTGGGCTCCTCCTTGTAGAACGGCGTGCCCGGGCTGCGGAACACAATATCCGCCTTGATGTTTTTCAGATAGTCGTCGCCGAGAAGCAGCTCGGCGCCGTATTCCTTTGCCTTGACGCCGTTTTCGCCCAAGGCTTCAAAATCCTTTCGGTCGCAGGCGATCACCTCGGCGCCCTTTTCCGCAAACTGCCTGATGAGCGGCAGGTTGCTGGTGCCGATGCCGATAAACGCGACGGTCTTTCCCTTGACAGAATCAAAAAATGCTTGTGCAGATGTATTCATTATCATTCCCTCACTTGTCAGAAAATTCACATACATTATTATTATACTAATAAATGGGAAAAATTTCAACAGTCTTGCAATAAGTTTTCGAAAATGGTATAATCACCTAAAATGACCATTATCGGAGCTTTTTATGTTATATGATTTTATCAGTACGGACAGGCAGAGCCGGATGCCGCTCTATCAGCAGGTATATCTGTCCATCCGTCAGGCGATCGAAAACGGCAGTCTCAAAAAGGGCAGCCGTCTCCCCTCTGTCCGTCAGCTCAGCCGCGACAGAGGGATCTCCAAAACAACGGTGCTCGGCGCCTATGACCAGCTGTGCGTGGAGGGCTATATCGTCAGCCGACCGCAGACGGGCTATTTTGTCGCCGCCGCGTTTGACAGCCTGCCGCAAGCCGCCGCGCAGACGGACAAAGAGCGGCAGGAGGTGCACTACGCGGAATTTGATTTCAGCGGCAAGAGCATCGACGAGAGCGTGATCGACCTCTCGGAATGGAAAAAATGCGTCAAGGACGTGATCAACCGCAACTATCTGCTGACCTCCTACGGCGACGCGCAGGGCGAGGAAGCGCTGCGCACGGCGCTGCAAAAATACGCTCTCGGCACACGCAGCGTCAACGCGCGCGCCGACCATATCGTGGTGGGCGCCGGCACGCAGGCGGTGCTGCTGCTGCTCTGCTCGCTGTGCGGCTTCGGCAAAAAAATAGCCGTAGAGCGCGGCAGCTTTTTGCAGGCTGAGCTGGTGTTTGAGAGCTTTGACTACCGGATCGCCTACTTTGACAGCGACCGACACGGTGTGCTGATCGATTCTTTAAAGGAGATCTCGCCCGATCTGGTGCTGATCAATCCCAACTGCACCGGCACGCACGGCGGCAATATGCCCGTCACCAGACGGCTGGAGCTGATCGAATGGGCGCGCGAAACCGGCGCCCTGATTTTGGAGGACGATTACAACGGCGAGCTGCGCTACAGCACCCTGCCGATCCCGTGTGTGCAGCACTACGACGTGGACAACACGGTGTATATCGGCTCCTTTTCCAAGGTGCTGCTGCCGTCGGTGCGCCTGAGCTACATGGTGCTGCCGCAGCGGCTGCTGACCATCTACAACAGCCGCAAGGGACTGATGAACCAGACCGCCTCCAAAACCGAGCAGCTGGCGCTTGCCAAGTATATCGAGAACCGCAGGATCGACGCCCATCTGCGCCGTGCGCGTCGCGTCTATTATGAAAAGAGCAAAAGGCTGATGGCGTGTGTCGAAAAGACCTTTCCGTCCGTCCCCTATGAATTCAACGAGACCGCGCTCTATCTCGTGCTCAAGCCGCCGTTTTCGTTTGACCGCAACCGATTGGAGCAGGCGCTTGCGGCGCGTTCGGTGCGGCTGATGGCGCGCGACAAAGAAAAAAACGCCTTGGCGCTCAGCTTTTCGGGCATTCCGCTCGAAAAGACCGAGGAAGGCGTTCGTTTGATCGGCGAGGCGCTGGCGGCTTCACGCTGAGCCTTGGCGTCGGCGCATGCGGCGCCAGCTGAAAAAGCCGTAGCAATCGCTGATGAAGAACATGCAAAAGCAGACCGTGACCGAAAGATAGGACAGCTCCTGCGCGGACGCGAGCGACCACAGCACGATCAGCACCACGTCGTTGGCGGCGTAGGCGAGCGAGAACCACTCGCTGCGGCGAAAGGTCAGCCATACAGCCAAAAAGCTGGTGAAAACCGAAAGGGTGCTCGGGATGAGATGGACGGTATTAAAATTCTTTAGCGGAAAATAAAACAACACCGCCACCGCTGCACTCAGCAAAAAGGCAAAGACCATCTCCCCCTTTTTGATACGGTTCACCGCGACCTCAGAGCGGTTTCCCTTGTACGGATGGCGCAGCCAGGCGATCAGCGCGAGCACCGCCATGGGCGCGGTCATGCCGAGGTAGGTGAGCACCTCGCCGTAATAGCCGAAGCCAAAGGAAATGACGCCGTAGGCTATGCTGAAGATCACCATGAGCAGCTGTCCCAGCGGATTGCCCTTGGCATTGAGCAAGATTGACGTGACCCCGAGAAAGGACGCGCCGCAGACGAGCCATTCGCCGCCGAAGAGCAAATACACCGACAGGATGGCGGCGAACGAAAACAGCCAGATAGCCCATTCCGATTTTGTAAAGTAACGCAACAATTTCATCTTCTCCTCAAGCAAAAAGCATTCGCAGCATAGCTTCAAAGACCTAACGCTATGCAACGAATGCTTTTTTCAACATTCAACTACCCGGTGGCAGTATTATTTGTTTTTGACGGCTCCGATCAGGCTGAACACGCCGAAGCAGACGATGTTGACGGCAACCATGGTGGCGCCGAGCGGCGTTTCGAGCAGCAGGGAGACAAAGAAGCCGAGCGACGCACAGAGCACACTCAAACAGGCGGAGCAGACGGTGACCGCCTTGAAGTTTTTGAGGACACGCATCGCCGACAGCGCCGGAAAGATGATCAGCGCCGAGACGAGCAGCGAGCCGACAAAGTTCATCGAAATGACGATGATCACGGCGATAATGATTGCAATGATCAGGTTGTAGACATTGGCGTTGGTGCCGGTCGCCGTGGCGAAATCCTCGTCAAAGGTCACGGCGAACAGCTTGTTGTAGAGCAGCACAAACGCCGCCATCACCAGAACGGATACCACGACGCAGAACGTCACGTCGCCTGCGGTCAGCGTCAGGATATTGGACGCGCCGAACAGCGTGGTGCAGACGTCGCCGGCGACATTGCCGTTGCTCGGAAAAATATCGAGGTGCATCAGCAGATAGCCGACCGCCAGTGCGCCGACGGAGATCATGGCGACCGCCGCGTCACCGCGGATCTTGGCGTTTTGACCCGTTCGCAGGAGCAAAACCGCGCTGAGCACCGTGATGGGCATGACGATGATCATGTTGTTGGTGGAGTCGATCATGGGCTTCCACGCGCTCACCAGCACGCCGGTGACAGAGGAGATCGCCATCGCGCCGAACGCGACATGCGACAGACCGTCTCCGATAAACGAAAACCGCTTGAGCACCAGCGTCACGCCCAAGAGCGACGCACACAGCGCCACCAGCACGCCGACGATCAGCGCGTTGCGCACCTGCGCATTCTGCATGTAGTAGGAAAGGGTATCAAACAGCTCCATGGGCTTCCTCCTCTCTCCTCTTGGCGGCAAAGCGCAGGTATTCCTCGCGCGTGCCGAAAAACAGCTTGTCGCCGATATGCAGGATCTTGTTGGCAAATTGCAGCGCAGCGCGGATGTCGTGCGAGATCATCACAACGGTTATACCGCGTTCCTTGTTCAGCCGGTCGATCAGGGCGTACATCTCCTGCGTCACCTTGGGGTCAAGACCGGCGACAGGCTCGTCGAGCAGGAGCATTTTTTGCGTGGCGCAAAGTGCGCGCGCAAGCAGCACACGCTGCTGCTGTCCGCCGGAAAGCTCGCGGTAGCAGCGTTTTTTCTTGTCGGCAATGCCCATCCATTCCATATTTTTGTCCGCCTGCCGCTTTTCTTCCCTGTTATAAAACGGACGCAGACCGCACTGTCCCTGAAAGCCCGAGAGCACGATCTCGCGCACCGAAGCCGGAAAGTCGCGCTGAATGGTGCTCTGCTGCGGCAGGTAGCCGATCTCCCTGCGGCTGAGTCCGTCGCCGGTCGTAACGCTGCCCTTCATGGGCTTGCGCAGCCCGAGAATGGTTTTCATCAGCGTCGTCTTGCCCGAGCCGTTCTCGCCGATGATGCAGAGGTAATCGCCCTTTTCAACGGAAAAGCTGAGGTGCGACAGGATCTCCTGTCCCTCGTAGCCGAGGGTCAAATCTTCACATATTAACTGAGCCATAGCTGTTCCTTTTAGTTGAGTGCCTGTTGCAGCACCGTCAGATTGTTTTCCATAATGCCGAGGTAGGAATCGTTTTCGCCGATCTCGGACTGCATGCTGTTGAGCGTGAGGATCTTGACGTCGGCGACGCCGGCGGTGTCAATGACAGCGCGTGCGATCTTTCCGTCGGAGCCGTCGAGGATCATCAGCTTGTAAAGCTGCAGCTCCTTTAGCTTGTCGGCGAGAAAGACCAGCGTTTTGAAGCTCGCCTCGCTCTCGGCGGAGCAGCCCGAAAAGGCGGCATAGTACTTTAGGTTATAGTCGCTTGTCATGTAGCGGAACGGAAAG
Source organism: uncultured Eubacteriales bacterium (assembly GCA_900317315.1). Taxonomy (GTDB): domain Bacteria; phylum Bacillota; class Clostridia; order Oscillospirales; family Acutalibacteraceae; genus Ruminococcoides. The sequence goes on from ONGI01000070.1 coordinate 6,626, forward strand.
CGGTCGGCAAAGATCAGCGTATCGTGCTTGGCTGCCCTGACCGCTTCGGCATAGCGGCTGTCGAGCTTGTTGAGCGCAGCGGTGTAATCCTCGGCGTTTTTTTCATAGGCGCTCTTGTTGGCTGCGTCCTTCTCGCCGAGCTTTTCGGCGATATGAGCGGTGAGCACGGAGGCGTTTTTGAGCGAGAGCCAAATGTGCTCGTCAAATTCGGTCTCACCGTCTGCTTCAGCTTCCTCACCCTGCATGCCCTCGACCGCTTCTTCTTCCTTGGCGAGATCGCCCAAGGCGTCCATCAGGTTGAGCGTGAGCATGTTTTTGTTGGAGGCGTCGCGCAGCACGTCCTCGACCCATTTGTCGGATTCTCCGCCGACATATACGAACACGTCGCAGTCGGAGATGTTCACAATATCCTTGGTGGTGGGCTGAAAGCTGTGCATATCCACGCCCTTGTTGAGCAGCAGCGACACGTCGGTGTTCTGCGTGCCGGCAGTGACATGACTGACCCACTCATAAACAGGAAAAATGGTCGTGATGATCTTGAGCTTGCCGTCCTCCGGCTTCTTTCCCGAGCAGCCGGCAAAGGCAGCTGTCAGCAGCACGGCGGCAAGCAGTATGGCAATGATTTTTTTCATGGCTTCCTCACTTTTCACGGCAGTCTTTGCAAACGCCGTAGAGCACGGTGTTTGCCTTGTCGATCGCAAAGGCGTCGCTCTGCGCAAGGTTTTGCACGAGCATCTGGGCGCCTTCGGTGTTCATATGATAGGTTTTGCCGCATTTTTCACAGGATAGATGGAGACATTCGCGGCAATGCGCGCCGTCGGTGTACTGATAAAAGACCTCGCGGCTGCCGCTTTGGTTGACGCGGCGGATCTTCCCCTCGCGCTCGAGCTCGGACAGGTTGCGATAGACCGCGCTGATGCTGATCCCCTCGCCGCTCAATGCCGCTTCTATCTGCTTGGCGGAGAGCGTTTCGTCCGCGTGCTGTGAAAGATAACGAAGCAGCGCCTTTCGCTGTTTTGTCATATACTTGGGCACCTGCCCCACCTCCAATTTGCGAATCATTCGCAGATTATTATAACAGACCGCGCGGCTTCTGTCAACCGCAAAAAGCCCTCAAACGCAGAAAATTCGGATTGATTCTGTCATTTAATACAAAAATCCTCACAAAATATTGTCAGCCTGCTTGCTTGCGCATTCCGCTTTAGTGTGGTATAATGTTAAAGATTTGTCAATTCTTAGGAGGGAAAAACATGTGGGATAACATTTTATCCGGCGTCAAATCGGTCAACGACTTTCTCAACGGTATTGTTTGGGGCTGGCCGGTTGTCATTTTGATCCTCGGTACCGGTATTCTGCTCACTATCCGCACAAAATTTTTGCAGGTTACACACTTCGGCGAATCGCTGAACACCACCATCATTCCGACGCTCAAAAGTCTGCGCGGCGGCAAAAAAAAGGATACGCGGCTCAAATCGGTCTCGCAGTTTGAGGCGTTCTCCACCGCGATCTCGGGCACCGTCGGCACCGGCAACATTGTGGGCGTTGTGTCCGCGATTCTCACGGGAGGTCCCGGCGCGGTGTTCTGGATGTGGATTTCCGCGTTCTTCGGCATGGTGACAAACTACTCCGAAAACGTGCTCGGTCTGTACTTCCGCAAGCGCGACAAGGACGGCAACCTGTCCGGCGGCGCTTTCTATTATATCGCCAACGGTCTGCGCTGGAAGTGGCTCGCCTACTGCGCCGCGGTTTTTTGCACCTTTGCGGCAATCGGCATGAGCGGCGTGCAGACGAACAAAATCTCCGGCACGATGGCACAGACAGTCTCGCACTTCTTTAACTTTAACGACGACCGGACGGTCAAGCTGGTGGTCGGCATTATCGTGGCGGCAATCGCGGCGGTCATCATCATCGGCGGTATCCAGCGCATCGGCAAGGTGACGAGCATGCTTGTGCCGTTTATGTCGCTGCTGTTCATCATCATGGCGCTGATCGCCATCGGCACCCATTTCAGCAGCATCCCCAACGCCTTTGGCATGATCTTCGGCAAAGCGTTCAATTTGCAGGCAGCCGGCGGCGGCATCATGGGCTACACCTTTGCGCAGGTCATCACCAAGGGTATGGCGCGCGGCGTGTTCTCCAACGAAGCAGGTCTCGGCTCCTCGGTTATCGCGCACTCGGCGTCCGAAACGCGCGAGCCGGTCAAGCAGGGTCTTTGGGGCGTGTTTGAGGTTTTCTTTGACACCTTTATCATCTGCACCCTGACCGCGCTGACCTTCCTCACGACCTTTGATGTGAACCGCTTCACCGGCAGTGAGCCGGACGAGCTGATGTCGATGTCGATGTTCTCGACCAATTTCGGCAACTTCGGCACGATCGTCTTTTCGATTATTCTTCCGCTGTTCGCGTTCACCACGATTATCGCGTGGTCGTACTACGGCGAAAAGGCGATTGAGTTTTGCTTTGGCTGGACAAAAGAAAATCACCGCAAAACCATCACCACGGTGTTCAAGTTCGTGTATGTGCTGCTGATTGCCGTTTCATCAACAATTCAGGGCGATTTGATTTGGGCGATTGACGACACCTTCAACGGCTTGATGGCGGTGCCGAACCTGATTTGCCTGATTGCGCTCAACGGCTTGGTGGCAAAAATTACCAAAAACTATTTTGACCGCAAGCGCGGCAAAAAGGTGGCGCCGATGCTCTCCGCCTATCCCGATATGAACGAAGAATTAAGGGCTGACGACTGTATTTTGCAGCGTCAGCTTTTTTTGCAGAATGATAAAAAATATAAAAGTCAGGTTGTACAAATAAATTGCGGTAAGGCTATCTGCCGAGATTTTTCGGACAAGCCGACAAAACAAGCTGCAAGCAAGCCGTGCGCCATAAATCGTGCGGTGTTGCCTTAAGCGGCTGCCTACCCTTATGGACGCTTTCGGTGACGCAAATGCAATATGGACAAATGCACAAGGGTGTGGTATAATCAAGGCAGTGGGCTGTTGGCAACCGTGAACAGCCGCATAGTAAAGCATGCGAAAGGAGACGCCTATGTCAGCCGAAAACGAATACAGAGAAGCGCTGCGGATGGGACAAAGAGAGGCTTTGGCAGCGCCTGCCAAAAACGAAAGCGCCACCATGCCGGTGCTTGACGATATTATTCCGACCGAAAAGTCGTCGTCGGGCATTCATCTCGGGATCGAGCA
>ONGI01000073.1 GCA_900317315.1 uncultured Eubacteriales bacterium
ACCGTCACGGAAAACATCGGCGCGGAATAGTCCTGCGGAACCGCCTGTGCAAAGCGCCGCACGATCTCTGCCTTTGTGCGCTGATAAACGGGCAGGGTGTTGAGGTCAACCGTCTGCTCCTCCGCCGGAGTAAAGCTGCCGAACGGAACCGCTTCATAGCGATAGCCTGCGTCTTCGCTTGTGAGCAGCATCACGCCGTTCTTTCCCCCTGTCATGCTGACAACGGTTTTGTCGGTGGAATAGTAGCCGGTCAGCTCGCCGCTGTTCAGATCAAACGCCCTGACGGTGTGCGCGGTCGCCAGCACATAGGCAACGCCGTCGGCAACCACGGCATTTGCGCCGCAGAATTTCCGCGAAAAGCCGGTGCCGGAGAACGAAGCAACCACCGCGCCGGTGGCAGGGTCATAAATATCGGTGGCGCAGGTCGCCAGATAGCCGCCGGTCATGGCGGCAGGACGGATATAGTAATAGTTGAGCGACGCCGGGCTGCCGCTGTCCAGCGTGAGAGAGCCGCCGGTGTAGGCGCCGCTTTTGAGTCTGCGGATGAACGGTTGGGACTCGGCGCAATAGAATTTGCCGCCCTCGGCAAAGCCGAAAAACGAATCAATCGGCTTGCTCAGATTTGTCTGTGCCAGCTTGTGTCCCTGATTGTCCAGCACATAGAGCGCGGTCGGATTGCCGATTGTCTCTTCCTGCTGACGGACAGCCAGATAGATATTGCCGCTGTCGTCCGCGCCGACTGCCGAAACACTCTCGCCGTCCAGCGTAAACGAAGCCGTCACCGCCGACTGCTCCAAATCGTAGGCAATCACCTCGACCGTCATATTGTCGGTGCTGTTGACGTATTTGTATTTGTCGTAGGCGTAATAGAGCATGCCGGTGTTCTCGTTGACATAAGCCGACTGCACGTCGGCGATAACATGATAACTGCCAGCTCCGGCGTTCGGACTGCGTTTGCCCTGCTCGGGAAAGCGGTATTCCTCGGTATAGGTGCCGTCGGCGATATTCCAGCTGTAGAGCTGCTTTTGATTGAGCAGCTTCACCGCGCTGCCGTCCCTTGTCACATACTGCTCCATGACCGTTCTGGCGCCGTAGTGCGAAACACTGTCACTGAGGTTGAGCGGCATGGCTGTATCCGCCGCTGCCGAAGTCGCCGTTGCCGTCGCCGCTGCGAGCAAACCGGCGCACAGCACCGCGGCAATTCCCTTTTTTATAAAACTTTGCATTCTGATTCCTTTCCTGAACCCTCGTCAATCGAATTTCGGGCTGTTTTTACAGCACAAATGAAGAATGATAATCTGATAGCAGGGGCGTCCGTTTTGTTCGCCCCTACACATATAATCACAATGAATTTCGCAAAACGATTGTCGCTATCCCCTTTTATAGCGCCATATTTCCTTGACACCGTAGGGGCGCACCCGTGTGTGCGCCCGGGTAGGACACCGTTCGTTTCCTTGATAAAAGTCGGTTAGATAGGACAACGCGGTCGGGCGAACACATGGGTTCGCCCCTACACATAAACCAAAATGAACAGCGCAAAACGGTTGTCGCTATTCCCTTTCATAACGCGGCTATGCAGGCAATCTACAAATCAAACGTCCGAAGCGCGGACTGCCCACCGCGGCAGCGGTGTGTTACTTTGTCAGTATCTCCCAGATGTCGCTGATATACATCTTGTGATAGTCGTCGCCGTTGTAGTTTTTGAGCACCGCGTCGCCGCCGAGCACACTCTCCTCGTTGAGCATCTGCGCATAGAGCTTTTTGCACACCAGCACCAGCCGCGCCTCCTCAAAATACGGCACGCCGTCCTCAGTGAACAACGGCGTCAGCCCCGTCTCTGCCACCTTGTCCACATTGCGTCCGCTCTTGGAGCCGCAAAAGCTGAGCGCCTCGCGGTACTGCTCGTCAAAGAAGCAGATGGTGAACATGTCGCCCTGCTCCAAAAACTCGTAGGTGTAGCGCGAGGGACGGATAAAGGTGATCGCCACGGGCTTTGTCCACATCAGACCCAAGCCGCCCCAGCTGATGGTCATGGTGTTGAAGCCCTCCTGCGTGCCTGCCGTCACCAAGCCCCAGTCACTGCCGAACAGCTTGAACGGATTGTCAAAAATTTCCTGCGGATTGATTGATCGAAACTCTGCCATAGAACCCATTCCTTTCTTGAAAAAATGATCTCAAAACTCTCTTTTCTTATTATAACAACTTTTTGAATAATATTCAATAGTTTCCTTAAAATATTCATTATTCTGAATATTTCAGGGCTTTTTGTGAATATTCATAAACAATTTTACTCGTGTATTTCCTGCCGCCGAGCGGCTTTGTCCCTGTGTTTTCTGCATATAATTCAGCTATTTTCACAAAAACAGTCAACGCCGCCGCCATTTTTGTGCAAAGCTTAAAAATTGTATATTTATTCAAATAACACTTGATTTTTCGCAAAGTTGGTGTATAATGGTATTCGTAATCAAAAACTATTGGAGGAATCATCATGGCAGACAAGAAAATCAAAAAGGTCGTTCTCGCCTATTCCGGCGGTCTGGACACCTCCGTTATCATTCCGTGGCTGAAAGAAAACTATGACGACTGCGAGGTCATCGCTGTTTCCGGCAATGTGGGACAGGGCACCGAGCTGGACGGCTTGGAGGAAAAGGCGATCGCCACCGGCGCTTCCAAGCTCTATATCGAGGACTTGAACAAGGAATTCGTGGAGGAATATGTGTTCCCCACCGTCAAGGCAGGCGCTGTGTATGAGGGCAAATATCTTTTGGGCACCTCCTTTGCGCGTCCCGTTATCGCCAAGAGGATCGTAGAGATCGCGCTGGCAGAGGGCGCCGACGCCATCTGCCACGGCTGCACCGGCAAGGGCAACGATCAGGTGCGTTTTGAGCTCGCCATCAAGGCATATGCGCCCGACATGAAGATCATCGCGCCGTGGAGAACCTGGGAATTCAAGTCCCGTGAGGAAGAGATCGCCTATGCCGAGGCAAAGAATATTCCGCTCAAGATCAACAGAGAGACCAACTACTCCAAGGACAAGAACCTCTGGCACCTCAGCCACGAGGGTCTCGATCTGGAGGATCCGGCAAACGAGCCGTTTTATAACAAGGAGGGCTTTCTCGAAATGGGCGTTTCTCCCGAACAGGCGCCCGACAAGCCCGAGTATGTAACCATTCACTTTGAAAAGGGCATTCCCACCCAAATCAACGGCGATGACACCGAGAGCGTCGCTGTCATCGAAAAGCTCAACGAGATCGGCGGCAGAAACGGTATCGGCATCACCGACATCGTAGAGAACCGTCTGGTCGGCATGAAGGCGCGCGGCGTTTATGAGACGCCCGGCGGCACCATTCTCTACGCGGCGCACAACAAGCTCGAGGAGATCTGCCTTGACAAGGACACCCTGCACTACAAAAAGAATCTCGCCAACACCTTTGCCGATCTGGTTTATGACGGCAAGTGGTACACACCGCTGCGCGAGGCTATGTCGGCATTCGTTGACAGCACGCAGGAATATGTGACCGGCGACGTCAAGTTCAAGCTCTACAAGGGCAACATCATCGACGCAGGCGTGACCAGTCCCTACAGCCTCTATGATGAGGAGATCGCTACCTTTGACGAGGACGAGGTCTACGACCAGAACGACAGCGCAGGCTTCATCAACCTGTTCGGTCTCCCCATCAAGGTACGCGCCAAAAAAGGTCTTATTAAATAATTTATCAAACTTGTTCGGGCAGGGTGAAATACCCCTGCCCAAATAGTGTTTATAAGAGGGATAACTATGCAGCTTTGGAAAGGCAGATTCAAAAAGGAACTTTCAAAAACCACCAACGATTTCAACTCCTCCATCCCCTTTGACAGCCGCATGTACCGCGAGGACATCGAGGGCAGCATCGCCCACGCGACCATGCTCGGCAAATGCGGCATCATCAGCGAGGAGAGCAGCGCCGACATCATTGAGGGCTTGCGCGGCATTCTTGCCGACATCGAATCCGGCGCGCTGAAGATCGACATGGAAGCCGAGGACATCCACACCTTTATCGAGGGCGAGCTGACCAAGCGCATCGGCGACAACGGCAAGCGCCTGCACACCTCGCGCAGCCGCAACGATCAGGTGGCGCTGGACGTCAAGCTCTATCTCAAAAAAGAGGTCGTGGGCGTCAAAAAGCTGGTCGTGGCGCTCATCAAGGTGATCGCCGACAAGGCGGCGCAGTACAGCGAGACCGTCATGCCGGGCTACACCCACCTGCAAAGAGCGCAGCCGATCGTGTTCGGTCATCATCTGCTCGCCTACGGCGAAATGCTGCTGCGCGACGTGTCGCGTTTGGAGGACTGCCTGCGCCGCATGGACGAAATGCCGCTCGGCTCCTGTGCGCTCGCCGGCACCACCTATCCCATCGACAGAACGATCACCGCCGAGCTTCTCGGCTTTGACCGCATCACCAACAACTCGCTCGACGGCGTGTCCGACCGCGACTTCTGCATCGAATTTGCGTCGGTGCTGTCGATCATCATGGTGCATCTGAGCCGCTTTTCCGAAGAGATCATCATGTGGTGCAGCTGGGAATTCAAGTTTGTGGAACTGGACGACGCCTTTTCCACCGGCTCCTCCATCATGCCGCAGAAGAAGAACCCCGACATTGCCGAGCTGGTGCGCGGCAAGAGCGGCAGGGTATTCGGCGACACCATGACGCTGCTGACCGTGATGAAGGGCATCGCGCTCGCCTACAACAAGGACATGCAGGAGGACAAGGAAGCGATCTTTGACGCGGTGGACACCGTCAAGATGTGTCTGACCGCCTTTACGCCCATGCTCGACACCATGCGCGTCATTCCCGAAAACATGCGCAAGGCGGCGGCAGGCGGCTTTATCAACGCCACCGACTGCGCCGACTGGCTGACGAAGAACGGCGTTCCCTTCCGCGACGCCTACAAGGCGACCGGCGAGCTGGTCGCGCGCTGCATTGAGCTGGGCACCGATTTGGAGAACCTGCCCCTTGCAGAATACAAGGCGGTCTGCGATGTATTCACCGAGGACGTCTACAACGCGATCTCCCTCGAAAAATGCGTTTCCCAGCGCACAGCCTTCGGCGGTCCCGCACCGCAGCTGGTCAAGGCGCAGGCACAGCGCGTTCGGGAGATAGCGGAGAAGTTGTGACGGACAAACAACACCTGCCTGCTCAAAAACGCAAGCAACTGCGATTACCTCATTATGATTATCGTCAGAACGGCGCTTACTACGTTACGATTTGCACCTACAACAGAGTGGACCTGTTCGGTTCGGTTTCATACGTAGGGGCGCACCCATGTGTGCGCCTGAATACAGCAGGGCTTATGGTAAAAGACAAGCTTTTGGCTCTCGAAGAAAAGTTTTATGGTGTAAAAATAGATTATCACTGCATAATGCCTAATCATTTACACTTTGTGATACGCAAGGAGGGCGCACACATGGGTGCGCCCCTACACGAGATTATCAAGTGGTACAAAACACAAACCACGAATCAATATATAAGAATGGTAAAAGAATCCGTTTTACCGCCATTTGATAAGCATATTTGGCAAAGAAATTATTTTGAGCATGTCATTCGGGGCGAAAAAGATTTGTATGAAATCAGAAAATATATTGACAACAACCCCGCAAAATGGTTCTTTGATGAATACTATAGCAAGAAGGATTGATTTCAATGATAAAAGCAGGTATTGTAGGCGCAACGGGTTATGCCGGCGCGGAGCTGGTGCGCTTGCTGAGCGCACATCCCGAAGCGGAGATCGCGGCGGTCAGCTCGGTCTCCTTTGAGGGACAAAAACTGAGCGATGTGTACCCTGCCTACGCCTTTTTAAATGATATGATTTGCGAGAATCAGGCGGCTGTTGTCGAGAAGAGCGACGTCATTTTTGCCGCCCTGCCGCACGGACTCTCTCAAGAGCTGGCGGCGCAGTGCATGGCAGCCGGAAAAGCCTTTATCGACCTCGGCGCCGACTTCCGCCTTGAGAGCGAGGACGCCTACACCGAATGGTACGGCGGCACCTTTTTGGACAAGGAGCTGCACGCGCAGAGCGTTTACGGTCTGCCCGAATTCTTCCGCGACAAGATCAAGGGAAAGCGCCTGATCGCCAATCCCGGCTGCTACACCACCTGTTCGCCGCTTGCCATCGCGCCGGCGATCGTCAACGGTCTTGTCAGCACCAAGGGCATCATCTGCGACTGCAAGAGCGGCGTGACCGGCGCAGGCAGAAAGCCCACGCAGGGCAACCATTTTCCCGAGCTGAACGAGGGCTTTCACGCCTACAAGGTCGCCTGTCACCGCCACACGCCCGAGATCGAGCAGACGCTCTCCAAGCTCAGCGGCGAGGACGTCACCATCACCTTTGTGCCGCACCTTTTGCCCGTCAACCGCGGCATTCTCGCAACGGTTTACGCCGACGTCAAGGACGGCGTGACCTTTGCCGACATCCGCAAGGCATATGAGGACTATTATAAGGACGAATTTTTTGTGCGCCTCCTCCCCGACGGCAAGTGCGCCGACATCCACAACGTCCGCTACTCCAACTTCTGTGATATTTCGATCCACCACGACGCACGCGCCGGCAAGCTGGTCGCCTGCGCCGCCATCGACAACATGGTAAAGGGCGCCGCCGGTCAGGCGATCCAAAACATGAACATCATCTTCGGACTTGACGAAACCACCGGCCTGATCATCGTCCCCCCCGCCTTTTAGCAACGTGACGTTGCATCCGGTGCGCCTTTGGAAACGTTGTCCTTAAAGACGACCTCCATCAACGGCGCGTCCAACGTTGCGGTATATACTATATAAATAGAAACGTAAAATTTCAAGCGATTTCAAACGCGTGCAAAAACGGCATGGCAAACCACCATCTCTCACACGCGACCTAACAACTAACCACTAACCACTAACCACTAACCCCTAATCACTAACCACTAACCACTAACCACTAACCACTTTGAAAACAAGGGCTAAAACTATGAACTATACATATATAAACGGCGGCGTAACGGCGCCGGCAGGCT
>ONGI01000134.1 GCA_900317315.1 uncultured Eubacteriales bacterium
TCGGTGATGAGGGCGTCCTCCAGATCCTTGACGGCACGGTCAAACGACGGATTGGTGTTGATTTGCGCCTCCGGCACACCCAGCGCCTCGCTGATCGCCTTGCGCACCACCGCCTCCTGGTAGGCAATGCCTGCCTTGCCGATCTCTCGGTCGCTGTTTTCACCGATACCGCTGAGCATTTCCGGCTTGATTTGCACCTTGTCCTCGATATGGCTCACGCTCACCAATGCGGTGTCCAGCGTACCGCCGCCGTAATCCACCACAAGGATGGAGCCGTCAAACTGTTTTTTGTTCTTTTTTTCGTAGTTCCACACGCAAAACGCCGCCGCGTCGGTCGGCTCGCTGCGCAGCTCCACACGCGCGACGATATCCTTAAATCCCATGCAGATGTCGCGCAGGGTGCCGCGTGCGTCAATGGTGCGGATGCTCTGGAACCAGCACTCGGGAGCGCCGATGACCAAGAGCCCGATCTTGTCCTCGCCCAGCTTTTTGAGTGTGTTTTCAAGCACCGAACGCAGGAAAAAGGACGTAATAAACTCCGGCGTGTGCTTGTCGCTGTAGTTGCGCTCGCGCAGCATTTGGGGATTCATCTGTTCATTGAGCAGCATTTTGAAGCCGCGAAAACCGACGATACCCTTTTTTCCGAGCCTTTCTCTGGCGGAGGTTCCGTAAAAGTATTTGTTTTTGTCCTCGTCGTAGCACACAATCGACGGATAGTGAAACATCAGATGACTCGACTGCACCGTTCGCGGCTCGCCGTTTTCCAAGATGGAAACCATCGTGTAGGTGCTTCCGAAGTCCATGCCGAGATTTATCATGGCTTACGATACCCCCTTTAATATCACATAATCTCTGATTTTTTTGTTGTTGCCGCTGCTCAGAACGCTCTGCGCCTCCATCACAAACTGATTGGCGCGCTTTGCCGCGAGCTTCAATTCGTCCATAGAGCCGTAGACGTCCTCCGCGCGGTACATGCAATACTGCATTGCCTGCAGTGCCTTTTCGAATACAGATTTGCCCAGCTCATTGTACTGGTCAATGCTGCACATAGCCTTGGACTGGCGGTAGCACTGCTCAAACAGCGTGTACAGCAGCAGCATGGCACCCTCCTCCCAGCTGTTCCACTCCGTCTTTTCGCGGAGCTTGCCGAGCATTTGGGTTATAGCGGTTTTGTTTTCCTCCTCGGCAAAGCGCTCGTGCGGCAGCTTGACCTTGTTGTAGCAGGAGGTGTAGGACGGATTGCTGAAAAAGAGCATGACGCGGTTCATCTGTGCCGCTCCGGCATCGCCCAAAATTGCCTCGTGACGTTTCATTGTCTTTTTGTAGGCAATCATCATTTCAATAATCGCGCTGCAGTGGTTGTCCTGCGCGTTGTTGTTTTCGTAGATAATGGAAGGGCATTTTTCCGCGCACTGCCATCGGACAAGAAATTCGCGCACCTGCCACGCCTGCTCCTGACGGATAATCACATCCGCAATGCCGGTGATGTTGTAGCGCCCGATATAGTCCGTGATGATCCGCATGGAGCGGAACGGATTGGCAGGCAGGCGCAAGAATGCGTATTTGTCCCTGAACCCGGGATTTTCGTACCAAGCCCAGATAACCGCCGCATACAAATCGGGCGAATAGTAAAAGCTTCCGCCGCTGCGGCGCATAAAAATATATTTGACCGCTGTGCGCAGCTTTTCGTAGCTCAAATCATTGAGAACCAGCATACGGTCGGCAAAAACCTCCTGCAAAGCGTCGTAGGTGTGAACCAGCTTCGGCGTGCTTGAAAAGCCGTTGCTGAACTTGCTGACCATTTGCGGAAAGAGCTTTTCGTTAAAGAAGAACGGCTCCGCTGCTTCGGCGGTTGCGTTCAGCTCATAAGCCGGATTGCGGAAATAGACGTCGTTTTCGGACGCGTCCACACTGCTCGTCAGCGCCACGATATTGTGCGTGGAGCGCGAACGGCAGGCTGCCAGCTTTTTCAAAAACGAATCCTCTCCGCAGCATTCCGCCCAGATTTTGAGCGGACAGACAATGGCAATATCGCGCTCGCTCTCCATGACCTCAAACATATATTGCAAAATTTCCGGAAGCAGGGAGCCGTTAAACTCCGCGCGCACCCTTTTGACGCCGTTCGGCTCGTTTCTTTCTTCGATGTTCGCCATATATTTGTGCTTGACGTCAAACGGCCACTTCATCTTCTTTTTGATAAACGAAAGCGGATTGACATACGCTGAGCCGCGGTAGTCGAGGCGGTAAGTGTAGTCGCACGAAATCGGCGCCCTTCCGAACAGGCAGATATTTCGGTAATCATTTTCGAGCATGTGCATTTTTATGGTGGATTCAAAATCCATTTTGACGTAGGATTCTGTAAAAAAACAATCATCCGTGTTGGCGAAAACCAGATAAAAAAATCCTTTGTTCGCATCAAACATAGTGTTCGTCTCACCCTTTCTCCGACGGCGCGGACAGACGGATTTGTGAAGAATAATTTTTGGCTGCCTTATATCAATCAGACGGCGCGCCCCATTGCAGGCAGTTCAGGCGGTCTACAATCAAATCGAGCCTGCCCAGACGGTTTTGTACCCCGTGCGGAAGCCAGAGCTTGTCCAACGAGGTACATTCGCTGAAAGCGCCGAAGCCGATGGTCTGAATCGACTCGGGAATCACCACGGTCTGCAGCGACTGACACTGTGCGAACGCCCAGCGATTGATGCTCTGTATGCCGTTTGGCAGCACCAGCCGCTTTTGGGACAGGCTGTCCGCCGTGCCGATAAGCCTTTCACAATTTTCAAAGGCGCATTCGCCGATGGTTTTGAGATTGGAATTGTCGGGTATGTCAAGCTTGCGCAGATTGACGCAGCCGCGAAAGGCGTATTTGCGGATGATTTGCAAGCTTTGCGGCAAAACCACGCGCTCGATAGAGCTGTCGTTTTCAAACGCGCGCGCTTCTATCATCGTGACCGGCGCACCCTCAATGGTTTCGGGAATCACCATATCGCGTTCATCGCCCGTATAGCTCAAGATATACGCCTGCCCATTGACGATTTTGTAGCCGAAACTCGTCGGCGGGCTGCTTTTCAGCAATTGCTCCAGTCGGGCGGTGTTGTTTTCGGATACGGACTGCTGCTGCTTCAGCAGCGCCTCAATTCGCTCGCAGATTTGCGCCGCCGTTCGCGCGTTGACGCCGGCAAGCAGCTTTTCCTGCTCCTTTTTGGCGACAAACGCCCGTTCTTTGCGGGCAGCCTCTTCGTTTTCTTTTTCCGCCTGCACCGCCTCCGGCTTTACAGCGGCGACCAGCATGCCGCCGTCCTGTGTAAAGGCGGTCGTGAGGTTCCTTTCGGCAAACAGTTCCGCAACGCCGCTCCATTCGCCGACGTTGCACTGCCCGTAGGTGTTGTCGCCTGCGGCAAGAACGGTGCCGTCCTTTTTCAGTCCGACGGTGTGAAAATCACCTGCCGCGATTTTTTGCATATCGCGCCACGCCGCAACCTCGCACTGTCCGCGGCTGTTGTCACCGTAGGCGGAGACGGTGCCGTCGTCCTCCAGCACCGCCATATGCGCGGTACCGATCGCCAGCTTTTTTCTTTTTAATATGTCCGAAGTGCTCTTTGCCAGATAGTGCTCTTGCCTTTCCTGTTCACTCAGACGGAAAAACGTGACGAGCATTTTCCTGTTACTCACAATATCACCCTTTTGCGCATATATACATTGTATATTTTATCATAGTTTCGTTGCAAAGCCCACTGTACTTTTGACAAAAAGGCAGGATTTTTCTCCAAAATCAACAAATCTGCGTGTTTCATCAATTATGTATATTATAAAAAACGCTGTATCTGCACATCCATGCAAAATACAGCGTTTGTCTGTTCTGTTTATCTGCCGTTTTTCTATTGTCCGTAAGCGTTCCGGTCATTATAGAAATCATAGGAATCGTAAGGATTATAGGAATTATAGTCGTGACAGCCGCCCTCTGCACCCAAAAGGATTTCCTCCAAGCTCTCGGGCAATGGATTTTCCTCCGGATTGACACTTTCGCCCGCGCTCGAATTGTCGGGCACACTGCTTTCCGTCGGCTGTTCACTCTCTGTGCTTTTTTCGCTTTCCGTCGGCAGCTCAACGGATGTTCCGGCTTCGCCGTTCTCGCCGTTTTCCGTCGGCTTTTTTTCGTGGCGCTTCGTTGGCGTTGGCGGCTTGGCGGTCGCGGTGACGGCAGGCTCCGGTTTTTGGGCTTCTTCCTGCCCGTTGCGGAGCAGTGCCATCAACAGCATTGTCATCAGCGCGGCGCAAACCACAACCGCTGCCACCACCACGGCAAGCATCACGGTGTTGGTTTTTTTGGCGCTTTTCGTCTCCACACGCCGCGGCGGCATAGTCTGCTCCGGCGCAAGGCTGCCGGTCGGTTGGAGCGGTGCAGTCTGCTCCGGCGCGGCATATGCCACGGTATGGTCATCCGTCGGCTGCGTCTGTGCCGGTTGAGGGCGCATTGCGGGAGTGAAGGGAACACTGCCGTCGGCAATAGCGCTCATCAGCGCCTGCTTGGCGTTCGGATTGCGGCGGATATAGCGGAAAAAGCCTGCTCTGTCCCCTCTGAAATCCACATTCTTATACAAATCGAGAAAGTCCCGTGAGCACTCACTGCAGAAGGTATCGACCAACAGATTCTCCGCACCGCAAAGGCAAGGCCATGTCGGCTCGTCCTCCAACCGTATGGGACAGTCTAAACAAGAAAGGACCGCAATACTGATGTCGTCGTCAAAGACGGTGTCCTCGGCAGAGGTCAGCTCCTTGATGCGCTTTTGCATGATTTTTTCCGGATCGTTTCTGAGCATGGCGTTCAGATACAGCTCGGTATTTTTTGCGACATGGGTCAAGCCCTTGTAGTAGATCTCATTTTCGAGTCCGTCGGAGGTCATCAAAATGCTTTTGACGTGACCGTCAAGCGGAAAGACGGAGCACTGCAAATGCTCCGCTGCGTCATTGTCCAGCACGGCGCGCGTGCCGATAAAGTCGCTGTCGCAGAAAAGCGCCGGCGGCTTGTCGTCGCGGATGACGCAAAGCGCACTGTCGCCGAGGCTGCCGATCATCGCCATCTTCTGCTTCAGGAACAGACAGACGAACAGCAGCGTGCAATCCATGCTGTCCAGCGCCAGATCCCGCTCCGCCGCGACCGCCTTGAGCCGTCTTTGCAGCTCTGCGATCAGCTTGCGACGGAAGGGCGCCAGATCGGTTTGCGGTTTCGGCGCAATCGGAATGGCGCGAAACAGCCCGATCACATTTTTGACGGTCTCCTGCGCCGCCACATCGGAGTTTTTCAGCGAACCGAGACCGTCGCAGAGGCAGGCGATAACGCGCGTATCGTCCGCATAGACGTCTACAAAATCCTGACAGACGCCGTGGCTGATGCCCTTTTGACAGTAAAATGCGTATTTCCAGTTTTTCATAAGCAAACCCCAGTGCGGTATTATAATCCCGCAAGCTCTCTGTCGAGCTCCTCCACACCCTTGTTCATGGTGGTGCGAATGGTCTCCACGATCTCTCCGGCGGACAGATTCAGGTGAACGCTCGCCTTGGTGCTGTTGCTGATAACGCGGAACACGTCCGCAAAGCAGGTCTGCACCTGCTCGGAATTACCTCTGATGTGAAAGAAGCCGTTGGTAAATCCCTCCGAATAGCGCAGCAGGGTGTTTTTGTCCACACGGCTGCCGACGCCGACAATGAAC
>ONGI01000076.1 GCA_900317315.1 uncultured Eubacteriales bacterium
TACTCTGTACTTGTCAAAAGTCATTAATCTGTTCATTGTAAAATCCTTTCTGTAGAAAATTCCAACGGGACCTTACGCCGATTTAGCAATAAAACAAGCAACGTGACGTTGCATCCGATCCGCCTTTTGAAACGTTAAAAATATATTAAAAGTTCATCAACGGCGGGTCGAAACGTGTATTTCTGCAAAACAATTCCGTTAAGCAGGCAGTTACATATGAATTATTTATCGACTTGGAATGATGTTTGTAGTGACAGCCCTTGCGGTGTCAAGCTGTAGTGGCAGGTGGACCGTTTGGCAAAAACGTTGTGCAGTCACACCCAAGATCAGTTGAATCTGTTACCGCCTATAGATGCGCAAATATAAGATGTCTGCGCCAAGGACACGTTGTTTGTTTTACCGCTAAAAGACAGCATAATTATCCCGTTATTTGAATCGAGGGCAAGCAGGCACAGCGCCCACTTGCCCTTGCATGCGAAAAATTACTTACTTTTGAGGTAGCCGAGAAGGCTTCTTCTCTGACCGACCATCATCAAAAGACCGCGTCTGCTGTGGTGATCCTTCTTGTGGATCTTGAGGTGCTCGGTGAGGTCGTTGATCCTTCTGGTGAGAAGCGCGATCTGGACCTCCGGAGAACCGGTGTCGCCCTCATGGATGGCATATTCCGCCATGATTGCTTGTTTTTCTTCTTTCAACATGTGTCATTCCACCTTTTTATAATATTCGCCCAAGTCTCAGAAAAAGGCTGTGAAATCTCCGCTTGGCGGCTGGATCCTCAGTCCGTGGCTTAGGTCAACTGCTAAATTATAACACAACCGGCGCGATTTGTAAAGGGTTTGCGCCAATTATTTTATGACGAAGCTGTTACTGATACCACCAACCGGCTCAGTCTGCGATATTGTTTTGGAGCTTGCACGCCTTGAGCGTATTCTTCATCAGCGTGGCAATGGTCATGGGACCCACGCCGCCGGGAACCGGCGTGATAAAGGAGCATTTTTCCTTGACGTTCTCAAAGTCCACATCGCCGCAGAGCTTGCCGTTTTCGTCTCTGTCCATGCCGACGTCGATCACCACGGCGCCCTCCTTGACCATATCCGCCTTGACAAACTTGGGGATGCCGACGGCGGCGACCAGAATATCCGCTCTGCGGCAAACCTCCGCCAGATTTTTGGTGCGGCTGTGGCAGATGGTCACGGTGCCGTTCTCATGCAGCAGCAGCATGCCCATGGGCTTGCCGACGATGTTGCTTCTGCCGATGACCACGCACTCCTTGCCCTCCACCGGGATCTGATAGCTGTGGAGCATCTCCATCACGCCTGCCGGTGTACAGGGCAGAAAATCGTATTCGCCGAGCATGATCTTGCCGACGTTCACGGCGTGGAACGCGTCCACGTCCTTCTGCGGATTGATCGCCGCGATGACCGCCTTGTCGTCAAGGTGCTTGGGAAGCGGAAGCTGCACCAGAATGCCGTTGATGTCGGGCTTGTTGTTCAGCGTTTCCACCAGCGCGAGCAGCTCCTCCTGTGTGGTCTCGGCAGGAAGCGCATACTCCTCGGACACAAAGCCGACCGCTTCGCAGGCTTTCTTTTTATTGTTGACATACACGCGCGAGGCAGGGTCGTCGCCGACGATCACCACTGCCAGACCGGGCGTGACGTGATAGGTGTTTTTTAATTCTTCAGTGCGCTCTTTTACCCTTGCTTTGGTGTCTGCCGCCACTTTTTTTCCGTCTATAATCTGCATAGAAAGGATCCTCCTTTTTGATATTAACCAACAGCATGGTGATGCCGATGATCATGATCAGCGCCGAAAGCGCCTGTGAAACACGGATGTCCATATCGAACACCTTGAAGGGCAGATACAGGCTGTCCATGCGCAGACCTTCCACGATCATGCGCTCAAAGCCGTACCATGCCATATAGAGATAAAAAATCTGTCCTGCGTAGCGCTGGCGGTACTTGCCGAAGAAGTGCAGTATCACAAAGCCGAGCAGGCACCACAGGCTTTCATATAAGAAGCAGGGATGTACCGCCGTGACGGCGCCGTTGACGATGGTGTTCTCGCTGAGCATGCGCCACGGCAAATCGGTGGGAGCGCCGAACGCCTCCTGATTCATAAAATTGCCCCATCTGCCGATTCCCTGTCCGATCAAAAAGCCCATCATGGTGATGTCGAGGATCGGCAGGAATTTTTGCTTTTGTATCTTTGCCATCACAAAGCCGCCCAGCAGCGCGCCGATGATGCCGCCGTAGATCGCCAAGCCGCCCTCGTGGATATACAAGATCGAAATCGGGTCGGCGGCGTATTCCTCCCATGCGAACGCCACATAATAGAGCCTTGCGCCGATCACGCCGGTGATCAGACCGACCAGCACACAGTTGAAGAGCTTGGATGCATCGACGTTATAGCGCGGAGCGGTGCGCCATGCATACAAGAGCGCCAGCAGCAGACCGCCCGTGATGATGAGTCCGTACCAGTAAACGGGATAGTTGCCGATGGTAAAGGCGACATTGGTGATGTCGAACTCCCAGCCGAATCCCGGAAACTGCACATGAAAATGTTGCATTGTGTTCCTCCTTTTTACCTCTGCCGCTTATGCTTCGGCGTTTTTGACAACGGAAAGCGTGCAGTTGGCGACGTCGAGCATATTGCCGAGACGCTTTTCCACGTCCTCCTTTTCGACAGCGGCGATCGCGTCGATATAGGTGAACAGCTCGTTTCCGTTGAAGTGGTAGTCAGCGATCATGTTGGCGATGTTGCTGACCGAATTGAGCGAAGAAATACTGTCGCCGTAGACCGCTTTTTTGGCTATTTCAAAGTCCTCGGCGCTCAGTCCCTCCTGCTTGATCTTGGTGATATACTGTTTGATCATCTCCGCAGCCTGCTTGGGCGCACGGCTCTCGCCGCCGAAGATCACGGCGCAGTAGCCGGGTCCCTCGAACAGCTCATAGGAGAAGGTGTTGTTGATCAGGTTGTTGTCCATCAGCTCGCGGTAGAGCGCGCTGGTGGGAGAAGCGAGCGCCGAGAGAAGGATCTCGATCTCTGCCAGCTCCTTTTCGTGCAGCACGGCGTCCGCATGCTCCTTGAAGCCGAGGTTGAAGATCGGCATGGAGACGGGAAAGCTCTGCTCCACATACGGCTCAACGATCGCGTAGGGCTCGTCTGCAAAATAGTTTTGGATGGTGTGTGCCTCGCTCGGCTTGAGCATGCGGTCGCAGGTTTTGAGCACCTGCTCCACAGTGGCGTTGCCGGCAACACAGAGCACCATGTTGTTGAGATTATAGAAGGTGTTGTAGCACGCATAGAGCTTTTCGGCAGTGATCTCGGCGATTGATTCCACGGTGCCGGCGATGTCGATCTTGACCGGATGGTTGTGGTACATGCCGCCGAGCATGTTGAACATCACGCGCCAGTCGGGAGAATCGTCATACATCTTGATCTCCTGACCGATGATTCCCTGCTCCTTCTGCACGGTCTGCGCCGTAAAATAGGGATCCTGCACAAAGTCGAGCAAGATCTCAAAGCTCTCGTCAAATTTATCGGTGCAGGAAAAGAGATAGCAGGTCTTTTCAAAGCTGGTGTAGGCGTTGGCGGACGCGCCGGTCTCGGCATAGCGCGTAAAGGCGTCGCCCTCGGCGCTCTCAAACAGCTTGTGCTCCAGATAGTGTGCGATACCGTCGGGAACGGTTATCTTCTCGCCGCCGTCGAGCGAAAAGCAGGTGTTGACGCTGCCGTAATTGGCGCCGATGATCGCATAAGCGGAGCGGTAGCCCTCCTTGGGATATACATAGATATTCAGTCCCGAGCTGTGCTTGATTTGGTAGTAGCTGTCGCCTGCTCTGGCTGATTTTACTTCCTTGATCGTGGTATCCATCCTGTCCCCCTTAACGATTCTTCAAAACATAGACCGTGTCGAGCGTCAGCCTGTTTGCCGCCGCGACGATCTCTTCCTTGGTGACGGCGTTGATGATCGCCGCCATCTCCTCTATCGACTTGAAGCTGCCGTCAAACAGCTGCGCCATATACCAGCTCTCGATGCCGCTGACGGTGTCGTTGGAGGTGTGGTAGGCGTTGACGATCGCCATCTTGGTGGCCTCAATCTCAAAATCGGTGATGACGCCGTTTTGCATATCCTCGATCTCGTGCATCACGCCTGCCTCGAGCTTTTCGATGTTTTCGCCCTCAACGCCGCTGTCGATAAACAAAATGCCCTTCATCTTGTCATAGCGCGAGCTGCAATAGTAGCAAAGGCTCTGCTTTTCGCGCACGTTGCAGAACAGCTTGGAATTGGCGGTGCCGCCGAGGATCGCGCACATCAGATTGGTCGCGTATATCTCCCGGTCGGGCAGGGCGGTGCCGGCACGGAAGCCCATCACCAGCTTGGACTGCGCCACACTCATTTCCTCGGTGATATGCTTCGGCTCGTCCGCACGGCGTATCACCTCTGTCTGCGCCGCAACGGGTGCGCGGTCGATGCGACCGAACGCCTCCGCAAACACCTCGATCGCCTTGTCGGGCGCGCTGTCGCCGATATAGAGGATCTCAAAGACAGCCGTTTTGAGGAGCTGCTGCCACGCTGCATAGAGCGACTGCGGGGTTGCCTCTTTGATTTTTTCGGCAGTGCCGTAGCGCTTGATGCCGAACACCTCGTTTTGACACATATATTTGACGAGCTGTGCGTTGGCGTAGATGCGCTTTTCATTGAATTCGGAATCGATCAGATCGAGAAGCTGTCTTCTCTCCTGCTCCACTTCCTCCTCCAAAAAGGCGTTGTCCTTCAGATTCGGTTCAAAAATGACGCCGCAGAGCAGCTGTGACAGCTCCCTCGCCACGCTCTCGCCGCCGAGGGTGTAGCGGTCGTCCAGTCCCGAAGCCGACAGCGTGAGCACCTGGTTGTCGCCCGATTTGCGGATAGACACGTTCAAATCAGCGCCGTACAGGGAGCTGAGCTTTTTGCTCAGGGCTGTAAAATCGGGATAAGCCTTACAGGAACGCGAGAGCACACCGCAAATCAGCGCATTTGCCGAAGCGGTTTCGGCACTGAGTGGCACGATAATATTCGCAGAAAGCTTCATGGTTTTGAAGCGGCTGTCCCTGACGGCGGAAAACTGCAC
Organism: uncultured Eubacteriales bacterium; assembly: GCA_900317315.1. Taxonomy (GTDB): domain Bacteria; phylum Bacillota; class Clostridia; order Oscillospirales; family Acutalibacteraceae; genus Ruminococcoides. The sequence goes on from ONGI01000076.1 coordinate 5,115, forward strand.
GCCGTCCGCCAGCCTGATTCGCTGCGTTTGACTCATTCAATCATCTCCATTTTCTATCAATATCCTTAATAGTATATCACAAAACCTGTCGGGATAAAAGGCTTTTTTAAAAATATTCACGGTTATTCCGGCGTCGTGCAGAGCACCGCGCAGCAAACCTCGCTGCAGCCGCCGGTTTTGAGCACCCTTGCGCATTCGCCGAGCGTGCTTCCGGTGGTGATAACGTCGTCGATCAGCAGATAGCGCTTGCCCGTGACGCCGTGGCTTTTGCGGATACGGAACACGCCCCTGACGTTTTTCGCTCGTTGGGAGCGGTTGAGCGTGCGCTGCGGCGCATTGGATCTATATTTTTCGAGCACCGGCTCAAACGGGAGCGCCATGAGCTTGGCGCAAGCCCTTGCCAGCTCCTCCGACTGGTTGTAGCCGCGTTTTAAAACGGCAAGACGGGTCATGGGCACACAGGTGACGGCGTCAAAGTCCTTGCCTTCAAACCGCTCTCTCGCCGCCTTGACTGTCAAAAAGGCAAAGCCCTGCAAGCCGCCGGGCTTGCTGTGAAACTTAAAGCGCTTCAAGGCGGTGCTGTACGGCTCTTCATACAGCAGTGCCGCGCTGCACAAAAAGCCGCCGACGGCAGAGCGTTCGTAGACGGTTTTCGGCAGCGCGGCAAGGCATTCCGGACAGAACAGGGCGGACGGAACGATCACACGGCCGCAGCATGCGCACCGCTGCGGAAAAAACACGGAAACCAAGCCTGTCAGTATCTTTTTTCGATTCATTCACTGCCTCTCTTTAATTTGTTAGCTGTAAAAACAGCGTATCGACTGCCCTGTATCACGTCGCGTTCGCGCATGATGCGGTTGATGGTGTTGAGCACGCGCTTTTTGTCGGCGCTCCAAAGCGGTGCCGCCAACAGCTTTTTGTCTCCGTCGCCCGTCAGCCGGTGCACAACGACATGCGGCGGCAGCACCTCGATGCAATCGCACAAAAGCTCTGCGTATTCCTCCGGTCCGAGTGTTTGAAACACGCCGTCTTGATAGTCTGTCAGCAGGTCTGTCCCCTTTAGAACGTGCAGCAGCTGCAGCTTGACGCCGTCGCTTCGCTCTCCGGCGTAGCGCACGCTTTGCAGCATATCCGTCTTTGTTTCAAACGGCAAGCCCAAAATGATGTGCGTTATCACCTGCACGCCGACCGCATGCAGCCGCCGGACGGCGTCGTCATATACCGGCAGGTCATAGCCCCTGCGGATATAAGCCGCTGTATCGGGATGAATGGTCTGCAAGCCAAGCTCCACCCACACGGGCTTTCGGCGGTTCAGCTCGCCCAATAAGGCTGTCACGTCGTCAGGCAGACAGTCGGGACGCGTCGCCACCGACAGGGCGACCATATCGTCCGGCGCGATGGCTTCTTCAAACAGCCTGCGCAAAACCGAAACCGGTGCGTAGGTGTTGGTGAACGGCTGGAAATAAGCGATGAATTTTTTGCAGTCCGTTTTTAACAAGTATTCTGTTTTCGCCCGTAAGCGAAACTATATCGCCTATAGTACCTATTGCGGCTATGTCGGAATATCTTTCCAGAAGCTGTGCGGTATCGGAATTGTCGTCCTCCATAGCCATAATAAGCTTGAATACAACTCCCACTCCCGACAAAAACTTAAATTCCGACATACAGTCCTTTCTGTGCGGATTTACAACTGCAACGGCTTTCGGAAGCTCCTGCGGCGGTGTGTGATGGTCTGTGACAATTGTATCTATACCAAGACTTTTTGCATATTCTATCTCATTTATTGCCGATATTCCGTTATCTACCGTTATTATAAGACTTGCTCCGCTTTGGGCTATTTTGTCTAC
>ONGI01000160.1 GCA_900317315.1 uncultured Eubacteriales bacterium
ACGGCTTTGCCGACATCAAGCCCGAGGAGCTGAGCGAGGAGTATTTTTGCTCGGCGCTCTACACGCTCGGCTCGCAGTTTGAGCTCGGCTCCATCGTGCCGCTGTCCGCGCAGGGCGAGCGCGGCTCCTGCGACGCAAAAGCCCTTGCCGCAATTCTCGGCGCCAACAACCGCGACTAACAACGCAAATCTGCTTGACAACCGAAACCAAAAGGAATATAATAAGATGGTTATATTTTAAAGAAACGGGAGCTTTCTCCCTATTGGAAAGGACGGATTACAATGGCGGCAAAACCGACAATGCTGACCGAGGAAGGTCTTAGAAAACTTGAAGAGGAACTTGAATTTTTACATAACGTCAAACGAAAAGAGATTGCGGAAAAAATCAAGGTAGCCCGTTCCTACGGCGACCTTTCCGAGAACAGCGAATACGACGACGCCAAAAACGAGCAGGCGATCATGGAAGCGCGCATCACCACCATTGAGGCGATCCTCAAAACGGCGGTGATCATCGACGAATCCAACACCTCCAACGACCATGTGCACCTCACCTCGCTTGTCAAGGTCGAGATGATCAAGACCGGCAGACAGGTGGAATACCGCATCGTCGGCTCCGGCTCCAATGAGGCAAACCCCAAGGAGGGCAAGATCTCCGACGAATCGCCCATCGGCAAGGCGCTGATGGAAAAGAGCGTCGGCGACGTGGTGGAGGTGGAGACACCCGGCGGCGTCGTTGCGCTCAAGGTGCTCGAAATCAGCAGATAAGCAGGAATCAGGAATCAGGAAGGATAGGGAACAATGAGTCAAAAGCAGGCAAACACCAGCGACGTGATCCAGGTGCGCTATGACAAGCTCGCGGCACTCAGAGAAGCCGGCAGAGACCCCTTTGTCATCACCACCAGCGACCGCGACAGCTACACCGAACAGATAAAGAACAACTTTGAGGCATACGAGAACAAGGACGTCTGCGTGGCAGGCAGGATCATGTCCAAGCGCGGCAAGGGCAAGGTGGCTTTGTGTTCAAGACCCAGATGGGCGAGATCTCGATCCACGCCAAGGCGGTCAGACTGCTCTCCAAATCACTCAAGCCGCTGCCCGAAAAGTATCACGGCCTGACCAACACCGACATGCGCTACCGCCAGCGCTATGTGGATTTGATTATGAATCCCGAGGTGCGCGACACCTTTGTCAAGCGCTCGCAGATCATCAGCTCTATCCGCCGTTTTCTCGACGCACAGGGCTTTATCGAGGTCGAGACGCCCATGCTCGTCGCCAATGCAGGCGGCGCCGCAGCGCGTCCGTTCGTCACGCACTCCAACGCGCTCGACGAGGACTTCAAGCTCCGCATTTCGCTCGAGCTGTATCTCAAAAGACTGATCGTCGGCGGCTTGGAGCGCGTCTATGAGATCGGCAGGGTCTTCCGCAACGAGGGCGTGGACACGCGCCACAATCCCGAGTTTACGCTGATGGAGCTCTATCAGGCATACACCGACTACAACGGCATGATGGACTTGACCGAAAAAATGTACCGCCACGTCTGTGAGGAGGTGCTCGGCACCACCAAAATCACCTACAACGGCATCGAGATCGACTTTGGAAAGCCCTTTGCGCGTATCACCATGCTCGACGCGGTGAAGCAGTACGCCGGCGTTGACTTTAACCAAATCAAGACCGACGAGGAAGCCAAGGCGATCGCCCGGGAGCACCACGTCGAATTTGAGGACAGACACAAGAAGGGCGACATCCTGAGCCTGTTCTTCGAGGAATACGCCGAGGAACACCTGATCCAGCCGACCTTTGTGATGGATCACCCGATCGAGATCTCGCCGCTCACCAAAAAGAAGCCCGAGGATCCCAACTACGTGGAGCGCTTTGAGATGTTCATCAACGGCTGGGAGATGGCGAACGCCTACTCCGAGCTCAACGACCCGATCGACCAGCGCGAGCGCTTCAAGGCGCAGGAGGAAGCGCTGGCACAGGGCGACGAAGAAGCCAACACCACCGACGAGGACTTCCTCAACGCCCTCGAGATCGGCATGCCTCCCACCGGCGGCATCGGCTACGGCATCGACCGCATGACCATGCTCCTCACCGATTCGCAGGCAATCAGGGACGTTTTGCTCTTCCCGACAATGAAATCCTTAGATAAGTAATACCCCCAAACCCCAGTGTTTATGCGGGTTTTGAGAGTTGCGATGTCTCGGATTTACGCCATTTACGCCAAACTTACGCCAAACGGTGCAGAAAATTGTGCAGAGCGTAATCAATCGCATATTTTAATGAATTTGACCTTGATGGATTCGTTTTCATCAAGGTCTTTTTTTGTTTGACGGATAGACAAAATCAGGCTGAAATGATATAATTATAGCAAGATAAA
>ONGI01000089.1 GCA_900317315.1 uncultured Eubacteriales bacterium
CCGTTGCCACGGTGGGCGATCCGCGTCTCTGACGTTTGAGCGATAAATGACCGTCATTCTCGCGTTAAGCGTTTGTTTTGGAGACAGCGGTTGCTGTTCCCTATCAATCGTTTCCGCTTTGTTTGACGGAGCAAAAGGCTGACCTCAGCCCGAAAGCCAAGGTCAGCCGTTGTCAATTCCGTATCTGCTTATCCCTCGAACCTTGTGCCGGTGACAAACATCCGTCCGGTCTGCTTGCCGGTCACGTTGAGGTATTGGTCAACGGTGAAGCGGACAGGGGTGTTGTCCCACTTGCCGTCGGCGCGGAGGGTCTTGAGCACCGCGTTGGTCACGCCGGGCTTGACGCCCTTGATGATGAAGCGGCAGGTGGAGGTGCTGTAGTTAAAGTCGCAGCTGACATTGATGTTCAGGCTGTCGATCCAATATGTCCAGTTTTTGCCCTTTAGTGTCATCACACATTTTTTGTTGGCGGTCACCACGGCGGCGGGTCTGTTGACGGAAGCGGCGGAAACGCCGACGGAAGAAACGGCTGCGGCTGCGGAAACCGCGCAGAGCGCTGCCAATACGGTGCCGATCACTTTTGTTTTTACGGTATTCTTTTTCATGGTGAAGTCTCCCTTGTCGTTTATTTTGTCTCAGTTTCCTGACTGTGACCAAAGTATAGCAAACCGACCCGGACAAAACACGGACAAAAGCAGCCCCCGAAAAAGAATTTTTGATAAAAAAACCGGGCGGTCAGCGCCGCCCTGTACAATCATTTTTTCTTTTTGTATGCCTCTTTAAAGGGCACCACGGTGCCATCCTGTTCCTCTACGCTCACGTTGTCGAGCGTTTGGGAAAACTGCTGACGGATCTCGCCGAGATAGAGCTTGTAGAGCTTTTTCTGCTCCTCCTGCTCGGCGGCGGTCAGCCCGACGGTCTTTTTCTTTTTGGCAAGCGCGTTGATGCGCGCGAGCATTTGTTTGTCCATCCAACCACCCTTTTATCAACATAGGGGCGTGACAATGCGCACACCCCTATCACTTCATTCTTTTATGCTTTTACAACTGTCAAAGCGCCGTTTTGTCAGCCGACTAACCGCATATGCCGCGTTCTGACGCGCCGTTCGTCCGCAGTTATCTCTAAGCCACTCTGTCCAAAGGCGCATTGGGTGCAGCGTCACGCTGCCTTAGTTGTTGATGAGCTTGTCTTCGTCGGACCAGCTGTAGAGCTTTCTGACTTCCTTACCGATGGTCTCGGCAGGAGACTCGGCAGCGAGCTTGCGCATAGCGCGGAAGTGTGCCTGACCGCCTGCTGCGGACATGTCGAGGAGGAAGTCCTTGGCAAAGGAACCGTCCTGAATGTTGGACAGGATCTGCTTCATCGCCTTTTTGGTGTCCTCGGTGATGATCTTGGGACCGGTGATGTAGTCGCCGTACTCAGCGGTGTTGGAGATGGAGTAACGCATGCCTGCAAAGCCGGACTGATAGATCAGGTCAACGATCAGCTTCATCTCGTGAATGCACTCAAAATAAGCGTTTCTGGGGTCGTAGCCTGCCTCGCAGAGGGTCTCAAAGCCTGCCTGCATCAGCGCGCAAACGCCGCCGCACAGAACAGCCTGCTCACCAAAGAGGTCGGTCTCGGTCTCGGTTCTGAAGGTGGTCTCGAGAACGCCTGCACGTGCACCGCCGATGCCCAGCGCATAAGCCAGCGCGAGATCCTTCGCCTTGCCGGTCGCATCCTGATAAACAGCTACCAGGCAGGGAACGCCCTTGCCGACCTGATACTCGGAACGAACGGTGTGACCCGGTCCCTTGGGCGCGATCATGGTAACGTCAACGTCCGCAGGCGGTACGATCTGACCGAAGTGGATCGCAAAGCCGTGAGCGAACATCAGCATGTTGCCTGCCTCGAGGTTCGGCTCGATGTCAGCCTTGTACATAGCTGCCTGCTTCTCGTCGTTGATCAAAATCATAATAATATCGGCCTGCTTGGCTGCTTCTGCGGCGGTGAACACCTCAAAGCCCTGTGCCTCAGCCTTTGCCCAAGACTTGCTGCCCTTGTAAAGACCGATGATAACATGACAGCCGGATTCCTTGAGGTTCAGCGCGTGTGCGTGACCCTGGCTGCCGTAACCGATGATAGCGATCGTTTTGCCCTCGAGCAGGGACAGGTTGCAATCGCTCTGATAATAAATGGGTGCCTTCATGTTTTCTTTGTAGTCTTTCATTTTGAATCCTCCTACTTTTTTGAGAGTCAAGAGTTAAGAGTTGATGACGGAGAGTTGAGAGTTGAGAGTTGAGAGTTGAATGGAGAACTTCGCCTTCAAAAAGCTATTGCTTTGATCTCAACTCTTAACTCTAAACTCTGAACTCTTTATTAAGAACTCCGGACCCCAAACTCTGCTTGATTATGTTATAGCCGAGAGAAAAGCTCTCCGCTCTAAACGCTGAAATATATAAATATTTTAGCCGCTCTCCGCTCTTAACGCTAAACAGAACACGTACATCTGATTTGTCAATCATTTTGTGATTTTAGGTTTTGGGCGTAGGGGCGAGCAGTGCTCGCCCGCGGATAGGAAACCGCCGTTTTTCTACCTAAAACTGGTTTGACAGGACAGCGCGGCGCGGCGGGCGTGCAGTGCACGCCCCTACAACTGATTTCATTTTGTTATGGATATGACATTATAATTTCACATGCTAAACAGAGAGTGCCGAATTGCCGCGGTCGATGGCGATGGTGCCGGTGCGGACGATCTCGCGGATGCCGTAGGGACGCAGCAAATCGAGCAGCGTGTTGATACGGTTGGTGCATTCACTGTATTCCACGGTGACGCAGCTCTGGGCGACGTCCACGATCTTTGCCTGCATGATCTCGGCGGTCTTGATGATCTCGGCGCGCTTGGCGGCAGGACAATGGACCTTGACCAGCACCAGCTCGCGCTGAATGAACTCGCCCTCGCGCAGACGCTTGACCTTGATGACCGGGATCACCTTGTTGAGCTGCTTTTCAAGCTGCTCCACCACATATTCGTCGCCGTTGGCAACGATGGTGATGCGCGACACGTCGGGGTTGTTGGTGACGCCCACGGCGAGCGAATCAATATTGAAGCCGCGGCGTGAGAACAGTCCCGAGATTTTGGACAGCACGCCGGCGTGGTTTTCTACCAAAACAGATAATGTGTATTGCATAGCGTCACCTCATATCGACGGAGTGTCGGGATAGACGTTGCAGACAAGGATAAACGGCTTGTCCGACTTCACCATATCCTTGATGATGGCCTCGGCTTCTTCATTGGAATTTGCCTCGGCGTGGTCGATGCCATACGCCTCGGCGATTTTCAAAAAGTCGGGGTCGCCCTGCAAGACCGTGGCGGAATGGCGCTTGTGGTAGTGCACATCCTGCAGCTCACGCACCATGCCGAGACGGTGGTTGCGCATGATGATGATCTTGATGGCAAGGTCGTTGCCGACGATGGTCGCCAGCTCGTTCATGCTCATCTGAAAGCTGCCGTCGCCGCAGACGACCACAACGTCGCGCGTGGGACGCGCAAACTTGACGCCCACCGACGCCGGAATCGAATAGCCCATGGTGCCCATGCCGCCGGTGGTGAGGAACCTGCCGTCGCGGATCATAAAGTTGTTGGCGCACCAAATCTGGTTTTGACCGACGTCCGCCACCAAGATCGCCTTGGAGCGGAGCATGGAGCTGAGCTGCGCCACCAGTGCGCGCGGCTCCACAAAGCCCTCAAACTTGGGCGGATTGCGGAAAAAGCTCTTTTTCCAGCTCTTGACAGCCTCCTGCCACTGGTTCGGCACCACATAGTCGCCGATTTCGTCGATCATCATATGCAGCACGTTCTTCATATCGCCGACGATCGGGATCTCGGTCTTGACGTTCTTGCCGATTTCTGCGGGGTCGATGTCGATATGGATAACGGTGGTGCCCTCGCTCATCTGGTCGGGAGCCGCTACGGCGCGGTCACCAAGCCGCGCACCGCAAACGATCACCAGATCCGCGTCGTGCAAGGCGCGGTTGGCAACGGGCTTGCCGTGGGTGCCGAGCATGCCGAGATACATCTCGTGGTCGCTGGGCATGACGCCGATGCCCATCATGGTCGAGATCACGGGAATGCGGGTCTTGTCGGCAAACGCCTGAAATTTCAGCTTGACGCCCGAGGACAGCACGCCGCCTCCGGCGACAATCAGCGGACGACGGCTGTTTTTGATCGCCTCGACCGCGCGTCTGACCTGCACGGCATGGCCGCGCGTGTTGGGCTTGTAGCCGATAATATTAACGGTTTTGGGATATTCAAAGCGCTCGATCTCGTTCTGCTGAATATCCATCGGAATATCGATCAAAACAGGACCCTTTCGTCCTGTGGAGGCAATGTGAAACGCCTCCTTAAAAATACGGGGCAGATCCTCGGTTTTGCTGACGATGTAGCTGTGCTTGACAAACGGCTCACAGGCGCCGGTGATGTCAGCCTCCTGAAACACGTCTCTGCCCAGCAGGTCGCTCCTGACCTGACCGGTGATGGCGATCATGGGAACCGAGTCCGCATAAGCCGTGGCAATGCCGGTAATCAGGTTGGTCGCACCGGGCCCCGAGGTTGCCACGCAAACACCGGGAAGTCCGCTGCAGCGGGAATAGCCGCTCGCCGCATGCGCCGCGTTTTGTTCCTGACGAACCAAAACATGCTTGATGGAAGAATCATAGAGCTTGTCATAGAACGGACAAATCGTCGCGCCGGGATAGCCAAAGACGACCTCAACGCCCTCCGCTTCCAGACATTTCACCATGATTTCAGCGCCGCTAATCACTGTGTCATTCCCTCCTTCATATACTTTTCCATAATCCGTAACCCTTATTATACAACAAAGGACAGGAATTGTAAAGAATAATTTCAGATTTTTAGCAGTTTTTACGGCTTTACGGTTAGTGAGAAGCAAAGCATCGTGCGCAACGGATTTATAGTGTTTCGTGCAAACGTCTAAAGATGATCGTAGGGACAGCTCTTGCGGCTGTCCGGCAGTAGCGGTAGACGGGTACGGTTCAGCGGAAATCTTTTGTGTTGAGAAAAACGTTTGATTGTGCGAAAGCCTTCTCCCGAGGAGAAGGTGGCACACTGCCTAAGACGGCGGTTATCTATATATAATCGGTTAAGAAAAGATGTTTTTGTGATTTCATCAGACTTCGGCGGCAGTGTGACGGAAGAGGGCAAGCGAACCTGTCCTTTTGCTGACCGTCCGATTCAGGAAGCGCTTCGCTTGCCCTCTTCCGTCACGGCACCACGCTTGCCCTCTTCCGTCACGGCACCACAAAACTTCCTGTTGATTTGGCGTTTGTTTTGTTGCAAAACATAACAATTAAGATAACTATACTGCTCAGGTGCCGCGCCACCTTCTCCTCGGGAGAAGGCTTTTGTGCGAGAGGAAAACAACGGTTCCCTATCCTCCGGCAACCGCAAGGGTCGCCACTACACTGTCAAGGAAAAACAGCAGCAAATCACAAACCTCCCGGTCAATTGTGCATCACGAAAAAAAATTTTTCTTTTTTGCAAAAAAAGACTTGACGGACGCCAGTGTTCCGTGATATTATATAACGCAAGAAACCTCCCTATGGAGCGGAGAACAATGGAATATGTCTTGACTGAGGAACCCACTGCGGAAACAATTGTATATGGCGTGGCGCTGTGTGCGGACGGCGCCACGCTGAAGGAAGCGCCTGCGCTGACCGACAGCCGTCTGTCAGCCGAAGCGCTTGTGCGGCTGCTCAATGAGCTGATGGTCGAGCCGTGCCATTTTGAGGATATTATCGAGGATTATTTGACGGATTTCACTATTTGAAATCCCGTCAAAATGTGCTATACTATATACCGACAATATTCTCGGAAAAACGGTGATAGTTATGATTTGTAATTTGTGTCCGCGCGCCTGCAACGCCTTGCGCACCGAGCACAGCGGCGACGGCTTTTGCGGCATGGGCACCCTGCCGGTCGTGGCGAGAATAGCGCCGCACTTTGGCGAGGAGCCGTGTATCAGCGGCACGCGCGGCAGCGGTACGGTGTTTTTTTCGGGCTGCACCATGCGCTGCATCTACTGCCAGAATCACGAGATCTCGCTGACCGGCAGGGGCGTGACGCTGACGCCCAAGGAGCTGGCGGACGGCTACCGCATGCTGGAGGAAAGCGGCGTGCACAACATCAATCTGGTGACCGCCGACCATTTTGTTGAGGCGGTGGCGGAGAGCCTGTCGATCTACCGCCCCAAGCTGCCCATCGTCTACAACTGCAGCGGCTACACCTCGCCCAAAACGCTCACCATGCTCAGCGGACTGGTGGACGTGTACCTGCCCGACTTCAAATACGCGAGCGACGCTCTCGCCCAAAAGCTCTCGCACGCGCCGAACTACGTCAACACCGCCACGGCTGCCATTCAGGAAATGCTCTTTCAGACCGGCACGCCGCGCTATAACGACGAGGGCATCCTGCAAAGGGGCGTGATCGTGCGGCACCTGATCCTGCCTGCCAACACGCGCAACAGCATTGCCGTTCTGGAGCATTTGAAGCGCTGCTTCGGCGACGAGCTGCTTGTCAGCCTGATGTGCCAGTATGTGCCCTGCGGCGCGGCAAAAAATGACCCCAAGCTCAACCGCACCATCACGCGCCGTGAATACGACAAGGTGAAGCGCGTGCTGTTCGGCTTGGAGCTGGACGGCTTTACGCAGGATCTGTCCGCCGCCACGGAGGAGTATATCCCCGAGTGGACGTTTGAGGTATAAGGTATAAAGTGAAGGGACGCACGCAGCGCCCCTTTTATCACATACTATATACATTCAGCAGAATGTTTTTTATCTCATACAGCTTCTTTGACAGATCGACATAGTAGTTGTGCGGATTCTCAAACCGCTTCACCTCGTCCCACAGCAAGTCCACCTGCTCCCTGCAATAGGCGGCGATCTCCTCGATCGGCGGCTGCTCATACACACATACGCCGTCTTTGAACACCGGCACCAACAGCTCCCTTGCGGTATAATCCGTGAGGGTCTTTGTTTTCCATGTGGCGTTCGGGTCAAAGATGGTGCGCGGCTTGGTGTCGTCCACGGTTTCGTCCCAGACGCACAGCTCGTCGGCGATCGCCTTGCCGCTCTCCCTGTCGTAGTAGCGGTAGATTTTTTTGAAGTGCGGATTGGTGATCTTGGCGGTGTTCTCGCTCACTTCGATTTTCGGCACGATCTCGCCGCTCTCGTTCTCAACGGCGACCAGCTTGTAGACGCCGCCGAATACCGGCGACTTGGACGACGTGATCAGCCGCTCGCCCACGCCGAAGGTGTCCACCTTTGCACCCTGCATCATCAAATCGCGGATAAGATTTTCGTCCAGCGAATTGGAGGCGGTGATGGTGCAGTCGGTCAGTCCGGCTTCGTCGAGCATCCTCCGCGCCTTTTTGGAGAGGTAGGAGATGTCGCCCGAATCCAGACGGATGGCGCATTTGGTCTTGCCCATAGGCAGCAGCACCTCCTTGAACACCTTTATGGCGTTCGGCACGCCGCTTTTGAGCGTGTTGTAGGTATCGACCAACAGGGTCGGGTCGTCGGGATACAGCTCGCAGTACGCCTTGAACGCGTCGTATTCGCTGTCGAACATCTGGATCCACGAATGCGTCATGGTGCCGCCTGTCGGAACACCGAACAGCTCGTCGCTCAGCGTGCAGGCAGTGCCGGCACAGCCGCCGATATACGCCGCCCTTGCGCCCAAAACCGCGCCGCCGGCTCCCTGCGCTCTGCGCGAACCGAATTCCAGCACCTCCCTGCCCTGCGCCGCACGCACGATGCGGTTTGCCTTGGTGGCGATCAGGGTCTGATGATTCAGACTCAGCAGCACAAAGGTCTCGATCAGCTGCGCCTCAATGGCAGGCGCCTTGATGGTCATCATCGGCTCATTCGGGAACACCGGCGTGCCCTCCGGCACCGCGAATATGTCGCCGCTGAACCGAAAGTCACGGAGATACGCCAAAAAGCCCTCGTCAAAAATGCCCTTTTTGCGCAGATAGGCGATGTCCTCCTCCTCAAAATGCAGCTCGCGGATGTAGTCGATGACCTGCTCCAAGCCTGCCGCGACCGCAAAGCCGCCGTTGTCGGGGACCTTGCGGAAAAACACATCGAAATAGACGTTCTTTTGATAATATCCGTTTTTAAAATAGCCGTTCGCCATGGTGAATTCATAGAAGTCACACAGCATGGCAAGGTTTTCTTTTTTCATGGCAAAAGCTCCTTTTGTTTGTCTGCTATTATTGTAGCAAGTGAAAGGATTTTTGTCAAATCAAAATTAACAGCCCCGAAACACGCTTCGGGGCTGTTTGGTTATCGTTACGCTTTAAAATTATATCCGCATTCGTGACAATAATAAATTCGTTTTTTACCTGAAAACCATTTTTTACATCTCCAAATATGTCCTTTTCCCATGCATTTTTTCACTATCGCTATCCACCAATCATAAAAGAACAAAATGCATAAGCCTATCATCCATTTTATGAGTATCCAAAAGAAATAATAAATTCCAAATAAAATCGCCCAAATACATCCGTGCTTACTTCTTTCATTTGATAATTGCACATGGTCGCTTCCGCATTTCGGACATTTTCGATTGACTGCCATACTACAAACTCCCTTCGTCAATTGCAGATTATGTGATAATTAACTACTCTTCTATCCTCCTTAATAAAAAAATGCGCAGCCGAAGCTACGCACAAAAAACGCACAGCTCCGATTGTCGCCAAACAAGTTCACAATATCGCATTAACATACTCTGTTTTAGGGATAGTGGAATAGAGCATAGCATTTTTATCCATATAAAAGATAAAAAACACTATCCCCATAAAAACACAGAGTATGTATTCAATTGTAAACTTGTTGGCACCTTAATAATACCATATCTTTTCAAAATGTGCAATCCAAAAATTGTTTGCCTGTTTTAGTCATATTGCATACAAGGTGCAAAAATAATCGAAAATATTTTCGATAAACCCGTTGACTTTTTCGAACGCATGTGCTATTATTGATACATCAACCGAACAAACATACGTATTTCGGAGAGGCTGGTCTTATGTATATCGCAATCGACCTAAAATCCTTTTATGCGTCCGTTGAGTGCGTGGCGCGCGGACTCGACCCGCTGGACGCCAATTTGGTGGTCGCGGACAAATCGCGCACCGAAAAAACCATCTGTCTTGCCGTTTCTCCCTCTCTCAAGAGCTTCGGCATTTCGGGACGCGCACGGCTGTTTGAGGTGGTGCAGCGCGTCGGAGAGGTCAACAGTCAGCGCAAAAGCCGGCTGAGGGGCAAGGATTTTTCCGGCGAAAGCTGCTTTCTCAGCGCGCTGCAGCGCCGTCCCGATTGGAAGCTCGATTACATCATCGCGCCGCCGCGCATGAATGAATATATGCGCGTCAGCACCCAAATCTACGGCATTTATCTGCGCTATATCGCCCCCGAGGATATTCACGTCTATTCGGTGGACGAGGTGTTTATCGACGCCTCGCACTACACGACGCTCTACAAAATGTCGGCGCAGGAGCTGGCAACGACCATGATCCATGAGGTGCTGCGCGAAACGGGCATTACCGCCACGGCAGGCGTGGGCACCAACCTCTATCTGTGCAAAATCGCAATGGACATCGTCGCCAAGCACATGCAGCCCGACAAAAACGGCGTGCGCATTGCCGAGCTGGACGAGCAGCGCTACCGCGAACAGCTCTGGGCGCACCGCCCGATCACGGATTTTTGGCGCATCGGCGGCGGCTATGCGCGGAGTCTGGCGCGCTACGGCATGTTCACGATGGGCGACGTGGCGCGGATGTCGCTGGTGAACGAGCGCCTGCTCTACAAGCTGTTCGGCGTCAACGCGGAGCTGCTGATCGACCACGCATGGGGCTGGGAATCGTGCAGCATGCGCGACATCAAGGCATACCGTCCGCGCAGCCGTTCGCTCAGCAGCGGACAGGTGCTCAGCGAGCCGTACGACTTTGAAAAGGCGCGGCTGATCGTGCAGGAAATGGCGGATTCGCTGGTGCTGGATCTGGTGCGCAAGGGCTTGCTGACGAACTTGATCGACCTGACCGTGGGCTATGATATCCAAAACCTGCGCGACGCCGACCGCCGCAGCCGCTACAAGGGCGAAATCAAGACCGACTACTACGGCAGAGAGGTACCCAAGCACGCGCACGGCAGCGAACGGCTCGGCTGCTATTCGTCCTCCACCCAACGGATAACCGACGCCACGCTGCGGCTGTTTGACCGCATTGTTGACCCCGACCTGCTGGTGCGGCGCATCTGCATAGCCGCCGGCAACATCGTCCCCGAAAACAGCCTCGACCCTTCTCAGCGCAGCGAGCAGCTCAGCCTGTTTGACGCCCCTGCCGACACCGAAGCCGAAGCGCGTGAACGCCGCATTCAGCAAACCATCCTCCGCCTGCGCACCCGTTACGGCAAAAACGCCGTCCTCCGCGGCATGAACTTCAAAAAAGGCGCGACGATGAAGGAGCGAAACATGCAGGTGGGAGGACATAAGGCAGGGTAGTGGGTAGTGGTTAGTGGTTAGTGGTTAGTGGTTAGTGGTTAGTGGTTAGTGACTGGTGGCTCGGCAGTAGATTCATAATGCATAATGCATAATGCGTAATGCATAATCGGATTGGAGGAAAGGTTCGCCGGTTTAGTGCCGGTTTTCCTTGGCTCCGTAGGGGCGAACCCATGTGTTCGCCCAGCCGCGCTATCCTGTCAAACCGATTTTGAATAGGAGAACGGCGGTTTCCTTTCCGGGCGCACACGCGGGTGCGCCCCTACGGAGTCAAGGAAGCGTGGCGCTGCTTTTTACATATATGGCGAATAGGTCATGCTTGTTTTGCGCAGAAACGTTTGATTGTGCGAAAGCCTTCTCCCGAGGAGAAGGTGGCGCGGCACCTGAGCAGTATGGTTATCTGTATGGTGACGCTTTGTAATAGGTCAAGCGTCAA
>ONGI01000057.1 GCA_900317315.1 uncultured Eubacteriales bacterium
CATACCGACAGTGTATAGATAACCTGCCGACTGTTTCAAAGGTCGGCTTTCAAGTGGCTGAAACTGAAAAACCACAGCCAACGTCTGAAAGCCTTCTCCCGAGGAGAAGGTGGCGCACTGCCAATTATGCCGGTTATCTCCAAATAATCTGTCAGTCATATGCAAAAGCCCTGACACGAGCAAGCACAGGCGGCAGTGTGACGGAAGAGGGCAAGCGAACCTTTCCGCTCTGCCGCTGTCAATTTTTTTGCAAGCCTTCCACGCTGCTTCTATCTTTTACTATTCTGTCAATATCCTCGCAGACCTCACGAAACCGACAACGAACATCCGTATTCATATACCGGATAACCTTCACGCCGAGCGCTTCTATACGCTCTGTGCGCAGCTTGTCTTTTTGCATTTCATCAGCTTCATAATGCTGCGAACCGTCCAGCTCTATCGCCAACCGTACCGCAGGACAGTAAAAATCTACAATATATTCCGCTATCACAAACTGACGCCGAAAGGCAGGCTTATACACATGCAAATAATCATACCAAAGGTGACGTTCCTCTTTGGTCATATTCTTACGCAAATTCTTAGCCAGCTGTCGTGATTGCTTGGCTTTTGAAAAATACCTGTCCATCACCGATCACACATTAAGAATTAAGAATTACGAATTACTTCAGCTCCACGATCGTCACGCCGTCCTCGCCCTCGCCGAAGGTGCCGAGGCGCTGGGACTTGACCGCCTTGTGGTGACGGAGGTGTTGGTTGATCTCGCGGCGGAGAACGCCGGTCCCCTTGCCGTGGATGATGGTGATTTTGCCGACGCCCGAGAGCACCGCATTGTCGATCGCCTTGTCCACGATGCCGAGGGCTTCGATGGCGGTCTGACCGCGCACGTCGATCTCGGTCTGCGGCCGCACATCCATACGGCCGGGCACGCTGCGCGTGGCGGCAAACTTGGGCACATTGGGCTTGGTTTTGGATTTGAGCAGGCGCAGATTCTTGATGTCAACGCGCATTTTGATCATGCCTGCCTGCACCAGCACAACGCCGTCCTTGTTCGGCGGCGCCATGACCGTGGCGTTTTTGTCGATATCATAGACAAGCACCTCGTCGCCCACCTTGAGCGGACGCGGCAGCTTGTATTCCTCGTCGGGTGTGTTTTTGAGCTTGACGGGGTCGGCGTGCGCCTCCATTTTGTCGATGTCGCGCCGCAGCTTGGAACGGCTCTCGGCGGACAGCTCCTTTTCCCTGCGCGCCTTTTCCAGCTCCTCCACCAAGGCGTTTGCCTGTGCACGCGTGCGCGAGATGATCCGCTGCGCTTCCTGACGCGCGCGCTCTATCTCGCGTTCCGCGTCCGCCTTGGCGCGTTTCAGCTCGTTCTCCGCCTTTTGCTTTTCGGTGTTCGCCTGCGCCGTCAGGCGGTTGGCGTTCTCCACCTGCTTTTCAAGGCTCTGGCGCTGCTTTTCGAGCTTTTCCACCACGTCCTCAAACTGCCTGTTTTCGGAGGAGACAAGCTGTTGGGCGCGCTCCACGACCTCGCTGTCCATGCCGAGGCGCTTGGAGATGGCAAACGCGTTGCTCTTGCCCGGAACGCCTATCAGCAGCCGGTAGGTCGGCTTGAGCGTCGCCACGTCAAACTCACAGCTGCCGTTTTCGACGCCCTCGGTGCGCAGGGCAAATTCCTTTAGCTCCGCATAGTGTGTGGTGGAGGCGATCTTGGCGTGACGGTCGCGCAGCTTTTCGAGGATCGCGATCGCCAGTGCGGCGCCCTCGACCGGGTCGGTGCCGGCGCCCAGCTCGTCTATCAGGCAGAGCGAGCCGGCGTTGGCAAGCTTCATGATGCGGATAATATTCGTCATGTGCGCCGAGAAGGTGGACAGCGACTGCTCAATGCTCTGCTCGTCGCCGATGTCCACCAGCACGCGGCGAAAGATGCTCAGCTCGCTGTTGTCGGCGCAGGGCACCAGCAGACCGCACATCGCCATCAGCGTGAGCAAGCCGAGCGTTTTGAGGGTGACGGTCTTGCCGCCGGTGTTGGGACCCGTGATGACAAGGGTGTCAAATTCTCTGCCGAGATGGATGTCGATCGGCACCACCTTGTCCTTGGGGATCAGCGGATGCCGCGCCTGCTTGAGGTTGATGACGCCGCGGTCGTTGATGACGGGCATGGACGCGCGCATGGAGTAGGCGAGGTCGGCTTTGGCAAAGATGAGGTTGAGCTGCGTGAGGCTCTGATAGCTGCGGATGATCGCGTCCGCAAAGTCGCCGGCGTTGGCGGACAGCTCAAAGAGAATGCGCTCGATCTCTTCCTCCTCCTTGTTTTTGAGCATGCGAATATCGTTGTTCGCCTGCACCACGCCCATCGGCTCGATAAAGACCGTCTGACCGCTGGAGGAGGTGTCGTGTACCAGACCGGGCACGTTGTTGCGGCACTCGGCGCGGACGGGCACCACATATCTGCCGTCGCGCTGGGTGACGATGGTGTCCTGCAAATACTTTATGTATTTGCTGCTGTGGACGATTTTGTCGAGCACCTCGCGCGCCTTGGACGACGCGGTGCGGATCTTGCGCCGGATGTCGGAGAGCGCGGCGCTCGCCTTGTCGGAGATCTCGTCCTCGCTGAGAATGGCGGAGGTGATCTTGTCCTCCAAATATTTGTTGGAGATCAGTCCGCTGAAATACGGGTCGAGGGTGGTTTCCACTGACGCGCAGCGCGACTGCCACTCCTTGACCGTGCGGATGATGTGCAGGGTACGCGCGATGTGGAGCAGCTCGCCTGTCGTCAGACAGCCGCCTGCCTGTGCGCGGCGCAGGTTGCCGGCGCAGTTGACCGCTCCGCCAAAGGAGGGCGCGCCAAAGCGGCCGCTCAGCGCCACGGCGTCGTCGGTCTGCTGCAAAAGCTTTTTGACCTTTTCGGGGTCGGTCTGCGGTTCAAGGCTGAGAGCCAGCTCGTGCGCGTCGGCAAGCGTTGTCTGCGCTGCCAGTCTTTCCAGTATCTTGTCAAGTTCGAGTGTTTGATAATGTCTGTTCATGGTTCTTTCATGGTATGATAAAATTGTAGGGTTTTGAATTCTTTTTCAAAGCGGTGCTGCACATACGCCTCGCTCGCGCGGTTGAGCTGTTCGAGTCCCTCGTCGGAGAGCGCAAACGAAAAAAGCTTGTTTTCTTCGGCGTAAACGGTGTGCCGCAGGGCGGTCAGCGCCGCTTCGGAGAGCGCCACGGCGCCGCCGGAGAGCGAACCGCAGCGATCGCAGGCGATCTCGCCCGTGCGCGGATAAAAATACATGACCGGCGCAGCGTAGACGCCGCAGCCGCGGCACATCACCAGATCGGGCAGATAGCCGGACAGCGCGGTCAGCCGCATCTCCAGACACGGCTTGACGAGCGACGGCGGGCGCTTGCCGCTGTCGAGCAGATAAAGCGCGTTGAGAAACAGGCTGAGAAAGACGTCCGCCGGCTTTTCGCGCGGGCAGGCGGTGAGCGCCAGCTCGCAAAAATACTGCGCAAGGCACATTTTGGCGACGTCCTGCCGCAGCTTGGAGAAGATATGGAGGGAGCGCGCGTCGCTGACAGAGTAGCTCTCGCGCCCCGTGTGAAAGGTGAGCATGGCGTAGCTGAGCAGCGAGGTGGCGGCGCCCTTTCCGGTTTTGAGACTCTTGGCGCCGCGCACGAACGCCTTGACAACGCCGTGTGACTTGGTGAGCGCATGGATCAGCTTGTCCTGCTCACCGATATTCTGTTCTTTGATAATCAGACCCTCTGTGCGGAATTTCATCGGATCCCTCCCGTGAGACGGTGTCCGCACCGGTGTCCTTCATCTCCTGCGCCCGTTTGTAGGCGAGGTAGTCGAGCACACTGCCGGAATTCAAAAACAACCGCCAGCGATTCCATTCGTCCATCACAACACCTCCGGTGGATAGTATCGGCGGCGTCGGACGGGGGTATGAGTGGGAATATTTTGCAGAGTTTAGATTTTGAGTTGAGAGTTGAGTGGCTAGTGGTTAGTGGTTAGTGGTTAGTGGTTAGTGGTTAGTGGTTAGTGGCTAGTTAGTGGCTGGTGGTTAGTGGCTGGTGGTTAGTGGTTAGAGAGAACGTGAAATGTTATTTTCCTTGGCGCTCCAAAGCCTTCCCCCGAGGGGAAGGTGGCACGGCACCTGCGCATTATTGTTGCTGTAACTGCAACGTTCAGAAATGAAATAAGCCCTTATTAACCCGGAAGCCTTGTGGTGCCGTGGCGGAAGAGGGCAAGCGAAGCGCTTCCTATCTCGGACGGTCAGCAAAAGGACAGGTTCGCTTGCCCTCTTCCGTCACACTGCCACCGGCGTTTGTACTCTGCAAAACGGCTTCTGTTACTGACCGATTATATGGAGGTTAACGCCATCACAGGCAGTGCGCCACCTTCTCCTCGGGAGAAGGCTTTCGCACAATCAAACGTTTCCGCTGCATCACAAGACAGGTCACTGCTATCACGTTTTAACATTTGCACGCACCATTACCAATCCGGAGCGAAGCGACCACTAACTAACCACCAGCCACTAGCCACTAACCACTAACCACCAGCCACTAACCACCAGCCACCAGCCACTAGCCACTAACCACTAGCCACTAACCACTAACTAACCGCCAGCCACTCAATACGCCGTCATCAGCGGCGACACGCCTGCGCCTATGTCGGGGTTGTCCATGTATCGGATCGCCTTGCCGCAGCCCATGATGGTGCAGTCGGCGGCGTATTTGTGGACGCGGACGCGCAGCTTGGTAGCGGTGCCGACAAGACGCGCAAAGCCGCGCAGCTTGGCGAGGCCGCCGGTGAGGATGATGCCGTCGGTGTAGATGTCGCTGATGAGCTCGGGAGGCGTCTGCTCGAGCACGTCACGGATGGCGCCGACGATGTTGTCGGCGATCTCCTTGATGGGCTCCATGATCTCTTCGCCGCCGACGTCCACATAGCGCGGCAAGCCGGTGACGGCGTCGCGTCCCTTGACGCGGAAGGTCTCCGGCGGCGCCGGCAACGCCACACAGCCGACCGCCTTTTTGCACGCCTCCGCCATGTTGGTGCCGATGACGAGGTTGTACTGCTTGCGGATGTATTTGACGATCTCCTCGTCCATG
This sequence comes from uncultured Eubacteriales bacterium, assembly GCA_900317315.1. Classification (GTDB taxonomy): domain Bacteria; phylum Bacillota; class Clostridia; order Oscillospirales; family Acutalibacteraceae; genus Ruminococcoides. The sequence goes on from ONGI01000057.1 coordinate 5,104, forward strand.
GCGCTGCCTGCCTTTTTGACGCTCTTTGCAATGGAAATGCCGCCGAGCGACAGCACGCCGATGTCCGCCGTGCCGCTGCCGATGTCCGCAATAAAGACGCCGTGCGGTGAGTTGATGTTCATGCCGCAGCCGAGCGCCGCCGCCTTGGGCGTTTCTATCAGAAAGACGCGCTTGGCGCCGATGATGCTCACGGCGTTGACGACCGCGCGCTTTTCGACCTCGGTCAGCTCGCACGGGATCGACGCGATGACATGCGGCGAGGTGATGCGCACCGGACACACCTCGTCGAGCAGAATATCGACCATCTCCTCCACCAGATCCGACTGCGCGATGACGCCTGCGTCGATCGGGTGCGCGGCGCGAATGCCGACCGGCGTTTTGCCGATCATGGCGTATGCCGCGTCGCCGACCGCAAAGACCTGATGCGTGTCCACGTCGTAGGTGATCACGCTGGCTTCGTCGAGCACCTTTCCTTGGTTTTCGATATATACGCGGGTTCGGTCGGAACCCAAGTCAATGGCTATATTCATCATTTTCTCCTGTTATGTATGTACTAATAAAGGCTGTCGCCGCGCAGCAAAAAGGCTTTGAGCGCGGTGTAGCGCTTGGTTTGTCGGTTGTTGTTCACCATATATTCCACGGTGCGCGGTGTGCCGATGAGGATCAGCATCTTTTTGGCACGCGTGACGGCGGTGTAGAGCAGGTTGCGGTAGCAGAGCTGCGGCGGCCCCGAAAACATCGGCATGATGACCGCGTCAAACTCGTTGCCCTGGCTCTTGTGGACGGTGACGGCGTAGGAAAAATCAAGGTTCGCACACGCCTCATAGCTCAGGTTGGCGGTTTTGTCGTCAAAGTGGACGCGGATGATCTTGTTGCGGCGGTCGATTTTTTCGATGATACCGATATCGCCGTTGAACACGCCCTCACCCGTCTCGCCGTTTTCGCGCGTCCAGAGAATGTCGTAGTCGTTCTTTGTCTGCATCACCTTGTCGCCCTCGCGGAAGGTCTTTCCGCCGATGGTCGCCTCCGCCTTGTCGTCCGACGGCGGATTCAGGCACCCCTGCAATTTTTCGTTCAGCTCCACGGTGCCCAGATCTCCCTTTCTGGAGGGCGAGAGCACCTGGATATTCTCAAAGGCGGAATAGCCGTAGGCGTTCGGCAGCCGCGTTTGGCACAGGTCGCAGATCACCGCGCTGATCTCCGCCTTGGCACTGCGCGGCATGAAGAAGAAGTCCTTGTCCGCGCGGTTGAGCACCGGCATCTGACCGTTGACGATCTTGTGGGCGTTGGTGACGATGAGGCTCTGCTGTGCCTGACGGAAGATCTCGTTGAGCCGCACCACCGGCAGCATGCCGCTGTCGGTCAGATCTCCCAGCACGTTGCCGGGTCCCACGGACGGCAGCTGGTCGGAATCGCCCACCAAGATCAGGCGGCAGCCCAGCGGCAGTGCGCGCATGACGCTCGCAAAGATAAAGCTGTCTACCATCGACACCTCGTCGATGATCAGCGCGTCGCATTTGAGCTGATTCTGCTCGTTCTTCTGAAAAACCGGATTGTCGTTTTTGTCCCAGTTCACGCCGAGCAGACGGTGGAGCGTCTTTGCCTCGTCGCCCGTCAGCGCGCTCATGCGCTGTGCCGCGCGTCCGGTCGGCGCCGCCAGCAGCACGCGCTTGCCGCGGCTCTGCAATATCTTGATGATCGCGTTGAGCGTGGTGGTCTTGCCGGTGCCGGGACCGCCGGTGAGCACCAACAGTCCCTCGGACAGCGCCGCCGTGATCGCCTCTTTTTGCAAGTCGGCGTATCGGATATGATTGTCGCGCTCCTGCTCTGATACCGCGCTTTCGATGTTCTTCTCCGGCTCCGCCGGAAATGACAGCATCATCTTGATGCGCGAGGCGATATACATCTCGTTGAGGTGCTGCTGCTGTGTAAAGACGAACGCGCGGTCGTCCACCGTGTCGGCGATCAGCGTGCGGTCAAAGAGCATTTGCTCCAGCACCTCCGCCGCGCGCCCGTGCGGCACGTTCAAAAACTCCGACGCCAGCTGCGTCAGCTTATCCTTTGGCAGGCAGGTGTGACCGTTGCCCTCGTTGTGGCGCAGGATATAGCTCAGTCCGGCGCCGACGCGCACCTCGCTGTCGGCAGGGAGCTGTTCCTTTTTGGCGATAAAATCGGCGCGTTCAAACGAAACGCCCCAGTCGCCCTGACACAGGCAGTAGGGATTCTCTTTTATGCGCTCCACGCTCGACGTGCCGAACACGTTGAAGATCTTGATCGCCGACGCGTTCGAAATGCCGTACTCGCCGAGATAGAGCATCAGGGTGCGGATGCCGGCGTTTGCCTTGAGCTGCGCGGCAAAGTCCTGCGCCTTTTCGGCTGAAATGCCCTTGAGCTGCGCCACACGCTCGGGCTGATTCTCCATGACGTCGAGGGTGCTGTCGCCGAAGCTCTCCACCAGCCTGCGCGCCGTGGAGGGACCGATGCCGCGCACCGCGCCGGAGGACAGATAGCGCAAAATGTCCGCGCTCTCCGACGGCCGGCAGATCTCGCAGGTGCGCGCCGAAAACTGCTTTCCGTAGATCTTGTGCTCCGAAAACCGGCCGGTCATCACCACCTTGTCGCCTGCCGACACCGGCGGCATCACGCCCACAGCGGTCATCTGTTCGTCTCCGTCGGCGATCTCCAGGACGGTGTAGCCGTTCTCGTCATTGCGAAAGACAATATTTTCCACTTCGCCCTCTAATTGGAGCAAATTTTCCGGCATGCTGCCACCTCATCTGATAGTTTCCATTCTATTATACTCTAACTCGACCGCATTAATCAAGTGATTTTATAAATTCTTCCTTGCTCATCAGGTTTTTTACGCCGTATTCGCGGCAAATACCTTCGCAGATCCGCTTGGTTTTTTCGTCCATCGGACAGTCCACGCACACGGCGCTGACGCTTTTGACGCCGCACCACCGCCGCTTGGCAAGCGCACTGCGCAAAATAAACTCCGCGTTGCCGCAGTCTGCGGGAATGTGGGTGACATACATCACCATGCCGTCGTCCTTTGCGCAGAACAGCCGCAGACAGATCGCGCGCACGACCGACGCCGCGCCGATGACAGCCAGCGTCACCAATAAAACCGCTGCCGGGATATTCATGCCTCTCACCTCGCTACAGTTTACGCGGGCACAGCAAAAAGGTGTATATTATTCTGTTTTCGGTGCAAACTAACAGCGAGGTGAAAGAATATGAAAGAACAAACCTACGCCAACCACTGCATCGTCTGCAATGTGACAAGCTGTCAGAACCACCACCGCGACAAAAACTACTGCACGCTCGAAGCCATTCGCGTCGGCACCCACGAAAAAGACCCTTCTCAACCCCCTTGCACCGACTGTCAGAGCTTTACGGCGGCACACCGCGGCGGTCAGTCCGCGTTTTGAGCACGGCGCAAAACGCCTTTTTTTATTCCGAGGACAGGGCAGGCACCGCATGTGTCTGTCCTGTCCTTGCTTTTCGTCAGACAGCACGGCTTGCCGCGGATAAAAAATCGCTGTACTTCTTGCTGTATATACGTTATAATAGGATCAGACAGAAAAAGCATTTTGGAGTGATCGTATGAACAGGAGCACCATCACCACGGTAAC
>ONGI01000077.1 GCA_900317315.1 uncultured Eubacteriales bacterium
CGCTTGCCCTCTTCCGTCACACTGCCGCCGACACTTGATGAATCCAAAACATCCTCTGTTTCTAACCTATTACAATAAGATTACCGCCATCACAGGCAGCGTGCCACCTTCTCCTCGGGAGAAGGCTTTGGTGCGAGAGGAAAGCAACATCAAAAACAGTCTCTTGCCGGGTGCCCCTACACAGTTATATAAAAGTATATACCCACTAACTATGTGGGTTGTAGGGGCGTGCACGCCCGCAAATAGAGCAACACCGTTTTCCTCTCCAAAATCGGATCGACAGGACAGCACGCCCCTGCGGTCACATGGAAAAATGTTAGATCAACAAAGCGCTTTCCGGCGCCGGTTCACAGGATTTTGTTGTCTGCTTACCCTGCGCGAGCATGCAGAAACACTGTCCCCTAAGAACAAATCCTTATTTGGGATTATTGGTAAAAATGGCTTAAACAGTGGGTTTTTACAATAATCCCAAGAAAAAGCTTATTTGGGATTATTGGCAATAATACTATACAATAACAATATTATATTATTAATACACTGCAAATAAAGTCTTTTGTTGTGTCAGCAGTATAATGATATATTGTGCAAGCGTGATATTATCGCCAATAATCCCAAATAAGAAACAGGCTGGGAATATTGAGAAAAGCCGCATAAACACTGGCTTTTTCCCAATAATCCCAAATAAGACAATGTTCTTGGGACGCTTGGGATTATTGAAACCACTGCCGCTTGCAAGCGCCTCCCAATGCATTATGAATTATGCATTATGAATTATGAATTAAAAAAACCATGTATAAAGATATAATCGACCTCCCCCGTCCCCACTCCTCCAACCGAACGCCGATGCCGGCGTATGAGCGTGCGGCGCAGTTTGCTCCGTTTGCGGCGCTGACGGGATTCGACGACCGGATTCGTGAGGAACGCCGTCTGACCGACGGGCGGCCGCAGCTCTGCGAGGAGGACGCGCGGATAATTGACGAACAACTGCATATATTAACAGAAAGCAAAACGCCGCTGCCGGTGCGCCTGACGCTCTTTGTGCCGGACGGCGCCAAGCAGGGCGGCGCCCTAACGGATGTGGAGGGCGTTGTCCGCCGTGTGGACGCCGTGGCGCGCGAGCTGATTTTTGCGGACAAGACCGTATTGCCGATCGACAATATTTTGGCACTTGCTATCTTGTCAGGTTCGTGATATACTGTTACTATATCACGAAAAGAGGTATTACACTATGGGTTGTAACCATGACTGCGCCTCCTGCAGCAGCAACTGCGGCGGCGAAAATGATTTGCACGAAAAACTAAACGAATTCAGCACCGTTCGCCACGTGATCGGCGTGGTTTCGGGCAAGGGCGGCGTCGGCAAAAGCCTCGTCACCTCCATGCTGGCTGTCACGGCGAACCGCCGCGGCAAGCACACCGCGATTTTGGACGCCGACATCACGGGTCCCTCGATCCCCAAGTCCTTTGGCATCACCAAAAAGGCTGTCGGCAACGAGCTGGGCATTCTGCCGGTGCGCACCGAAACCGGCATTGAGATGATGTCCGTCAACCTGCTGCTCAAAAATGAGACCGACCCCGTCATTTGGCGTGCGCCGATGATCACCGGCACCGTCAAGCAGTTTTGGAGCGACGTGCTGTGGAACGATATTGACTATATGTTTGTGGATATGCCGCCCGGAACCGGCGATATTCCGCTGACGGTTTTTCAGAGCATCCCGCTCGACGGCATTATCGTCGTCGCCTCGCCGCAGGAGCTGGTGGGCATGATCGTAGAAAAGGCTGTCAAAATGGCTGAGATGATGAACGTGCCCGTGCTCGGCGTGGTGGAGAACATGAGCTACTTTATGTGCCCCGACTGCGGCAAGCGCCACAGCGTGTTCGGCGACAGCCACATCGACGAGATCGCCGCCAAATACAACACACGCGTTCTCGCCAAGCTGCCCATCGACCCCGATCTGGCTGCGCTGGTGGACGCCGGCAAGGTGGAAGCCTTTGCAGGCGACTATCTTGACGAAGCGGCGGACATTTTGTTTGAATAAGTTGATCGCAAAAACAAAAAGTGAGATACGGAAAACCCTGTATCTCACTTTTTTGTTGTAAATAAATCAGTCGATCTCGACAACGACCTTTTCGTTGCTGCGAATGGCTGCGGTACGGGCAAGGGTGCGGATAGCCTTGGCGATCCTGCCCTTCTTGCCGATGATCCTGCCCATGTCCGGCTCGGCAACATGAATGTGATAGGTCACGGTGCCGTCCTCGGCAGGCGCGTCCTTGTCAATGCTGACCGCGTCCGGGTCGTCCACAAGACCCTTGGCGATAATCGAGAGTAATTCCTCCATAACGGTCCTCCGCGATTATTCGATTACGCCGTTCTTCTTGAGCAGCGCCTTGACGGTATCTGTGGGCTGTGCGCCGTTGGCGATCCACTTCTTGACAGCCTCTGCGTCAACCTTGAATTCGCTGGGGTTCTTGAGGATATCATAGGTGCCGACCTCTTCGATAAATCTGCCGTTTCTGGGATATCTGGAATCGGCAACGATCACTCTGTAGTAGGGAGCCTTCTTGGAGCCCATTCTTCTCAATCTGATTTTTACTGCCATAATTTACACCTCTATAAAAATATAAGATTATATATTCACCAAGCACCGCAGGCGCTTTTTTCGCCTTTTGATACGATTGGATTGATGATAAAATTGCTTTAAGCTGTTATCAGAACGGCATATTGCCGCCCATGCCGCCGTCAAACGGCGCGCCGCCGAGTCCCGGAAGCATCATTTTCTTTCTGCGCTTGCCCTTTTTGCCGCCCTTGTTCAGCTGCTTGATCATCTTCTGCATCTGTTCCAGCTGCTTGATCAGGCGGTTGACCTCCTCCACGGTCCTGCCGGAGCCTGCCGCGATGCGGCGCTTGCGCGAGGGATTGATCAGGTTGGGGTTCTCGCGCTCCGCAGGGGTCATGGAGAGAATGATCGCCTGCAGCCAGTCGATTTGGCGGTCGTTGATGTCCACGTCGTCGAGCTGCTTGCCCATGCCGGGGATCTTGGAGAGGATGCCCTTGAGGGGACCCATCTTTTTGATCTGATCGAATTGTCCGAGCAGGTCGTTGAAATCAAAGCGGTTCGCCATGATTTTTTCCGCCATCTTCTCGGCTTCCTTCTGGTCGAGCTTGTTCTGCGCGTCCTCGATCAGCGTCAGCACGTCGCCCATGCCCAAAATGCGGCTCGCCATGCGGTCGGGGTGGAATACCTCCAGATCCTCGAGCTTTTCGCCGGTGCCGGCAAATTTGATGGGCTTGCCGGTGACTGCCTTGACCGACAGCGCCGCACCGCCTCGGGTGTCGCCGTCGAGCTTGGTGATGATGACGCCCGTGACCTCGAGCAGCTCGTTGAAGCTCTTGGCAACGTTGACCGCGTCCTGACCGGTCATGGAGTCGATGACGAGCAGGATCTCGTCCGGCTCGACCTCTGACTTGATGTTTTCAAGCTCCTTCATCAGCTTTTCGTCGATATGCAGGCGGCCTGCGGTATCGAGGATCACCACGTCGTTGCCGTAGTCCTTGGCGTGCTTGACCGCCTTTTTGGCGATCTTGACGGGGTTTTCGGTGCCCATTTCAAACACCGGCACGCCTGCCTTTTCGCCGACGACCTTCAGCTGGTCGATAGCCGCCGGACGGTAAACGTCGCAGGCGACCAACAGCGGACGGCGGTTCTGCTGTTCCTTGAGCATTTTGGCGAGCTTGGCGGAATGGGTCGTCTTACCGGAGCCCTGCAAGCCGCACATCATAATGACCGTAGGCGGTTTGGAAGCAAATTCGAGACGCTCGTTTTCGCCGCCCATCAGCGCGGTGAGCTCCTCGTCTACGATCTTGATAACCATCTGCGCCGGCGTCAGGCTCTCCATCACGTCCTGACCGACAGCGCGCTCGGTCACCTTGTTGGTAAAGTCCTTGGCAACCTTGTAGTTGACGTCCGCCTCGAGCAGGGCAAGGCGCACCTCGCGCATTGCCTCCTTGACGTCCGCCTCACTGAGCTTGCCCTTGTTTTTCAGCCGTTTGAACGCGCGGCTGAGCTTGTCGGAAAGTCCTTCAAAAGCCATAAACAACCTCTATTCTTTCAGTCCGCCTGCCAGCGCGGCGATGCGCTCTGCCAAGGCGGCGGTGTTGCTGTCGGATGATTGCGCCGCGATTTGGGCGGCAAGACCGGCGATTTTGTCCAGCCCGTCCTCCACCTCACGAAAACGGCGCATAAGCCCCAGCTTTTCTTCATACGCAAACAGCTGCGCCTCGCCGCGCTTGACGCTGTCGCGCACGCCCTGACGGGTGATGCCGCACTGCTGCGCCACCTCCGCCAGCGACAAATCATCGTTGTAGTAAAGGTCGATCGTCTGCCGCACAGCCGGCCGCAGCAGCTCGCCGTAGAAGTCGAGCAGCAGGGAGACCTCGATATTTTTTTCCATTTTCGCCACTCCTGTGCGAAGGTAGTGTAAAGCTTTTTTCCTTACACCTTGGGTATTATAGCGCATATCGCGCGGTTTGTCAACCCCTTTTGCGGAGAAAGCAGGCGGAATCCGCACGGCAAAGCGCCTTTTGGGTGCTAATAAGACAGAAAAAGGGCGGATTGCTCCGCCCGAATACACTATTAGAAATGATTATTCAGCAAAGCCGGATTCAACCAGCGCCGCAAGACCCTCAACCGCATCGGTTTCGTCCGCACCGTCGGCGATGATCTTGATCGTGGTGCCGCCGATGATACCGAGGGACAGCACTCCCAAAAGGCTCTTTGCATTAACGCGGCGTTCTTCCTTCTCGACCCAGATGGTAGCCTTGTATTCGTTAGCCTTCTGGATGAAGAATGTGGCGGGACGCGCATGCAGGCCTGCTTTGTTCTGAACTAATACTTCCTTAACATACATTTGAAATACCCTCTTCTCTATCATTGATAAGTTGATGTGGCTTAACCTCATTTACATTATAATCATTTTTTCGTGCGAGGTCAATAGTTGTGTTTAATTTCGTGTGAAGTTTCACCGAGCGTAGAAATTCACAGTGGATTATTGTGCAACTTCACAACAGTTTGTGTCGTTTTTTCTGGTTTACACTCCACATTTCGCAACATTTTATGACATAGTGACCTATTCGAGCAGATCGGGACGCTTTTTGCGCGTGACCTCCAGCGCCTGCTCACGCCGCCATTTTTCTATGTTTTGATGGTGACCGCTGAGCAGGATCTCCGGCACCGCCATGCCGCGCCACTCGGCGGGCTTGGTGTACTGCGGATATTCGAGCAGACCGCCAAAGTGGCTCTCCTCGGTAAAGCAAGCGTTGTTGGTGAGCACGCCGGGCACCATGCGGCAGAGCGCGTCGGCAAAGACCATCGCCGGGATCTCGCCGCCGGTGAGCACGTAGTCGCCGATGGAGATCTCCTCGTCGATATAGCGGTCGAGCACACGCTGATCAACGCCCTCATAGTGACCGCAGAGGATGCAGATGTTTTCTGTTGCTTCGGCGAGCTCGCGCAGCCGCTGCTGACGGAGCGTCTTGCCCTGCGGCGACATATAGACAAAGTGCGGCCGCACGCCGGTCTCGGCGCAAATCGCCTCAAAGCAGAGCGCGATCGGCTCCGCCTTCATCAGCATACCCATACCGCCGCCGTAGGGCGTGTCGTCCACACGGCGGTGCTTGTCGAGGGCGTAGTCGCGCAGCTGGTGGGTGTGGATCTCCACCGCGCCGCTTTTCTGCGCTCTGCCGATGATGCTCTCGCCCAGCACCGGCGCAAACATCTCGGGAAACAGGGTGATAATATCAATCCGCATCGTCAAAGATCCCTTTCATCGGCGTGATGCGCACCACGCCGTTTTCGGTGTCGATCGCGCGCACCACCTCGTCAATGACCGGCGCAAGGTACTGCCTGCCGTCGCGCGTGATCTCATACACATCGTTGGCGCCGGTGCGCAGCACATCGGTCAGCGTGCCGTAGAACGCGTCCGTGTCGTAGTCGCGCACCTCTGAGCCGATCAAGTCCTGCACAAAATGCACGCCCTCGTCCAAGCGTACATCGTCGCGGTTGATGTAGACGATCCTTCCGCGCAGCCGCTCGGCTGCCTCGATGGTGTCCACGCCCTCGATTTTGCAGAGCGTGATATTTTTGTGCGGCCGCGACTTGACCCTGATCGCCGTCTCACCGCGCTCGTCGAGATAGAGCGTCTTGAATGCGCACAAAAACGCCGGTGAATCCGCCCAAGGCTCAATGCGCACCTCGCCCTTGATGCCGTGCGTGCCGACGATTTTGCCGCTGTCGAGAAATTGTTTTTTCATATGCTAACTCCAATATACAGTTGATTTGCAATACTATTGCTAAAGAAAAAAATTGTCCGTGCCTTTTGCCGACCGTCCGATCAAGGGGACGCTTCGCTTGCCCTCTTCCGTCACGGCACCGCAAGGCTTCCATTTTATCAAAGACTGATTGATTACCGCCCTTGCAATAAAGATAACGGTTTCGCTTAGGTGCCGCGCCACCTTCTCCTCGGGAGAAGGCTTTTCTTTATCATGCCTACAGTATATAGATAACCTGCCGGCTTTTTCAAAGGTTGGATTCCAAGTGGCAGAAACTG
>ONGI01000081.1 GCA_900317315.1 uncultured Eubacteriales bacterium
CCGGTGCGCAGACGCCTGTTCAGCTCCTCGTGCAGCAGATAGAGCATCATCTGCGGCGACGCCTTGGACCTGCCGGTAAAAAACGACTCAAACGCCTTCCAAAGCGAAGGCGGGACAAGGTTCTTTCGCGCATATTGATAATAGCTGTCATTTTCGTAGTTGAATCTGCCGGTGACGGGATTGTAAGGATTGTCGCCGAGCGTCAGGATCTGGAACAAAAAGCTGTAGAGCTCATCGTTGCACAAATCGAGAATATCAGTCTTCTTGTTAATATCGTAATTCTTGCGGTTGACGTCCGCCATATAACCGCTGAAATAATTGTTGTAACCGAAGCTGTCAGAGTCCCACATCTGAATATAGTCGAGACGGCTGCGGCGATAACGGTTGTCGCGCTGTGAGAACGGATAGTCAAAGTTTTTGATATTGTAATCGGCGACCGTCACACCCAACATGTTCAAATAACAGATCTGGCGCGTCACGCACTTGCACAGATAGAGCAGATCGGACACGCGCACACTGAGCAGCGACCGCGTCCAGTTGTCCGTGTCGCCGAAAAACAGCTCGTCGTCATACAGACTGCTATGGGTCACGGTGTAGCGCTCCATGATGCCGACCGGCTGCGTAAAGTCCTTGTCGGCATACAGAATACCGACCGGAAACACCGTCCAGATGATCTCCTCAAAGCGTCGGTTCTGCACCATCTCGCGCGTGGCGATAAATTTATTGGTCGGAAACTGACCGTTCTTGTAGATTTTTGCCACCTCGCCGGCAAATTCGCCGGTGAGGTGATAGACATTTCCCTCGCCGCCCTGACCGTCGCCGAGCATATCGCCCAGCACGACCGGCTCGCTGCGCTTGCCGTTTCGGCGCTCCGCATACAACCGCGTGCCCTTTCCGAAACGCACCGCAGCTTTGGCGCCGACCGGCTTGTCGTTGTTATCGACCGTGTAGTGGCGCTCAATGGTGGGATAGAGCTTGTGGCTGAGGTAGTGGTTCGTGTTGAGGTTATAAATATCCATCGGAAAGTGGTTGCACACCACACGCTGCAGCAGCAGACGGTTGGCGGTGACGATCAGCATTTTGTCCGCGTTCGGTCTGGTGGAACACAGCTCCAAAAAATCCCAAATATCGCTGTTCAGCTCCGGGTATGCGCTGAGGTTCATCACCTTGGGATGGATGATGGTGTTGAGCTGCTTCATGTTGCTGTCGCAGTTTTCCTGTCCTCTTCGGAAAGCAGCTCCTTTAGCTCGTGCATTTCCGCGTGGAAGGTGCCCGACACATAAATGCTTTTGGCGCTTTTCAGGCAGTTCATCATCTCGTCGTTCAGCTTGCACGGAAAGAGCGACGAATCGATCACCACCACATTATATTGTTCAAATTGCTCTGCCATTTGGCATCTCCTTTGCAGCACTCATTTGTTTTGATTGATGATACCGTCCAAAAATCTCCGCTCCAACGTGCTGTGTTGGTTGGCGTAGCGAAAAAAATGCGTTTTGCCGCCGTATTTGGCAAATGAAACGCTGCTGTACAGTGTCAAAAAATCGCGTCCGCAGCGAAAGCAATAGGAGTTTTCCAGCCGGTTGCGCGCGCCGCAGGCGCAAAGCCACGTGACGTCCTGCGGAAACAGCACGTCGTCCTCAGCGCGGCTGAGCACCGCAATGCTGATGTCGTCGTCCAACTCGCCGCCGGAGTTGCGGACGGCGGTCTCCGCCAGCTCTGCGAGCGTCTGCTTCATATCATCGGTCTGTGCGGCATTAAAATACACCTGCGCACGGCGAAACACCTGCGAGGAATTCTTTGTGTAGATCTCGCCGTCCATGCCGTCGGAGGTAAGTATAGCGCCCCAAAAATCATCGCCCAGACAAAACGTCTCAGACTTGGCAAACCGCCACGGCTCGCGGATATGAAGGCTCGCCGTGCTCTCGAGATTGGCGTTGCTCTCGGTCAGACAGGTGTTGCCCGATTTGCGGATCAGGCAGACGGCGCTGTCGCCCAGAGAACCCGCAAAGCCAAAGTCAAAGAGCTTGGACACGAACACAAACGCCAGCGTGCAGTCGCCCTGTGAATGGTCGGCGCCCTCTTCGCGGAATTTGCCGGTGACAAAGCGGTCAACGCTCTCGAGCAGATCCTTCATCATGCCGTTTGGCACCTCGGCGTGATGATAAAAATTTATATCGGCACACTTGCGCAGGATATGACAGGCAGCCGCAGCCGCCAGCTGAGCGGCTCTGCCCGACCGGGAGAGCGACCCGATACCGTCGCAAAGCGCCATCACAATACATTTTTCATCCTCCAGCGCAAACACGCTGTCCTGACAGGCGGCGCCTGTCCGCAGGTGTCTTTCGCCGGTTCGGATAGTATATCCGTATTTCCACTGCTGCATCACAAAACCCGCTACACCATGTTTCTGTATTCTTGAATCGTTGCGTTGATCTGCGTGTGCACGCGGTTCATCTCGCCTGCCGTTTCTCCCAGCGAACGGGCGGTCTGGTTGCTGCTCTGCGCCACACATTTGACGCTGCTGCCAAACAGCTTGACGATCATCTTGGCGATCCTCGTTTGCAGCTCCTCGTCGCCCATAATATGAAAATAACCGTCCATAAAGCCCCTTGCGTAGCCTGCCATCGTGCTGCGCGTGGTCTCGTTGAGCTCGTCGCCGATACCGATAATAAACGGACATACCGAGCCGGTAACGTCGCTGCGGCAGCGCTCGTTGACCATGCGCATGGCGCTGCGCTCGGTTTCGTCAGCCTCCTCGTAGTCGGGATTGCCGTCGCTGATGAGCACAAAAATCGGGCTGTGATAGCGGATGCCCACCTTTTGATAGTCGCCGATGCGCTGGTCAATCAGCTGAAAGGTAGACAACACCGCGTTGGGAATATCGGAGCCGCCGACCGGCTCCTCCGTAAACTCTCTGTGTGAGAATTGATTCAGGGGCATGCGCTCCACATGCAGCACGTCTGTGCAAAAGGTGACAAACATCAGCTCCACCATGCTGCGGAGCTTTTTATCCTTGGACAGCTCCTCCATTATCTTGGCGACGCAATAGATTTTATTGATTTAATACAAGTTTTCCCTTGATTTCGACATTTTGGGATAGCCATGCGCCGTTTTTTGTGCTACAATAGCGGCAGAAAGGGCGGTGGCAAAATGAAACTGTTATTTGTTTCGGACAGCTTCAAGGGAAGCCTGTCGAGCAGCGAAACGGCTGTGCTGCTGACAAAGGCGGCAAAAGAAGTGTTCGGCAGCTGCACCTGCATGAGTCTGCCCGTTGCCGACGGCGGCGAGGGCACGGTGGAGGCGGTGACGGCGGCGAAAAATCATCACAGCCGAGGTGCGCGATCCGCTGATGCGGCGGATAAAGGCGTGCTACGGCGTCAGCGGCAGCAGGGCGATTATCGAGATGGCGGCGGCATCGGGCTTGCCCTTAGTGACGGAGCAGGAGCGCAATCCGCTGTACACCACCACCTACGGCACCGGCGAACTGATCAGGGACGCGCTGCGCCGCGGCTGCCGTGAGATAACGGTCGCCATCGGCGGCTCCGCGACCAACGACGGCGGCATGGGCTGTGTGCGCGCCTTGGGCGGCAAATTTTTTGATAAAGACGGCAGAGAGCTATCCGGCTGCGGCAGGGACCTAACGGCGGTCTACCGCATCGCTTTGGACGGCTTGGAGCCGCTCTTGCGGGAGGCAGCCATCACCGTGCTGTGCGACGTAAAGAATCCTCTCTGCGGCGCAAACGGCGCCACGCGCACCTTTTCCGCACAAAAGGGCGCGACACCTGCCGTCACCGAAGAGCTGGAGCAGGGCATGTGCCGCTACCGCGACGTCATTCGCAGACAGTTCGGCACAAACTGCGACGCAATGGAGGGCGCAGGCGCTGCCGGCGGACTCGGCGCGGCACTGCGCGTCTTTCTCGGTGGCAAAATGCGCTCCGGCATTGAGACCGTCCTCGACTTGACCGGCTTTGACGAGGCGCTGGCGCAGGCGGATCTGGTCGTGACCGGCGAGGGCAAAACCGACGCGCAAAGCGCCTGCGGCAAGGTGATGGCAGGCGTGGGCAGACGCGCCAAAAAAATGGGCGTGCCGGTCGTCGGTCTGTCCGGCTCGCTTGACGAGGGCGCGCAGTTGCTGTATGCGCACGGCATCAACTCCCTGATGACGACCGTGAGCCGTCCCATGACGCTCGATGAAGCCATGCAAAACGCTTCCGCACTCTACTACGACGCGGCAGTGCGCCTGTTCCGGCTGATCCAAACGGGGATGCAGATAGCCAAAAAATGACACTGGATCCGGTGCAGCGCGGTTACAGATCCGTTTTGAACGGCACCTGCTCTTGCAATTTTTTGCAAACTATATTATAATAGCCTTATCAACAGCGAGGAAGTGGCAACATGAAAATAAAAAAGGACTTTATTCTCCGCAAGGTGGCGGATTCCTATGTGGTCGTGCCGGTCGGCAAGCTGACGCTCGACTTTAACGGCATTATCAACCTCAACGAAACCGGCGCGTTTTTGTTCGGACTGCTCCAGGAGGGCGCCGAAAAGGAGGATCTGCTCCGAAAAATGTTGGAGGAATATGACGTGACACCCGAAAAGGCGGCGGCGGATATTGATGTCTTTTTGAAAAAAGCAGAGGAAGCCGATGTCCTTGAATAAAGAAACCACGCTCGACGAGGTCATGGAGCTGATCCTTGAAAAGCTTGACGCCGGCGGCAACGTCACCTTTACCCCCAACGGCACCAGCATGCTGCCCATGCTGCGCGACGGCGAGGATGTGGTGGTGCTGTCCAAGCCCAAGGGGCGGCTCCATCTGTTTGACGTGGCGCTCTACCGCCGCGACAACGGACAGTATGTGCTGCACCGCGTCTTGGATTTTGGCTATGACGGCTCCTATGTGATGTGCGGCGACAACCAGTTCACCAAGGAAAAGGGCATCCGCGATGACCAGATCATCGCCGTGATGACGTCCTTTTGCCGCAAAGGCGTCCCCTATATGCCGTCCTATTACCGCTATCGCATCTATGTGAATTTTTGGTATTATACACGCCTGCCGCGCCGTGTGTTCCGTGCGGTCAAACGGCGGCTGGGCTTCACCGACGAGAAAAAGAAGAAAAAAGACAAAGAGGATAAAGCAGAGAAATAAAGCTTAGCAAAGCACACCCTTCACAGAATAGACGGGTGTGCTTTTTTTCAATCCTTCAAAATTGCAGCCAACGATCGTTATCCGGCGTGCCTTCGGAAAGACACATAGTCGGTAAACGCCTGCAAAACGCCGCATCAGAACGCGTGCAAAAAACTTTTCCGTTTCCACCGACAATAAAAGCGCGTATCAGACAGGGAGCAACCAATATCTCCTCCACACATTTTGACGCGGGAACGTGACGTTCCATCCGGTGCGGCTTCGGAAAGACGCATAGTTCATAAACGCCTGCAAAACGCCGCATCAGAACGCGTGCAAAAAGCTTTTCCGTTTCCACCGACAATAGAAGCACGTATCAGGCAGGCAATACACGCAGCAACCGATCTCTCCTCCTCACATTTTGATGCGGCGTTACACAAACGTTATCTTTGTCTGAACCTATCAAAAGCCGCCGAAAGCGCCCACCGGCGCTTAAGGATTTTTTAAGGGTGGGGGTGTATGATTGGGAAAAAGCCAAAGGAGGCGTTTATTATGAAAGCAAAGGTCAGTAAAACATACTTGGTGTTTATCGCGGTTTTGACGGCTATCGCCGCAACGGTGGCGCTCACTTCCTGCCAAACGGGCGGCGAAAGCTCCTCGCAGAGAACGACAGCCGCCGCTTCCGCCGCAACACAGGACGAGGCTGCGGCAGCGACACTCCCCGAGGGCAGCGGCTCCGCCAAGCTGACGGAGAGCGATATTGCCGTTAACGAAACCATCGAAAACGCCGAGGACGGCGGTCACGCGATCGTCGCGGACGGTGAAACGCTGAGCTACGCCAATGTGCGCGTCAATAAGACCGGCGAAGCGGACGGCGACGAAGCGGACTTCTATGGTGAGAATGCCGCTGTATATGCCGCAAACGGCGGCACGCTAACCCTAAAGGATATGGTCGTGAAAACCGACGGCACCCACGCCAACGCCGTGTTCAGCTACGGCGAGGGAACGACCGTCAACATTGCAAACGCCTATATCGAAACGAGCGGCAATTGCTCCGGCGGTCTGATGACGACCGGCGGCGGCACCATGAACGCCGAGAACCTCACCATCAACACCTCCGGCAATTCGTCGGCGGCCATCCGCTCCGACAGAGGCGGCGGCACCGTGAATGTCACCGGCGGCAACTACACGACGAGCGGCACCGGCTCGCCTGTCATCTACTCGACGGCGGACATCACCGTCAGCGACGCGACCATGACCTCAACTGCCTCGCAGGGTGTTGTGGTAGAGGGCAAGAACGCTGTCACGCTCAATAACGTCAACCTCACCGCCGATAACAACAAAAAGAACAGCGACAAGTCGAGCCGGTACCAAGCGGTGATGATCTATCAGTCCATGTCCGGCGATGCAGCGGAGGGCGCCTCGCGCTTTGCCATGAACGGCGGCACGCTCACCAACCAAAACGGCGATGTGTTCTTCATCAATAACACCGCGACCGAGATCACACTCAACAATGCACAGATCACCAATAACGGCAACGGCGTGTTTCTCCGCGCTGCTGCGGCAGGTTGGGGCAGCGAGGGCAGCAACGGCGGTCAGGTGACGCTCAACGCCTCTAACCAGATCATCAACGGCGATATGATCGTAGACAGCGTGTCGCATTTGAACCTCTATCTCAGCAACAACGCTTCGTTTACCGGCGCGATCAACAGCAGCGGTCAGGACGGCGAGGTATATGTGGAGATCGAGGACGGCTCCATCTGGACGCTCACCGGCGACAGCTATATCACCGGCATGACCTGCGGCGCGAACGCGATTAATCTCAACGGTCACAAGCTCTTTATCGACGGCACCTCTTACACCGAGGGCAGCGCGTCGTTCGGCGATCCGATCGCAGTACAGAGCACGGGAAACGGTCACGGCGGCGGCAATCCTCCTGCCAAGCCCGAAAATGATTGACGCCGCATCACAAAAGCGCCGGCTCACGACCCGTTACGGGCGGAGCCGACGCTGCTTTTCGTCGGTTTTATGCGTGATGCGTTATCAGCGAACGCGGTTTTTCTTTGTCATCTGAATGATCGCAAGCACCATGCCGGCGATGGCAAGCACCAGCATCAGCACGGGAACAGCCGTCATGGAAGCAAGCGAATTGCTTTTTTCACGCATCTCGCCAAGCAATACGATCCAGACAATGGTGTGATTGATGGCGAAAATGGAAGCGATCAAGCCCAAAACGCCTGCCGCTCTTGTGCGCAGGAAGGACAGGATCGCCCAAACCAGCTGCAGCAGCATGGGAATGACCAACAGAATGACCACAACGATGGCGCCCGTACGCGCATCGCTCGAACTGCCCCAAACATATCTGTCGGAAATAAGCTGGAACGGCGCATAGCCACTACCCAGCACCGTGATGTGCGGCAGAAATACAAACAAAATGCTCAGCAGCGCCATCGCGCCCGCTATCATGTAGAGCACGATTGCTCCGACAGACTTGCCCTGCGGCTTGACCGCGGGCTTCGGCTGATAGCTGCTATAGTTGTTGTAATTATTGTAGGACGGCTGCTGACTGTACTGCTGCTGCGCGTACTGCGGCTGCACATTTTCAGGCTGCTGATACGTCGGCTGACTGTACTGCGGCTGCACGCTCTCGGATTGTGTATATGCCGGCTGGGTGTATTCCGGCTGCGAATATCCGATGGTAGTGCTTGGTGTTTCCTCAAAGGGTGCCTTGTCAAGGTGCGGCGCTACCAGCTGCGCACCGCAACCCGCGCAAAACTTTGCTCCGTCAAGATTATTGCGACCGCATTTTTCACAAAACATGTGCATTCTCCTCGTTACTTTAGAATCCTGCAGCAGGCGTTGCCTGTCGCTGCAAAAATATTATACTACTGATTCCGTTATTTGTAAAGATTTATAGGCAGAAATTATAAATTTGTCATTATTTGTTTTTGGGGACTGGTCATTACAGCGAAAAAATAGTATAATAGCATTATCAACCGTAATAAGGTGAAAACATGAAAAAGCTAACATTATTCGGTCTTGCGTGGCCGATTTTTATCGAAACGGCTCTGTTTATGCTGCTGGGCTTTGTGGACGTCTATATCCTCAGCGGCTACAACGATCTGGCAGCTTCCTCTGTCGGCG
Source organism: uncultured Eubacteriales bacterium (assembly GCA_900317315.1). Classification (GTDB taxonomy): domain Bacteria; phylum Bacillota; class Clostridia; order Oscillospirales; family Acutalibacteraceae; genus Ruminococcoides. The sequence goes on from ONGI01000081.1 coordinate 8,267, forward strand.
CGGCAAATCAAACCGTTTCTATCATCACCATCGTATTCAACATCCTGTCCACTGCCAGCGCCGTGATGATCTCGCAGTATTTGGGCGCCGGACAGCGTAAGTCTGCGTCACAGGTAGCGGCGCTCTCTATCGTTTTGCAGTTCTTTTTCGGCATCGCGGTCAGCGTGGTGTTTCTGCTGTTTAACCGCCCGATCCTGCTGCTCATCGGTGCAGAGGGGCAGCTTCTTGATTTTGCCGGACAATATCTGTCCATTGTGGGCGGCTCCATCTTTTTGCAGGCGTTCATCGGTGCGGTCTCGGTGATCATCCGCAACCACGGTCTGACAAAGATCACGATGTTCGTCTCGCTGGGCATGAATATTTTCAACACCGCCGCCGACCTGCTGCTCGTGCCGTCCATGGGCGTGGCAGGCGCCGCCGTTGCGACCTGCGCCAGCCGTCTGGTGTGCAGCGTGGTGCTCGCGGTGGTCCTGTTCAAAAAAATCGAGAGCTTTTCCATGTTCGGGCTGCTCAAGCCCTTCCCCTTTGACCGACTCAGGGAGATGCTCAAAATCGGCGTGCCGTCGGCGCTCGAAACCTTTCTCTACAACCTTTCGCAGCTGGTCATCACCTCGATCGTGCTGCGGTGCCTGACGGAAAGCGAGCTGGTCGCCAAAACATATGTGCAAAACATCACCATGTTTTTCTACCTGTTTGCCGTCGCCATCGGGCAGGCGTCGCAGATACTCATCGGGCATCTGGTCGGCGCCAGGGAGTTTGACGAGGCATACCATCAGGGCAGGCGCTCGCACGGTATCGCCTTGCTGATCACCCTGCTGTGCTGCGCGGCAGGTCTGTTGTTCCGCACACAGTTGATCGGCATCTTCACCGACGACGCCGAAGTGGCGGCGATCTGCTCTCAAATCCTCTTGATGAATGTGGTGCTGGAGGTTGGCAGAACGACCAACCTGGTGGTGATCGCCTGCATGCGCGGCGCCGGAGACGTGTTTTTTCCGACGCTCTGCGCGATTTTCTCCAACTGGGCGCTCAGCGTGCTCGGCTCCTATCTGCTCGCAGTCGTCTGCGGCTGGGGTATCTACGGCATGTGGATCGCACTTGCGGCTGATGAATGTGTGCGCGGCATCCTGATGGTGCTCCGCTGGAAAAGCGGCAAGTGGCGCACAAAGGCGATTACTAAAATATAGGTAACCGCTCAACAACCACCCCTCTATCAAAATTGAAAAATTCATGAGATAATAGATG
>ONGI01000082.1 GCA_900317315.1 uncultured Eubacteriales bacterium
TCCGCCAGAAGCTCAACAGCTTCCCGACCGGCAACAAGATTTTGATGTACGGCGAGCCTTGGACCGGCGGCGGCAGCCAGTGCCCCAACTCCTGCACCCAGTCCAGAGTGACCTCTCTCGACAACGGCGTCGGCATGTTCAACGACACCTACCGCGACGCCATTAAGGGCAGCACCGACGGCGCAGACGGCAACTTTATTCAGGGCAGCGAAACCGACACCGGCAAGATTGCAACCGGTATTCAGGGCAAGAGCTTTGCCGCAAAGGCGCCCTCTCAGACCGTTGCCTACGCCGACGCGCACGACAACCTCATTCTCTGGGACAAGCTCGTCAAATCCAACGGCAGCACCAACTACACCGGCACCGACGGCAATATTCAGAATCAGGCAATCGGCGTTATGACCCTTTTGATGACCTCGCAGGGTATTCCGTTTATGACCGCCGGCTCCGAAATGGGCAGAACCAAAAAGGGCGACGCCAACAGCTACAAGTCCTCCGACGCGATCAACGAGATCGACTGGTCACGCGCCAACACCATGAAGAACCTGCCCCAGTGGTACAAGACCATGATGGCAGTGCGCAGCAACGTGACCGCTATCAACAGCAACTCCTTTGTGTCCCCTGCCTTTGCTTCGCAGATGGGTCACGTTATCGCCTACACCTACACCAACAACACCTCCGGTGAGTGGAACAAGGTTTGCGTTCTCTACAACAACGGCACCTCCTCCTACACCATCTCCGGTCTCGGCGCTTCGAGCTGGAAGGTCGTTGCCAACTCCGTAGCAGGCAGCTCCATCTCCAAGACAGGCGCTGACATCAAGGGTATCGCCGACCTCAACAGCAGCTCTGTTTCCGTTCCCGGCAAGGGCACCATCGTTTTGATTAACGGCTTTGGCAACAAGACCGTTAACGAGAGCTTCGGCACCCTCACCGTCAACCACGTTACCGAGAGCGGCAATGTGATCAAGACGCAGAACGCGAAGTACCGCGTAGGCAGCACCTACCGCGCACTTCCCGACAGCACGATCCTGTTCAGCCGCAGACTCGTCAGCACCACCGGCTCCACCAGCGGCACCGTTACCGCCGGCTCCAACCCCACCGTCACCTTTACCTACAGCGACAATGCGATCTCGGACGGCTACCTGACCGTCAAGTATGTTGACGGCAGCGGCACCTCCATCAAGGAGACTGCCAAGACCCACCTCAAGGAAGGCGACAGCTACAATGTAGCCGCTCCGGCTATTCAGGGCTATGAGCTCGACACCGCCAAGTTCCCGGCTGAAACCGTCGGCACCTTTGACGGCAACGACAAGACCATCAGCTTTGTTTACAAAAAGCTCGCCACCACCTCCACCAAGGTACACTACTACAACTCCACCGGCGCCGCCAATGTTTGGATGTATGCCTACACCGAGGACGGCACCGCTATCTTCGGCACATGGGACAGCGTTACGTCAAAGCCCCAGGCAAAACTGACCTCCGTCGGCAACGGTTGGATGGACGGCACTATTCCGGCAGGCAGCGCATATGTCATCTTCCGTCTGTCGGGCGGCAAGCAGGAGCCCGGTATGGGTGAATCCGGCTATCTGGTAGCGGACGAAGCGTGGATCCAGAACAAGAGCGTCACCTTCACCTCCACTGTCAAGACCAGCCATATCAACCTCCAGACCGGTGAAAAGATCGCTCCTGACACCATCAAGACCGCCGAAAAGGTCACTGTCAACGACTCCTATACCACCACCGCTCTTCCGGGCAGAATGGACGCGGTCGCTCCCGGCAACGCAAACGGCAAGTATGCGCCCGGCGTTATCAACGTCGTGTACTTCTACACCGACGGCGGCGTGATCCCGACCGAGCCGACCGATCCGCCGACAGAACCCACCGACCCGCCGACTGAGCCGACTGAACCGACCGACGATCCCACCGGCATCCTGATCGGCGATGTTGACATGGACGGACAGATCACCATCGGCGACGCCACCATCATCCAGCGCCATCTTGCAGAGCTGACCGCCCTCACCGGCGACGCTCTCATCGCGGCTGACTGCGACGGCGACGGCAGAGTTGCCATCAAGGACGTCACACTGATCCTGAAGAAGAACGCTGAATACACCGATGAGATCGGCAGAGTAGGCAGAAGAGTGGCAAGATAACATTATCTGACCCGTTATGCTCCGGCACAGTGCTCTGTGCCGGAGCTTTTGCGTGGTAAATATTTGTTTTAGCAGTTGAAAAATAAAAAGAATAGTGGTACAATAAAGGATAATCGAAATCACAATTGAAAGGATTGTATTCCCATGAGAAGTGACGCAGTAAGAACTCCCGTCAAGTGTGCGCCGCAGCGCTCGCTGATGCACGCTTTGGGCATGACGGACGAAGAAATGAAAAAGCCCCTGATCGGCATTGTCAGCTCCTATAACGAGATTGTGCCCGGTCATATGAATATCGACAAGATCGTTGAGGCCGTCAAAATCGGCGTAGCGATGGCAGGCGGCAACCCGATCGTATTCCCCGCGATCGCGGTCTGCGACGGTATCGCCATGGGTCACAAGGGCATGAAATATTCGCTCGTCACCCGCGATCTGATCGCCGACTCCACCGAGTCCATGGCGATCGCCCACGCGTTTGACGCGCTGGTGATGGTGCCCAACTGTGACAAGAACGTTCCCGGTCTGCTGATGGCGGCAGCGCGTTTGAATATCCCCACCATCTTTGTCAGCGGCGGTCCCATGCTGGCAGGCCGTTTTGCCGGACAAAAAACAAGTCTTTCGAGCATGTTTGAGGCTGTCGGCTCCTACAACTCCGGCAAGATCACGCTCGACGAGCTGAATGAATATGAAAACAAGGTGTGCCCGAGCTGCGGCAGCTGCTCCGGCATGTACACCGCCAACTCCATGAACTGCCTCACCGAGGTGCTCGGCATGGGTCTGCGCGGCAACGGCACCATTCCGGCTGTTTATTCCGAGAGGATCCAGCTCGGCAAAAGAGCCGGCATGAAGATCATGGAGCTGCTCGAAAAGGACATCAAGCCGCGTGACATCATGACCGAGGACGCGTTCCGCAACGCGCTCACCATGGACATGGCGCTCGGCTGCTCCACCAACTCCATGCTGCACCTGCCTGCCATCGCGCACGAGTGCGGCATCGACCTCAACCTCGACATCGCCAACGAGATCTCCGCCAAGACGCCCAACCTCTGCCATCTGGCACCGGCAGGCAGAACCTACATGGAGGACCTCAACGAGGCAGGCGGCATCTATGCCGTGATGAACGAGATCAACAAGCTTGGTCTGCTCAAAACCGACCTGATCACCTGCACCGGCAAGACCATTGCCGAGAACATCGCGGGCGTTGTCAACAAGAATCCCGAGATCATCCGTCCCGTCGAGAATCCCTACAGCACCACCGGCGGTATCGCAGTGCTCCGCGGCAACCTCGCCCCCGACAGCTGCGTCGTCAAGCGCTCTGCCGTTCTGCCCGAAATGCTCAAGCACACCGGCCCTGCCAAGGTGTTTGACTGCGAGGAGGACGCGATGGCGGCGATCAACGACGGCTTTATCTCCGAGGGCGACGTGGTGGTCATCCGCTACGAGGGTCCCAAGGGAGGTCCCGGCATGCGCGAAATGCTCAATCCCACCTCGGCGATCATGGGTCGCGGACTGGGCAGCTCCGTTGCGCTGATCACCGACGGACGCTTCTCCGGCGCAACGCGCGGCGCCTGCATCGGTCACGTTTGTCCCGAAGCAGCGGTCGGCGGTCCGATCGCATTGGTTGAGGACGGCGATATTATCGAGATCGACATTCCTGCCAACACCATCAAGCTGATCGTCAGCGACGAGGAGCTCGCCAAGCGCAGAGCCGAATGGCAGCCCAGAGAGCCCAAGATCACCACCGGCTATCTGGCACGCTACGCCAAGCTGGTATCGTCCAGCGCAAAGGGCGCGGTGCTCTCCTAATAAAATCTCCGACAGGGTTTGGTTCGCCAAGCCCTGTTTTTTCTTTTTTGTATTGATGAAACCGCTGAAAAGGTGTACAATAAGCTTAGCAACCAATAAAGGAACATTTCTATGTACAAGCTGCGAAGATTCTTAAAGGATTACAAAAAAGAATGTATCATCGGACCGCTGTGCAAGCTTCGACGTGGGCATCAAAAACCGCGACGCCGGCTATGTGTGGGCGATGGGCGGTCTGCTGGTGCTGCTGGCGCTGCTCGGCTGGTCGAGCGCGATGTTTACACAGTATTTTGCGTCCAAGGCGTCGCAGGGCGCCGGAACCAAGATCCGCCGCGCGCTCTTTCGCCACATCAACACGCTCTCGCATGCGGAGCTGGACAAGCTCGGCACGCCCTCGCTGATCACGCGCATCACCAACGACACCAACACCGTGCAGCAATCCATCGCCATGATGATCCGCCTGCTGACGCGCGCGCCGTTCATCATCGCCGGTTCGCTGGTGATGGCGATGACCATCAACCTAAAGCTCTCGCTGATCTTCTTCGGCGCTGCGGTGCTGATCGCGCTGACGCTCTATTTGGTGATGACGCGCAGCGTGCCGATATTCTCCGCCATGCAGAAGAAGCTGGATGTTATCAGCCTGATCTCGCGCGAGAATCTCTCCGGCAACCGCGTGATCCGCGCCTTTTCCAAGCAAAAGACCGCGTGCAAACGCATGGACGACGCGACCGAGGACTTGGCGCGCACCGCCATTCGCGTCAGCCGTCTGTCGGCGCTGCTCAGCCCTGTTACCTACGCGGTAACGGATATTGCGATCATCCTGATCGTCTGGTTCGGCGCGATCGACGTTGACCTCGGCGGCATGCAGACGGGCGACATCGTGGCGCTTGTCAGCTACATGACGCAGATTTTGCTCGCCATGGTGGTGGTCGCCAATCTGGTGACGCTGATGACGCGCACCGCCGCGAGCGCCAAGCGCATCAATCAGGTGTTTGAAACCGTTCCAAGCGTGCAGGAGAAGAACACGGAGCCGATCGAAACCGACGAAACGGCTCCCAAAATCGAATTTGAACACGTCTGCTTCAACTATAACGACGACGGCGACGACGAGCTGACGGACGTCAGCTTTGCGGTACCGCGCGGCGCGACCGTCGGCATTATCGGCGGCACCGGCAGCGGCAAAAGCACGCTGGTGAACCTGATACCGCGCTTTTATGACGTCAACGCCGGCTGCGTGCGCGTAGACGGCAGAGACGTCCGTGACTATCCCTTTGCGCAGCTCCGCAGGCAGATCGGCATGGTGCCGCAGCAGAGCACGCTGTTCAGCGGCACGGTGCGCGACAACCTGCGCTGGCGCAAGCCCGACGCGACGGACGAGGAGCTGCTTGCCGCGCTGCAAACGGCGCAGGCGCTTGAATTTGTCCAAAAGCTCCCCAAGGGGCTGGACAGCCGCGTGGAGCAGGGCGGCAGGAATTTCAGCGGCGGTCAGCGGCAGCGGCTCTGCATCGCGCGCGCACTGGTGAACCGCCCCGACCTGCTGATTCTGGACGACAGCTTTTCGGCGCTCGACTTGGCGACCGACGCCGCGCTCCGCAAGGCGCTCAGGGAAACCACCGACGGTATGACCGTGCTGATCGTCACACAGCGCTGCTCGACGGTGCGAAATGCAGATCTGATATTAGTTGTCAGCGACGGCGAGCTTGCCGGTGTGGGCACGCACGACGAGCTGACGGCAAGCTGCACGGTCTACCGCGACATCTGTCTGTCCCAGCAAACCGAAAAGGAGGCGGCGCGATGAAAACAAATGCTCCTGTCAAAAAAGTACTCCGTTCGCTGCGTCCCTATCTTCCGCTGCTGCTGGCAGCGGTCGTTTCCGCGCTGATCAGCGTGTCGCTGACGCTGTATATTCCGGTCCTCATCGGTCACGCGATCGACCGCATCATCGGTCAAGGACAGGTGTTCTTTGACGACGTAGCACAGATCCTCGGCTATATCGGCATAGCGGTCGGCGGCGTGACGGTTTTTCAGTGGCTGATGCAATATTTTGTCAACCTCGTTTGTTACAAGACCGTCCGCGACCTGCGCCGCGCGGTGTTCCGCAAGCTCAACACCGTACCGCTTTCGTATATCGACACCCACGCGCACGGCGACCTCATCAGCCGCGTTATCAATGACGTGGACGCGGTCGGCGACGGTCTCGCACAGCTCTTTTTGCAGCTCTTTGCCGGTATCGTCACGATCGTCGGCACGCTCATTTTTATGCTGATGACCGACTGGCGGATCGCGCTGGCAGTGTTCTTCCTCACGCCGCTGTCGCTCTTTGTGGCAGGCTTTATCGGCAAGCTCAGCGCCAAGCGCTTCCGCGAGCAGCAGCTTTTGCAGGGCGAGATCTCCTCCTATGTGGAGGAATACGTCGGCAACCAACGCGTCGTCAAGGCGTTTGCCTACGAGGAACAGGCGTTCGCGGGATTTGACCGCTACAACAACGAGCTGCTTGACGTCGGCTTCAAGGCGCAATACGCAGGCGCTCTCGCCAATCCGACCACGCGGTTGGTCAACGCCATCGTTTACGCCGCTGTCGGCATCATCGGCGCGCTTGCCGCGCTGTCCGGCACACTGACGGTCGGCGGTCTCTCCTGCTTCCTCACCTACGCCAACCAATACACCAAGCCCTTCAACGAGGTGACCGGCGTGCTGACGCAGCTGCAAACCGGCATTGCCGCCGCCGGACGTGTTTTTGAGGTGCTGGAAGCCGAGGACGAAACGCCCGACGCGGACGCGTCATCGCTTTCATCTGCAAAGGGAGAGGTGCAGATCGAGCACGTCAGCTTTTCTTATACGCCCGACAAGCCCCTGATACGCGACTTTTCGCTCCATGTCAGGAGCGGCACGCATGTGGCGATCGTCGGTCCGACAGGCTGCGGCAAAACCACGCTCATCAACCTGCTCATGCGGTTCTATGACGTGAACAGCGGCAGGATCTTGGTGGACGGCGCCGATATCCGCGACCTGCCACGTAACGACCTGCGCTCGCGCTACGGTATGGTCTTACAGGAAAGCTGGCTGTTTCACGGCACGATCATGGAAAACCTCCGCTACGGCAACGAGAGCGCCGACGACGCTGCCGTGATCGCTGCCGCCAAGGCTGCCTATGCGCACAGCTTTATCCGCCGCCTGCCGCAGGGCTACGACACCGTGATCAGCGAGGGCGGCGGTAACCTGAGCCAAGGACAAAAACAGCTCCTCTGCATCGCGCGCGCCATGCTGACAGATCCCGAGATTTTGATCTTAGACGAGGCGACCTCCTCCATCGATACGCTGACCGAGATCCGCGTGCAAAAGGCGTTTGCCAAGATGATGCAGGGACGCACCAGCTTTGTGGTCGCGCACCGCCTGTCCACCATCAAGGAAAGCGACGTTATTCTGGTCATGCGCGAAGGCAATATCGTGGAGCAGGGCAGCCACCGCGAGCTGCTGCACAAAAAGGGCTTCTACTACACCCTCTATCACGCACAGTTTGCCGCACCGACGGTCTGACGCTTGGGCAGCCCTACGTGTGAAGGTCTGCTCCTTAAATTCCCGTTAAGGCTTCCAACCAAACGACGTCTACGTCTATAAGAAAAATCAGAAAAATGCAAAAGCCTCGGCAAAACGCGTCGCGCTCGCCGAGGCTTTTCTGTTCTGTATCATACCGCAGTCCGGAGGTTTTGAGTATTTGCATGCAAGGCTGCCGGTCTGCTATATCAGTTATTCGGAATAAACGGCAGCTCGTATTCATCAAAGGCGATGATCCTGCCGATAGAATACGGGTCGTCAAATTCCGCCAAATAACCCTGTATCTTTGTTGCGTCGTTGATGTCTAACCCGTTTCCGTCAACATCGCCGTTTCTCCTGATGGTCCCTTGGGGATCTGTTTCCAAATCTACGAGGTACCTTTGAATGAAGGTGACGTCGTTGATATTGACTACGCCGTCACCGTTAGCGTCGCCGCGCAAATAACGGATCGTGTCGGCAGACACCGGCAAAACGGCGCTCAGGGATATGATCAGGCAAATCAGGGCGGACAGGCTCATGCTGATCCTTTTCATCTTTTCACTTCCTATAAAACAAAATCATCGTCATAGTCTGACGGCAAACGTTTTTTCATATTTTTATTCTTTTTCTTCGACTTTTTCTTGCTGCTTTCGGTAGTTGAAAACAGCAGTTCATCGTCCGTCGGCAAACCTTTTCTCATGTTTTTATTCTTTTTCTTCGACTTCTTCTTGCTGCTTCCGGCTGCTGAAAACAGCAGCTCATCCGCCGGCGGCTGATTCATCAAGTCGTCCGGAGCTTCGATCTCCTGAACAGGCAGCATAAAATTGACCGCCATGCCGACAAAGCTCAGGCAATAGAAAAATCTGCTGATAACCGTGAACCTTCTGCTCAAGTCAATGTTCATGCGGTACTTCATCAGCAATACGCACTCGATGACAAAACAGGCAACGTAGAGCACGATCACAAAGGCCATCAGGGCGATCACGATTTTCCGTTTGGAATTGAGCTTTTTATTGTGCCGGAGCACCAGATAATATGCCAGCAAAAGCAACACGGCTAACTGTGAAAAAACATAGACCGCACCGTTCAGGACGGACGGCGTTTTGGAAAAATCCAACCTGCCGAATACGGCGCCTGCGTTGGTCAGTCTGACTGCAAAATTAATGAACAGTCCGGCTATCATCAGAACGGTGCGCATGATCCTGAAAGCCGTTTTGGGGATCAACGCAAAAACCGCTGCAAGCGCAAGCAGAAAATAAGAGATCAGCCCCACCATTCTGGCGACTCTGTTTGCTTCTATTGCAACAGCTAAATAAATATGGTACGCGATAAACAGCAAAAAACATACCGCTGTCAACAGATTGACAACAGTCCTTATCCTGTTAGTTTTCAAATTTGCTTCGTTCACGGTTCTTCCTTCTTTTTGAAGTTTTTTATCTTTTTATACTCTGCCAGGATCCCCTTTGGGTGCGTGACCGCGCCCTTGACGGGACGGTAAAGCAGCAGCAACGGGTAGAGCGCCTTGTGCCTTGCGAAAAAAGGATAATTCTTTTCCAACGCTTCTCCCGAAATAAAAAAGCGGCTTTTCAATAAACGGCGTTTGGACGCCTTGCTGTCGTCGCCCCCGAGATCGATCGCCATTTGGTTGTATTCCTGATTTTCGCAGGTACCGGCGCTGCCGGAGGAGATCAGATAAGCAAGGTCATTTTGTTCGTATTTGTCAAGCGTGCCGCCGGTGAACACCTTTTGCGATAAGCGGCGCAGCTTTTCTTCAAAGCCGGTGAGCTCCAGCTTGTCAAGCTCCGCGTTGAGATAAGCTCTGTCCAAATCTGGGTGAGCGCAGAGAAACATATACACGTCGAGCAGCGAGCGCAAGCCTGTTCCTCCGCGGGAATAGTGCTTGCAGGTATGGGCGAGAATAAACAGATAAAAATCCTCGTCCGTCATTTTGCGGCAGTAAGCCGAGCCGTCCGCGGGCAGCAGCCTTTCCTGTATATCCTTAAAGTAGTCATAATACTGCGGATAACGGTCTTCATCAAACAGCGTGCGGTGCATTTCAAATACAAGCGTAGGCGGCTTGCTGTAAACATCGTGGTTCTCTTCCCCATACTGATTGCAGGTATAGCCCAAGCTCGCCATGATTTGCCTGACCTCCGCCATTTTTGAGCCGTCGCACAGAATATCGTTGTCCGTCATTTGGCGCATTGCCGATTTGGGATACAGCTCTTTGAGCATGATCCCCTTTAGCGGCAGATACCAAATCCTTGCTTTTTCAAACGCCTGCGCGATCACCGAACGCTCCACATCAAACAGCGTCAGCTTGCGGATCGCTTTTTTCTTGGCTTGGTCAAAGGCGTGCGGCAGGGGCATGACCTGTTCAAGCGCGAAGGCGACAGCAGCGGTGAGCATATGCTCCTCCGACAAGCGACAGACCTCCGCCAAATCCATGTTTTCGACGCGCTTTTTGTCGGGCGCTTCCTCGTTGACGGCGCAGGACGCAAGATAGATCACATCCACGGCGATCCTTGCGTTTCGCTCCGGCAGCGTCTCCACGGGATAGGTTTTGCCGTTTCTGACAATGCCCGTCAGCACGCCGATGATCTGCCGTTCGGTGACGCCCTTTTCCACAAAGGTGCGGTTGTCGCCCTTCATGGCGTACCTGCCCTTTTTGGCGGCGACGATGCGGTGCAGCACATATTGACCGCTGTCGCGCTTGTAGAGCGGCACGTCGCCTATCTTTAACGGCTCCCTGACGGCTTCGATGATCAACAGATCGCGCGCACGGATAATGGGAAACATACTGTCTCCCTCATTGGTATAGA
>ONGI01000083.1 GCA_900317315.1 uncultured Eubacteriales bacterium
CTGCCCTTCATCTCGTCATTGGGAAGCGGCACGACCGAAATAGTCGCCTCTGCCACCTGCTCGGCGGCAAGCTTTTGAATGGAAAGCGAGATGATATTTCTCGCCTTTTCGTCTGCTTCTTCCTTGAGCTGCTCCTGGTATTCCATGATCTTCACGGACTTTTCGTGAGTCAGCTCGTCCTCCAATTGGGAGAGCAAATAGTTCTTTGCCTGTTCTGCGGTGTAGCCCGAAATTTTTTCGAGCATCTCGAACTGGCTTTTCTTGATCGTTTCGATTTCTTCCAGCTTGGCGTCCGCTTCGCGGATCTTCTTTTGAACCTTCTCGTCCTTTTTCTCAACATTGTCGAGCTTGCGGTCGAGGGTCTCTTCCTTTTGCTGGATACGCCTCTCCTGACGCTGCACCTCACGGCGGCGGTCGGCAATCTCCTTCTCGCTCTCATTGCGGAAGCGGTGAACCTCTTCTTTTCCCTCAAGAACAAGCTCCTTCTTTTTTGCCTCACCTGTCTTCATTGCGTCAGCCACAATGCGCCTTGCCTCTTCCTCTGCGGAACCGATTTCTTTTTCGGCGGTATTCCTGCGGATATTCATACCGGCAAAAACACCGGCGGCAACACCGGCAGCAAGCGCTGCAATGATGCAGATAATCAAAACAGCTGCATGAACCATCTCCCAGACACCTCCTTGTTTTGTGATTTTTACCCAAATTCAATCCAATCAAAAAACCTTTTAGGTGCCGTTACATACTATTAAATTGTTATTAATGTTCAATATTTTTGACCCCAAAGGGACTTATCCAATTGATAACACGCCGCCCGACAGGGATCTGTCTGAGCAGCTCGGCTACAAATTCGCATTGGATGCGGCACACACCGCAAAAATATCTATATATAACGGCTCCCGAAAGAGTCTGATTAAAAAAAGCAAATAAAAATGCGGTTTGAGCAAATATTCACGCATTTTATTTTGCGGACCCCATAGATACGGAGTCTAATGTAATTTTATACTAAAATCAAGCAGATGTCAATAAGTTTAGCAACAATTCCGAGAAAATAATTCTTAATTCGCAAAATTGAATCAGCTGCAAACACTATTTACCGCCCCCCACCCGGGCAGCGTCTGACCGAGTCTGTCTTAAATACAGTGACAGCGCCGCAATATTTGCAATATATATAAAAATTTTTACGTTAATTTTTTGTAAACTATTGAAGAAATCAAAAAAATAAGGTATAATAAAGCTATCTTAATTTTTTAGGAGGAATTTATTATGTCAGTAAAAGTTGCTATTAACGGTTTTGGTCGTATCGGCCGTCTGGCTTTCCGTCAGATGTTCGGCGCAGAGGGTTATGAGGTTGTGGCTATCAACGACCTGACCGATCCCAAAATGCTCGCTAACCTGCTCAAGTATGACACCGCTCAGAAGGGCTATTGCGGCACCATCGGCGAGAATCTGCACACTGTAGAGGCCGGCGAAAACTCCATTATCGTTGACGGTAAAGAGATCACCATCTATGCAAAGGCTAACGCTGCCGAGCTGCCCTGGGGCGAGCTGGGCATTGACGTAGTTCTCGAGTGCACAGGCTTCTATTGCTCCAAGGCTAAGAGCCAGGCTCATATCGACGCAGGCGCCAAGAAGGTCGTTATCTCCGCTCCCGCAGGCAAGGATCTTCCCACCGTTGTATTCAGCGTTAACGAAGGCGTTCTCACCGCTGAGGATACCATCATCTCCGCTGCTTCCTGCACCACCAACTGCCTCGCTCCCATGGCTGACACCCTGAACAAGTACGCTCCCATCCAGAGCGGTATCATGAGCACCATCCACGCTTATACCGGCGATCAGATGATCCTCGACGGTCCTCACAGAAAGGGCGACCTCAGAAGAGCAAGAGCAGGCGCTGCCAACATCGTTCCCAACTCCACCGGCGCTGCCAAGGCTATCGGTCTGGTCATTCCCGAGCTCGACGGCAAGCTCATCGGCTCCGCTCAGCGTGTTCCGGTTCCCACCGGCTCCACCACCATTTTGACCGCCGTTGTCAAGGGCACCGACGTTACCGTTGAAGGCATCAACGCTGCTATGAAGGCTGCTGCTTCCGAGTCCTTCGGCTACAACGAGGATCCCATCGTTTCTTCCGACGTTATCGGCATGCGTTACGGCTCCCTGTTCGACGCTACCCAGACCATGGTTTCCAAGGTTGCCGACGACCTCTATGAGGTTCAGGTAGTTTCCTGGTACGACAACGAGAACTCCTACACCAGCCAGTGAGGCACGCTCTTTTTTGATACGAAAAAAGCCACCTGTCAAGATGGCTTTTTCCGATATGCAATTACGCATTACGCATCGTTTTTTTCCGCTTCCAAAAAATACAGCCTCGCCGCAAAGTCGGGGAAAATCCTCACCTTTTCGTTGAAGCCCGAGCCGGAGAACGCCGGACTGAGCATGACGCCGGTGTGCATGAGAACAGAACCGGTCGCGGTCACGTTTTCGGTCTCGCCGTTCATCTTCACCTGCTTGGCAATGACGTTGTGCAGAACGGAGTCCTGCCGGACGTGCACCGGCGCGACGGTGTTGATCAGGCTGCCGAACGTCCTGACGTCCACACGACCGGGAATGTTGTAAAGGCGGTAGGTTTTATCGGGGTCGAGACCGCGCAGCTGCAAGCGGTGCGCCTGCACGTTCGCCTCGGTCAGCTCCTGCAGCAAGAGGACGACCGCTCTCGATTTGTCGGGAGAAACGCACGTCCAGCGGTGCAGGTTGCCCTCGGTGATGCGGTAGAAATCGCCGAACTGCAAGACCTCGCGCCACTTTTTGTAGAGGGCGATCTGCTCGCGGATGGCTTGTTTTTCCGGCGAAGGCAGGTCGCGCACATCGCATTCATAGCCGAGCGCACCGAATGCCGCCACGGCAAAGCGCGTCGCAAGCGGCGTTCTGCGCAGGGTCTGGTGGTTGGGGCTTGCGCTGACATGCGCGCCGACGCAGGACTGCGGATAGCCGTAGCTGTAGCCCTCCTGAATATGGGCGCGGCAGATGGCGTCGGTGTTGTCGCTGCCCCAGATCTGCGGAAACCAGCAGAGCATGCCGAGGTCAAAGCGGTTGCCGCCGGAGGCGCAGCCCTCAAAGAGAATGTCGGGGAAGCTCTTTGCCAGCGTATCGGCGACGCGGTGCAAGCCCATGATGTAGCGGTGCGCCGTCTCGCCCTGCCGTTCGGCAGGCAGATAAGGAGAATAGACGTCCGAGAAAATGCGGTTCATGTCCCACTTGACATAGCTGACGGGCGCGGACGAAAACACCTCGCTCATCTTTTGGATCAAAAAGTCCTGCACCTCGGGATTGGCGAGGTCGAGCACGCGCTGTGTTCTGCCCTCGGAATGGCGCTTGCCGGGGATCGCCATCGCCCAGTCGGGGTGCTTGCGGTAGAGGCGGCTGTCGGTGTTGACCATCTCCGGCTCCACCCAAATGCCGAACTGCAAGCCCTCGGCGATGACTTTTTCGGCAAGGCTCCGCAAGCCGCCGGGCAGCTTCTTTGCGCTCGGCGTCCAGTCGCCCAGCGAGCAGCGGTCGTTGTCGCGCTCGCCGAACCAGCCGTCGTCCATCACCAGCAGCTCCACGCCCAGATCCTTGGCGGAGCGCGCCATCGAAACAAGGCTCTTTTCGTTGATGTTAAAGTAACACGCCTCCCAGCTGTTGAGCAGCACCGGACGCGGACGGTCGCGCCACACGCCGCGCACGATATGGCTGCGCACAAAGCGGTGCATGTTTTGGCTCTGCCCCGTAAAGCCGTTTTCGGAATAGGTCATCACCGCCTCGGGCGTTTCAAAGCGCCCGTCCTTTTCGAGCAGCCAGCGGAAGCCCTCGGGCTGGATACCGGAGACGACGCGGGTCTTGCCGTAGGCGTTGACCTCGGCGGCGGCATAGTGGTTGCCGCTGTATATCAAATTAAAGCCGTACACGCTGCCCGATGCTTCGTTGGCGTCGGGGCTGTGCACCATAAAGAACGGATTGACGCGGTTGGAGGAGCAGCCCGTCCGCGATTCGAGCACCAGCTTGCCGACCGGCAGGGCGGCGGTGTGCCGGTTCATCTCACGACCCCATGCGCCGTGGAAGGAGGTGACTGCGGCGCCGCCAAACGGCATATCGAGCTGCATGCTCATCAGCCGCTCCACCTGCACCGTGTCGCCCTCGTTGAGCAGAACGGCGCTGCGCGTGATGACGTCGCAGGCGGGATAGACCGTGTAGTGCAGCTCCATCACCAGCGCGCCGTCGCGCAGCTCGACTATCAAATGCTCGGTCTTGCCGTTCTCGGTGTAGGCGCAGGGCAGGGTCTGCAGCGGCTCCTTTTGATTGCTGAGAGTCGATTTTTCATAGAGGAAGTCCACACTGCGGCTGCCGTCCGGATAGACCAGCGACACAAACGGCTCGCGGATATCGCCGTGACCGGCGCCGGACATCTCCAAGCACATATCCTCCAGCATCACTTGGGGAAACTTTTTGTCGTAGCTGATGCAGTTGCCCAGCTCAAATTCGTGGCGTTCGCGGATGTGCGCGCAGTCCTCCGCCTTGTCGATGCGGATCTTGCCGCCGTAATACAGATGCTCCAAATGTCTGGACGGCGTGACCGCGAACAGATAGGTGGTGTTGTCGGTATCGAGTACAAAAACGGGATATGCAGCCTTTAATCTTCTAATCATATCATCACCTGTTTATTTTTTGTGGTTTTCTTCGATGGTGTCCATCACCTTTTTCTCGTTGTAGAAGCCGAGAAGGATCGCGCCCAGCGAGCAGAACGCCACGGCGACAAAGCCGACAAAGGTCATGCCGGTGACAGAAGCCGTGATGTCGTTGCTGTTGGCGTTTTGGGTGGTGCCGATGATCGCCAGCGAGGTGAACACCAGCATGGCGAGCGACTGACCGAATTTCATGGCAAAGGTGCGCGCCGCAAAGAACATGCCCTCGCGGTTTTCGCCGGTTTCATAGCCGTCCGCCTCCGCAACGTCGGCGACAATCGACTGCGGAATAATGCCCAGCAGCGCCATCGGAAATGCCGCGATGACACAAATCAGCACGCCGTAGACGACGCCCGGAATCACCGTTGTGCCGATAACGCCGATCAGACCGGTGATAACATAGGCGACTGCCAGACCGAGAAAGCCGGAGATGACGAGCTTTTTCTTGCCGAATTTTTTGACGAGCTTCGGCACAATCGGATAAAACGCCGCCGACAGCACGGTCATGCCGCCGAGGAAGATCATGGTAAAGGATTCGTCAAGCTTCATCGAGACCTTGACAAAGAACGGCAGACCTGTCTGGAACAGGGTCAAGCCGACCCAGTACATGATATCCGAAAAAACAAAGGTGCGGAAGTTGCCGTTGCGGAAGGTCGCGCCAAGGGATTTGAACATATTGGCCTTGGAGGGCTTGGTATCGACAAAATCCTTCTCCCTGAGACAGAAGGTCGGCACCAGCATACAGATGCAGGCGATAACCGCCAGCACGATAAAGCAAATGCGGTAGCTCCACGCAAAGCCGACGGCGCCGCGCAGCATGCCTGCGAACGCAAACGGCGTGTAGGCGAGCATGGTACCGGCAAAAAAGGTCAGCGAAATCGCGGTGGAAATGTACATGCGGTCGTCCTGCGTCTTGCCGAACTCCGAGATCAGGGCGTTGTAGGGCGTGCAGTACATCGTCATGAACAGATAGAACAGCACGATGAATATCGAGATCCACACGATGTTCCAGCCGCTGATCGCCTCAACGGGCGCACAGAACAGCAGCACGGTGACGACCGAAAGCGGGATCGCCGCGTATTGCATAAAGGGAATGCGTCTGCCGCGCTTGTTGGTGCTGCGGTCGGACAGGGACGCGATCAACGGGTCGGTCACGGCGTCAAACACACGCGACAGCGCCGTGATCAAGCCCAGCACCGTCAAAAAGCCGCCGATGACCAGACCGGGCACGATAAACTGCACGGCGCCGCTGTTGATGTCGTTCTGCGTCGGCAGATAAAAGGTGACGAACCAGGCGCTGATGATACCGCTGAGCGTTGACCATCCGAGCTGACCCACCGCAAAAATCCTCATTTGCCTTTTGGTTAAGCGTTTCATTGTTATCTCCATTAATTCTCTCTTGTCAACGGGTTCTTTTTGAGTCCCATCGCGATCTCGACCGCCTTGTAGGCGCCGTCATACAGTCCGATGGATTTGTTGGTGATGATCGCGCCGCACATCTCACGCAGCAGCGCGTCGTCATCCAGGAACATGCTCACCATTTGGAGCGTGTGCGGCACGTCCTCGCATTCCATGGTGCCGTCGCCATACTCCGCGCCATGGATCGCGCCCCATTTTTCGTGGCCGCCGACACGCTTGAGAAAGAGCTTGGGAATGGGATAAAACGCCAGCTCGCTGGGCTTTGTCAGCAGCACATCGGCGGAGCGCATGAGCAGGTTGGTGCAGTAGACCGCCTCAAAGATATTCTCGTGCAAAAAGACGTGGACGCCCTCCACCTCGCCGTCAAGCGCAGCGGAGCAGAACGCCTTGGTATCCTCCCAGTTGTCAAAGTGCGTGGCGGCAAGGGTGTTGAGCGCCGGCACCTCACGGCGCAGCGCCTCCCAGACCTGACGGTAATCGCCGACATTGATATAGAGCGCCGCGCGGTTTTCGCGGACAGCCGGAATAAGATATTTGATCACCGCCGCAAACAGCTCCTTTTGCGCACCGGCGCCGCCGATGGTCAGCAAAAAGCGCATGGGCTTGCCGTTTTCCTTACGTGCCAAACGCGCCGCGCAGTCCTTTTCGATATTGAACACCAGCTCATGGTCGATGTAATGACCCGTGTAGCGGAGCGCGTCGGAGGGCATGGGCTTGAGAAGCTTCTTTTTTGCCATGCCGTTGAGGATGCGGTAGCCAAAATAGGACTGACGGGTCTGCACCAGATGCACCGCGCCCTCGGAGAGGTGCAGCGCCATCGGCCAGTTGTCGGGAATGGCGTTGACGACATACTGCATGCCTGCGTGAAGCGCCGCCTGTGCAGGCCAGACGTGCGTGCCGATGACGGGCAGCTCCTTGGGAATATTCCGGAACACCGGCGCCATCAGCTCGGCGTTCTTCTGGTCGGCGGCGTTGTAGGTGAGCTGACGAAAGCCCTCATAGTTGAGCGGCTCCCAGACCAGCTTGTTGAACAGCCGGCTCTTCTGCGACAGGCGCGAGCCGAGCGAATAGAGGTCGTTCTGCGCGCCGATGACCTTGGTGCAGGTGGTGTTCTTGTAGGAATTGAGATCCATCCAATAGGGCTTGTAGCCCAGCGCGTGCGCGGCAGACGCCATCGCGATGGAAATGCGGTAGTGACCGAAACCCATGCGGATGTTGCCGACAATGACGCCCTTTTCGAGATCAAAATCCGTCTCGCCCTCTCCCTCGGCAACGCGGATGTCGCGCACGCCGAGCATTTCGCCGAGCGTGGCGTTCGCGGTCAGCTTGACGGGATAGTCCGCCTTGCTGTCGTCGCCGAATTTTTTGATGTATTTCTGTTTGCCCGCGACCGCCTTGCGATAGGCACGCGCACTGATTTCGTTGCCGAAAATCACCTTTGATCTGTCTGTCATGTTCTGTCCTTTCTCCCGTTGCGGAACGCTGCTCCGCTGTCGTGTTGTCCCCTGCCGGCAAATCACGGTTCCGGCGGCAAAGCAAGGCGCCGTTTTCCGTATTGATTCAACAAATTACTATCAACAATTCCTGTTGATTTATTTACTCTGCCTATACAGAGCTATCATACCATAGAATCAGAAAAAAAGCAAGCACAAAGATTCCGCCGCCGTTGCGACGGAGCGCAATCCGCAAGCGTGACGCTTGACCCAATCCGCGCTGCTGACGTTGACTTTGGAGGAAAAATGCTGACACGCGTTATAAATTTGCATTAGCGACATAAGTGCATTAGAACATGCAGAACCCGAAACAGCATATAATAATGAAAAAAACAAACAGCTCGGAGAATCAAATCCGAGCCGTATATGATTGTGTTAAAAACAGCGTTATGATTTTAACGGAAACATTTAGCTGTGCGAAAGCCTTCCCCCGAGGGGAAGGTGGCGCGGCACCTGAGCAGTATAGTTATCTGTATGGCAAGGCTTTGTAATAGGTCAAGCGTCAAACAAGCAGAAAGCTTTGCGGTGCCGTGACGGAAGAGGGCAAGCGATGCGCTTCCAAAATCGGACGGTCAGCAAGAGGACAGGTTCGCTTGCCCTCTTCCGTCAC
>ONGI01000084.1 GCA_900317315.1 uncultured Eubacteriales bacterium
CCCTATAAGGAATACACCATCACGCCGGAGACGCAGGCAAGCCTTGTGCGCACCGCCTCCTATTACCGCTGGCTGGCAGGTCTGAACGGCTTTGAGACGGCGGACGCGACCGCATGGTCAAACGCGGCAAAGGGCGCCGTGCTCACCGAGCGGAACTTTGTCCTGAACGGCGCTCTTTCGCACAGACCGGCAAAGCCTGCCGACATGGACGACGATTTTTATCAGGCAGGCTACACCGCCACCTCCACGAGCAATCTTTCGTTCGGCTACGGCAACGGACAGCGTGCGATTGTCAAGCTGCTCAGGGGCTTCCTCAACGACAGGGGCTACCATATTCCGGGTCACCGCGACACCTTTATGACGCGCAACGGCGTCCGCTTTGCGGCAGGCTACAGCGAGACGGGCGGCGTGAACACGATCATCTATCAGGGCGACCCGAATCCGCAGGGCGCTTCCGTGACCGGTAACGACCTGCCTGCCTACGCATGGCCTGCGCCGGGTCATTTTCCGGCAGAGGATATCGACACAAGCGCGGTCTGGACGATCAACCTGAACACCGATCTGGCGGGCACGACGGACAAGGAAGTCTGCGTCACCATCACCGATTTGCAGACAGGCGAGCAGTTTGTGCGCGATTCGGAGGAAACAGGGCTTTATTCGACCACAAGCTGGGGCAAATATCTCAGCTTCCTGCCGCCGACGGCGACCTCCTATGCAGGTAAGCGCTACAGGGTCGAGGTGACCAACCTCATCAATGCCGAAATGCTGCCCGTCAAGCTGTCCTATACCGTCAGCTTTTTCAGCTATGCCGACGGCGCGGAGCTGGACGGCGTGATCTGCACCGCCGACAAATACGGCAGGCTCACGGCGGTCTGTGATTTAGGCGACGTGAACGGCGACGGCATGGTCACTGTTATCGACGTGACCGAGATACAGCGCATCGTGGCGGAGCTGCATGTGCCCGACGACCGCGAGCGGTTGGCGGCGGACGTTGACCGCAACGGCATTGTCAGCATCGCCGACGCCACATGGCTGCAAAACTATTTGGCGGAATATTTTGATAAATTATAAATAGAATGGATGACGTGGGGGCGAACACATGGGTTCGCCCCCACACGGTATATTAAAAGCATATGCCTATTAATCATATAGGTCGTAGGGGCGACCATTGGTCGCCCGGGATAGGGAATAGTTCGTGTCCTATTCAAAAACGGTTTGACAGGACAGCGCGGTGCGGCGGGCGAGCACTGCTCGCCCCTACAACGTAAAGGAGAATTTGCGCATGGTCGCCCCTACAGTCACATGGAATAATAGCGAAAATTTAATAAAATGCTTGACAAACGGCGAATCCTGTAGTATAATATCTCTCGTTCTCAAAAAACAGTTGGTGTCGATGACGCTGAGGGTCCACCTGTTCCCATACCGAACACAGAAGTTAAGCTCAGTGGTGCCGACGATAGTGGTCCGGCGACGGGCTGTGAAAATAGGGAGATGCCGACACGTAAAGTGTCCACCCAATAGGGTGGGCGCTTTTTTTCTGAAAATTCGGAGGTGCCTGTGCTGTCATTTTTGCAAGAGGAAAACAATGTGTGGCAAAAACTCAAGGGCTGCGGTCAGCCGGTCGTTCTCTACGGCATGGGCGACGGCGCGGACAAGGTGCTGCGCGCGTTTGAACGCTTTGGGATTCAGCCTGCCGCCGTGATGGCGAGCGACGCGTTTGTGCGTGGTCAGCAGTTCCACGGCTTTACGGTGCAAAAAATGAGCGACTTGGAGCAGTCGCTCGGTGCGTTCACCGTCGCGCTCTGCTTTGCCAGCCGGCTGCCGGACGTCATGGCGCATATCAAAGAAGTGGCGCGCCGTCACCGTTTGCTGGTGCCGCCTGTCGCGCCGTTCGGCGACGTGCTGTTTGACGACGCGTTCGTCCGAGCCTACGGAGCCGAAATACAAGCCGCCGAGCAGCTCATGGCGGACGAACAGTCGCGCCGTGTGTACCGCGGCGTTTTGCGGTTTTATCACACCGGCGAGATCGGCTTGCTCGATGAGATCACCACCGACAAGGACGAGGCGTTTCGCTCGCTGCTGCGCCTCGGCGACAACGAGGTCTATGTCGATCTGGGCGCCTATAACGGCGACACGATCGGGGAGTTTTTGCACTACACCGGCGGCAGCTACCGCAAGATCGTCGCGCTGGAGCCAAACGCCAAAAACTTTGCCAAATTGCAGACAAGCTGCGGAAGCCTGCCGCGGACGGAGCTGTGGCAGCTCGGCGCATGGAACAAAAACACCACCCTGCTGTTTAACAACAAGGCAGGCAGAAACAGCGCCGTTGCCGACAGGGGCGTCGAAACGCGCGTGGCGACGGTGGACAGCATTCTCTGCGGCACGGCGGCGACCTACGTCAAGGCGGACGTCGAGGGCGCCGACCGCGAAGCCCTGCTCGGCATGGAAAAGACCCTGCGCCTGTTCGCGCCCAAGCTCAACCTTGCCGCCTATCACCGCTTTGAGGATATCTTTCGCCTGCCGCTCCTGATCAAAAAACTCAATCCCGATTATCAAATCTACCTGCGCCACCATCCCTACATTCCGGCGTGGGACACGAATCTATATTGCACAAAATAAGAAACTGTTCTTGGGAGCAGTGAAACACATGACAAAACAAAAGCCTTCCCGACGCCAAAACGGGAAGGCTTTCATCATTACGCATTATGCATTATGAATTACGAATTATGAATTATACTTCGGGTCCTCTTCGAGCATACGGTCAATGTCCGCCATGTATTTGTCAAAATCGGAATTCACGTCGTCGATAGAGGTGCCGTCGGAGGCTGCTGCCTTGGAGCCGCTCTCGGCGTAGTGCGACGGCTTGCGCTCGCCCTTGGCAGGACGGCGGCTGCCGGTGGTCTTGGCACGCTCGCGCTCGCGTTCGTCGCGGCGCTTGGCGCGGAGCATGAGCTTTTCCTGTTCGGCGCGCTCCTGCTTTTCTTTTTTGCGGCGTTCGTCACCAAAGGCGAGGTCGCCCAAAAACTGTCCGAAAATACCGGCGATCAGGTAGACAAACAGCAAAATGATGTTTGTCGCGCGGAAGCCGCCGCTGTAGATCATGGTGAACAAAAACGCGATCGGCGCCATCAGCGTAAACAAAAAGTCAATGCCGTGCTTGGCACAGTAGATGGCGGAGGTGACGACCGCAGTTGTCAGCAGGATAAAATAGAACGCCACGGGAGAATATTTTTCGAGTGCGCTGCCCTTGATGAATAGCAGCGGCACCAGCAGAAATACCGCAAAGATAACGATGGCGTAAGGCAAATATTTTTTTATCAAACCGTTCATACAAGCCTCCGAAAACATTATTAGAATTATTATACTCTTATATTTCAAAAAAATCAAGGCTTTTCGCTTTTTCACCATAATTTTACATGATTGTGTAACCAAAATAGCACTGCCGTGCCTGCGATCCGCAAGCGTGACGCTTGACCCAGTCCGCGAATCGGACGTTTGATAGGGAGATTACCTGCATCGCCGCGTTATAAAAGGGAATAGCGACAACTGTTTTGTGCAAGCGTGACGCTTGACCCAGTCCGCGAATCGGACGTTTGATTTGTAGATTGCCTGCATAGCCGCGTTCAAAAAGGGAATAGCGACAACCGTTTTGCAAAATGCATTGTGATTATGAGGACGGTTTCCGCACAAAAAACGCCACCCTTGCACGCCGACATTTCCACACCCCACCGCGTCGCAGGGGCGACCATCGGTCGCCCGCAGATAGGACGCCGCCGTTTTCCGCGAAAAACCGGCATGACAGAAATCCATTGCATCATGTCCGGATGTGTGCCAACCATTTCCATAAGAGAATACCGTCGGAGTCGTGCCAAAGCCTTCTCCCGAGGAGAAGGTGGCACACTGCCTGTGATGGCGGTGACCTTATTGTAATAGGTTAGAAACAGATAATGTTTTGGATTTATCAAGCGTCGGCGGCAGTGTGACGGAAGAGGGCAAGCGAACCTGTCCTTATACTGACCGCCCGATTTCGGAAGCGCTTCGCTTGCCCTCTTCCGTCACGGCACCGCATGACTTGTTGTTTGTTATTGGTTTGGTTTTATCACAAAATGCGGCAATACAGATAATATTCTGCTCAGGTGCCGCGCCACCTTCCCCTCGGGGGAAGGCTTTCGCATCGTCAAACGTTCTCTGCACAGCAAAACGTTTCCATATAACGATAAACCTGTTCGCCCGAGGACGGTTTCCGCACAAAAAACGCCACCCTTGCACGCCGACATTTCCACACTGCCCCTGCGAATGGTATCATTTTTGTGCTGCAAAAGCATCTCAAAAACAGAATGACGCGGTTCGCGGCGCTTTCCTATTGACAATAGCCAAAAAAAAGACTAAAATATAAGCGAACATTGTATGTATCGAGAGGTGAATTTTTGATGGACGCAGCCGGAAGTTCAGGCGCGGTTCCCGGGCGAGGTCGGGGTGAACGGCAATTTGTGCGTTCATTTCGATTGACCAAAGCTGTATGGCACAGATAAAGATCACGGTCAGGTGCTCTTTATTTGTGCCATGACCCGAGAACGCGTCTTTCCGCAACAAAAGGAGGAGAGATGATGGTTCAGGTAAACGTCACGCTGACGCAAACCATAAAAAAATTGCTCGATGAGAAAAAGTTTGCAACTCTTCGGGACATCCTCATCACCATGATGCCCTACGACATCGCGGCGGTGTTTGAGGAATTGCAGGACGAAAAAATGCCCATTTTGTTCAGGCTTTTGCCCAAGGAGCTGGCGGCGGAGACCTTTGTCGAAATGGACGAGGACACACAGGAGTTTTTGATCCACGGCTTTTCGGACAGCGAGCTCAAGGAGGTCGTGGACGAGCTGTTTTTGGACGACGCGGTAGACCTTATTGAAGAGATGCCTGCCAACGTCGTCAAGCGTATTTTGCGCACTGCCGACAAGGACATGCGCAAGCAGATCAACGAGCTGCTCAAATATCCGGAGGACAGCGCCGGCTCGATCATGACCACCGAGTTCATCTCGCTGCGGCCGGACATGACCGCCGAGATGGCGATCAAGCGCATACGGCGCACCGGCGTTGACAAGGAGACCATCTACACCTGTTATGTCAACGACGAAAACAACAAGCTCATCGGCATCACCACCGTCAAGGATTTGCTGCTGGCAAACGACGACGACGCGGTGCGCGACCTGATGGAGGAGCATGTCATCTCCGTACACACCCTCGACGACCAGGAGGAAGTGGCGCAGATGTTCTCCAACTACGACTTTCTGGCGCTGCCGGTCGTGGACAACGAACAGCGCATCGTGGGTATCGTCACGATCGACGACGCGATCGACGTTATCCAGGAGGAGGCGACCGAGGATATCGAAAAGATGGCGGCGGTCTTGCCCTCCGACAAGCCCTACATGAGAACCGGCGTGTTCGGCATCTACCGCAAGCGCGTGCCGTGGCTCTTGGTGCTCATGCTGTCCGCCACCTTCACCAGCACGATCATCTCGTCCTTTGACAGCGTGCTGGCGCAGATCATCATTCTGTCGTCGTTTATCCCCATGATCACGGGCTCCGGCGGTAACGCAGGCTCGCAGGCGTCGGTGTCGGTCATCCGTGCGCTCTCGCTCGGCGAAATCGAGTTCAAGAGCATGTTCAAGGTGCTGTGGAAGGAAGTCCGCGTCGCCGTGCTCTGCGGCATCACCCTTGCCGCCGCCAACTTTGTCAAGCTGATACTCTTTGACCTGCGCAGCTATTCGGGCACCGGAGACGCGGTGCAGATTGCGCTGGTCGTTTCGCTCACGCTGGTCGGCACGATCGTCATGGCAAAGATCGTCGGCTCCAGCCTGCCGCTGCTCGCCAGCAAAATCGGCTTTGACCCGGCGGTCATGGCAAATCCGCTGATTTCCACGGTCTGCGACTCGCTGTCGCTGCTGATTTATTTTGCGGTCGCCACCTCGGTTCTGCCGCAGATTTAGAAAAGAATAACCCGTAACAGCAAACAGGATTGGCTCCTCGCGGACGCCAATCCTGTTTTTAGTATGACGGGCATATCAATGCTCTGTGGTGAAAGTCCACCGAGGCGTAGTTGCCGACGAACTCAAAAGCGACTCCCAAGGTTTGTATCGT
>ONGI01000136.1 GCA_900317315.1 uncultured Eubacteriales bacterium
TATCTCATAGGCAACCTTCACCCCCAAACGGAGCATTTTTGTTCCGTAACCCTTGCCTCTGGCAGCGCTGTCCACGACCACCCAACCGAACCGGATCACCTTGGGGTCGCCGTTGATATATCTCATGATAAAGTGGCCGACGATCCCGTTTTCATCAAAGGCAGTCCACGGATAAAAATTGTCCGGCTCTGTGCAGTCGCCGTTATCATGCTGATACTTTTTATCAATAATCTCTGCCGTGACGGGATAATCACCGAACCGTTCTCCGCCCCAGATCGTGAATACGTCTTTGTCCTGTACCCATTTTGCGATGGCTTGTGCATCACAGCTTTTGTATGGTCTTAACTTTAACATCAATCATCCCTCAATCCTTTTCATAAAATACGATCCTCAGTCTGTGTCTATATCAAAAATACAATAGTCAAACGCGTTGATGACCGTTGTTTTTCCCTTTTGGATTTTTTGCGGAATGCGGTAGCCGTAGTTGCGGTGGATGTGTCCGTGGATAAAGTACGACGGCTCATACTTGTTTAGCAGGGTGTGGAAGCATTCAAAGCCCCGGTGCGGCAGGTCTTGCAGGTCGTTCAGACCGTAGGCAGGCGCGTGCGTCAGCAGGATGTCAAAGCCGCGGCTTCTTCGGAGCTGGGAAGAAAAGTATTTGACGCGCGACTTCATCTGCTTTTCGGTGTACATATATTTTCCCTTGCGGTAGCGGTAGGCGCCGCCCAAACCCAAAATGCGCAGACCGTTCACATTGATCAGCCGGTTGTCGGCGCAGATACAGCCCTCCGGCTCACGGCTGAACGTGTCGTCGTGGTTGCCGTGGACATAGACCAGCGGACAGTGCGCCAGCGTCACCAAAAACTCAATGTATTCGGGACTCAGATCGCCGCAAGAGAGGATCAAATCGAATTCGTCGAGCCGTCCGGGTTGGTAGAATTTGTAGAAGCGGTCGGAGGGAATATCGGAAACCGCCAAAACCCTCATGATTCGACCTCAGCTTCCGGCTTTTCCTCACGGTCATCTGCACCTTCCGTCTCCGCTTCCTGCTTTTCCTGACGGACGTCGGCGGCTTCCAACTCCGCTTCCTGCTTTGCCTGACGGACGCCTACGGTTTTGACCGTCGATTTGCCCATATCGGTCAGCTCCTCATAGAGCGGAATGCTGCCCTCCACGTTATCGACCAGATAATCCATATTGATGATCTCTTCCAGCGTCAGCTCCGTCTGACCCTTGCCGATGATCTCACCGCTCTGTGTATAGAACGGCGTCAAAAACGGCGTGCCGGTATCGTTGATAATGCTGCCGCGGAAAAAGTCGGCAAACCGTCGGGACGCAAGCGGCAATGCCGGTGCGTACTCAATATCGACAACGCCTGCCGACATGCCCCAGTAGTAGTTGAGCGCACGCGTGGTGTTGTTGTATTCGCTCTTGATGGTTTTGTCGAGCACGGCGCGCAGGAGCTTTTCATAATAGACGCCCCACTTCCAAACCGGTACGGCAAGCAGCTCGGTTTTGTCGCCGTCAATGTGCGACAGTCCAAAGCTGGCGCGGTCGTCCAGCGTGAACCGCGCGGTGTCCTGAGAAGAGATCAGCTGGATATTTTTTCGGTTGAGCGCGAGCGCCGCTTCCTTGGCGCCCTTGACCGCCGACCATTCCAAGGAGACCTTGCAGCCGGGATTTGCCATCTGTGCGCCGAGGGCAAAGGCGTTGATACCGGCGATCTGTCCGTAGATGGGGTAGTCGCAGACATAGCCGACGTGGTCGTTCTTTGTCAGCGAACCGGCAAGCAATCCGAGAATAAACTTCACCTCATACATGCGCGTGTAGTAGGTGCGCAGATAGCGGTGAGAGGTGTTGAGCGAGCAGTTCATCACGATGATCTCGGGATGCTCCACCGCCGTGCGCAGCGATGCCTGCAGCATACGCGGCGAGGTGGTGAACAGCAGTGTGCAGCCGTCGGCGATCGCCTGCTCCAACACCTCGGGATAGTTGTTTTCGCCGTCATTGTTCTCGCCGTCGCAGATATACGACTTTGTTTCGACCAGCTCGCCCAAAACCGTCTGCGCATACTGTCTGCCTGCCTCGTGGTCATACACCCAGCCGGACTTTTCGGGCAGGGCGTCATACACAAACGCTGCCCTTAGCTTGGAAGGCTTTGCCTTTGGCAAGATCATGGACAGCACAGACGGCTTGACTTCCTTTTCTTCCACGGGCACGGTTTTCAGCTCGATCTCCTCATCCTGCTCGTTCAGGGCGACGTCCTCCCACATCTTTTTGAGGTTTGCCTTAATGTCCTCGCTGGTCTCATCGACGATCTGCGCATAGCCGTACACCTTGATATATCGGAGCAGCGCGTCGGCGACGGTCGTTTTCAGCTTTTCGCCGCGGTTTTTGTAGTATGCCTTTTCAAAGCGGTAATAGACGCTCGAAAGGGTGAGCCGGTCGTCCTCGCTCCACGGCTCGTCGGAGGACTTGTCCATCGCCTGCAGCAGCTCGCGGTAGCTGCCCTTTTTGGAAAATTCGATAAAGTTGATCTTGCTGCGGCGGTTAAAGTCCACATATTCCATGTAGAGCTTGACCTCGTCGCTGTCATCCTGTTCGGGCATGATGCGGGTCACGTCCGCCGCAATGCTGTAGGCGCCACAGTATTTGAGCACGCTGACGCGCTTGTTGCCCTCCGCCACATAGTAGCGGTGCATGTATTCATAGACCTTGATCGGGTCGCGGATGCCTTCATTGATGTGTGATTCGTAGAGCGACTTCCACTTTGCTGCAAACTCAGTGTCCTCGGGCAGCAGCGGCATAAAGCCGGGCGAAAAGGCGTTGACCCTTCCCTCGGTTTTGGTGCCGACGATCAGATTCATCGGGATCTGCTCGATCCCGAGATGAATGCCCGACGACGACTTTTCGGTCGGAATAATATCGTCAAGCACCGGCATGGTGGCGCTTTCGTTTTTGGCAGGCGCTGCC
>ONGI01000094.1 GCA_900317315.1 uncultured Eubacteriales bacterium
GCAGCTGGCGGACGCGGACGAAAAGCTGCGTGAAAAGCTGGCGCCGGTTATCGAGGACGATTTGATTTATTTTCAGCGCTTGCAGGAAAAGCTCCTCGGCGACAGCTGGGACGCGATCGTCTCCGCCGTGCAGGGCTACACCGCCAAGGTGCTCCGTGCGCCAAGAGGCTACACGGAACACCCGATAAAGCTGGCGGTCGCCGCCAACCGCAATCATGTGAAGGACACCGTCAATCGTCTGAAAAAGTATTTTTGCCGCACCGAGGAAGAGGCGCACAGCGAATTTGCGGAGCTGCAAGCGCTGGTGCGCGTGCTCTTTGACCTGACGCGGCATTATATCGAGCGGCTGGATGAGCTGAAGCACCGCAAAAATGTACTGACCTTTTCGGATATCGAGCTGCTCGCCGTTCGCCTGCTGGCAACGCCCGACGGTGACGGCTACCAAAAAACCGCGCAGGGCGAGGAGATCTCGCGCCGCTATGACGCGGTGATCGTGGATGAGTTTCAGGACGTCAACGACGTGCAGAATCTGATCTTCAACTGCGTGTCGCAAAACGAAGAAAACCTCTTTACCGTCGGCGACGTCAAGCAGTGTATTTACGGCTTCCGTCAGGCAAAGCCCCAGATCTTTGTGGGCAGAAAGGAGCACTATGCGCGCTACAGCGCGGAAGCGCCGCAGTTTCCTGCCACCATTATTCTCGACAAGAATTTTAGAAGCCGCGCCGAGGTATGCGATTCGGTGAATTTCATCTTTTCGCGCCTGATGACCAAAGAGACCGCGCAGATGGACTACACCGCCGACGAATACCTGCATGTCGGCTTTCCCTACACGCATGCGGACGGCTGTGAGACCGAGCTGACATTGATCGACAGCGCCGCCTTTGCAGACGTGGATAAGATCGAGCCGGAAGCGGCGTATATCGCGCGGCGTATCCGTTCCATCATGGCGTCCGACTTCTTGGTGACAGACGGCAACGAGCGCCGCCGTCCAACCTACGGCGATTTTGCGGTCATGCTGCGCAGTGCCAAAAACAGCGCGGCGGTGATCGTCAAAAAGCTGATAGAGTGCGGTATCCCTGCCTACAGCGAGGAAAAGGAAAGCGCGTTTGAGACCTTGGAGGTCAAGATCATGCTCAACCTGCTGCGCGTCATCGACAATCCGGCGCAGGATATCCCCTTGCTGTCGGTGCTGTGCAGTCCGGTCTACGGCTTTACGCCCGACGAGCTGGCGCAGATCCGCGCCCAAAGCCGCCGCACCTCGCTGTATGCCGCCTTGGAGCAGGCACAGCAGCAGAGCGGCAAGGCGCACGCGTTTCTGCGGCAGCTGGCGGCGCTGCGTGCCTGCGCTTGTGTGACGACCGTGGACGAGCTGATTGGCAGAGTGCTGGAGCAGACCTCGCTGGGCGCCGTGACCTGTGCCGTCAGCGGCGGCGAAACACCGATGAAAAACCTGAACCTGCTGCGTCACTTTGCGCGCGGCTACGAAGCGAGCGGCGGCAAAACGCTGTCGGATTTCGTCTGGTATATCGACCGCCTGCTCGACAACGGCGTCGAGCTTCCGTCCGCTTCCGGCGGCGACGCGGACACACTCAACGGCGTGCGCGTCCTCAGCGTTCACAAGTCCAAGGGCTTGGAATATCCGTTTTGCTTCTTGGCAGGTACCGCCAAGCGCTTCAACAAAATGGACTTGAATGCGGATATATTAATAGATAACGTCGCCGGACTGGGCATTCGCCGCAAGGTCGGCGTCTGCCGCTACAACACCCTGCCGCGCCTTGCGGTTGAGATTGAGATCGAGCGCAATGAGCTGGCGGAGGAGCTGCGGATTCTATATGTCGCCCTTACGCGTGCGCGTGAAAAGCTGATGATTGTCGGCACGCTCGCCAACGCGGAAAAATACATCGGCGACATGGCGTCACAGCTGATGTTCGATACGATTATCGACCCCTACACCGTTACAGGCGCCAAAAAGCTGCTCGACTGGCTGACGCTGTGCGCGCTGGTGAATCCGTCCTCGCGCAAGAACATGCTGCGCGGTTCGGAACAGATCACGCTGCGCGAAGCCTATCCCACATGGCGGTTTTCGCTGATAAACGAGCCGGAGCAGCTGGCTTTGACCCCTCAGGACGAGGAGCTGCTGCGCGTGACCGATGCGCCTTCGGTCACCGAAACGGACTACGCCGCCATGTTGAGCTGGAACCTTTCTTATCAATATCCGCACGCAGCCGCCGTCGGTCTGCCGCAAAAGGTCAGCGCCTCACAGATTGCTCATCAGGCAGGCAGCGACTACTTTGAGCGCATCGTCGCCAAGCCCGGCTTTCTCAGCCGCGACCGCAGCACGGCGGTTGAGCGCGGCTCGGCACACCATTTGTTTTTGCAATACTGCAATTTTGAAAAAGCGCGCAAAGCGGCGTCTCCGAAAATCTACCGCGAGGAGCGCTTCACCGTCAAGATCCGTCCCTCGCTGGTGGACGAGGATTATCCCGACAGCGGCGACGAGATCGTTATGCAGGGCGCTGTTGACCTCGCCTTTGAGGAGAACGGCAAGCTGGTGATCGTCGATTACAAAACCGACCGTGTGCGCGAAATCGGCAAGCTCGCCGTACTCTACCGCAAGCAGCTGTTGCTCTACAGGGAAGCGCTGCGCCGCTCCATGGAGCAGGAGGTCGGCGAATGCCTGATCTGTTCGCTTGCACTCAACGACGTCATATCGGTGGAATAAAGAACAACGCAAAACAAAAAAAGCGCCGGCAAACCGGCGCTTTTTTTATAGAGGATTTTAGAAGATTTTTTATGATCCAAACTCAGCGATAGCACGCTGCATGGCGGTAACATCCAAAACGGATACGGTGCCGTCGCCGTCGTAATCGGCGATCTTGACCTGCTTGGGGTCGTCCATGTCGATGATAGCGCTGCCGTCGTCATTCTTGAACTCGGCGAGATGCCGCTGCAAAATGGTGGCGTCCTGCACATCCACCTTGCCGTCTTTGTTGAGGTCGCCGACCAGCACATCCTCCGGCTCCTCCTCAGGCGTGTAGAGCACCACGACCGCACCTGCCTTGACGGTGCCGCTCAGCTTGCCGTCCGCAACGGTGAACGCTGTGCCGCTGACCTGATCGGTGTATTCGCCGTCAGCCAGATTGGTGGCGGTGTTGATCGTGTTGTCGGAGTCGGAAACGCTCACGAGCACGGCGCCCTTGGTGCCTCTTTCGATCATGGTGACCTTTTGTCTCACCACATCCACCAGGTTCTTGCCCTCACCGACCATCGCGTTGCGGAACTTGTTGACAGCGGCAACCTCGTCGCTGTAGTAGTTGCCGTCGCCGGCGATGCCGATGGTGTTGTCGCCCCATTTTTGGTTGAAGTTCTGGGTGGTGGTGCCGCCCTCAATGCGGGCGCCGCTGCCCTGCGGACGGGCATAGAACAGGGGAGTGGTGTCGCCCTGCGCACAGATGACCGCCCAGCCGCGCTTGATGTCGTCGTTGGTCGTGGTGTACCAGGAGCTGAATTGGTTGTTGGCAGGCACGTCGTCGGTGCAGTAGGTGTCGTGGGATTCGACCCAAGTCACCAGCTTGCTGTCCTCCACACCGGTCAGACGGTAATTCTTTGCGGTGGCAGAGGTGAGCTTTTGCTTGGAGAGCGCAGCTCTGAGGTTGGTGCCGTAGCCCTCTGCGGTGATTTTCATCAGCTTGGCGTAGTCCGCCGCCCTGTCCGCGCCGAGCAAAATCTCGCCGTACTGGAATTCCGCGTCATTGTCGAGGACCGTCGGCCAGAAGTTGCCGCCGAAGCCCGGGTCGTCGGGCAGCTCGATGTGCTTTGCCGCGTCAAAACGGAAGCCGTCGGCGCCGTCGGCGAGCACGCGGTTGGTGTAGTCCACGATCATCTGCTGTACCTTTTCGTTCTGGGTGTTCAGATCCCAAAGACCGGTCAGATGACCCTGTGTGACCTGCTTGCGGTTTGACCAGTCGGTAATCTGCAGCACCTTGTGGAAGGTGTTGTTGCCGGCAACGCTCTTGATGGTGGAAGAGATCTGGTTGTATTCGGAGGTGCAGTGGTTGGAGACGATGTCCGCGACCACCTTGATGCCGAGCTTATGCGCTTCTACACACAGCTCCTTGAACTCGTCCTCGGTGCCGAGCATGTAGTTGCCGATGGTGTAGTCGGTGGGCTGATACTGATACCACCAGTTACCGCTGTCGTTGCCGCTGCTCTTGAGGGCGTCCTTTTTGGTTTTCGGCTCTCTGACCTTGTTGACGGGAGAGGTCTGCACCGCCTTGAAGCCTGCCTGTGCGATTTGCGGAAGGTTTTCCTTGATGGTATTAAAGCTCCATGTCCAGCAGTGCAAAATCGCGCCGTCCTCGATTTTTTCGGGGAGACCATAGGAAGCGCCGGTGCTTGCCTGCTCTGCGGGAGCTGCCTGTGCGGTCGCGGCGAACGCTGCGGAGCCGAACGCCATCACACCTGCCAACACTAAGGAAAATCTGCGGGTGAAAGATTTTTTCATAGTTTTCTCCTTTTTGATATAGTATTAATCTGTTGGTCTGTCGCGCTCGATACGCGCCAAATCATTGCTTATTCGTTTGCGCACGCGTGCGTCGAGGATGAGGATGATCAGGCTGGAAACGCCCTCATAGATCAGCGAAACGCCGAAAAATACCACCACCGATTGGGGGATGACGGTGTAGAATACGATGCAGAGAATGCCGAGCAGCACGCCGATGATCGCGGCGATCAAAAAGATGTTCCAGCGCGGAAAGCCCAAATAACGGAGGTTGACGGCGCGTTTGATATTGACAAGCGCGTCGATCAGCAGCACGCCGCCGATGGCGTAGAACAAAATCTGCTGCATCAAGTCCTGCACGACCAGCGAGAAAACACCCAAGCCGATCGCGATGACGCCTGTGGCAAGCTCCAAAAAGAGGTTTTCGTCGGCGTCCTTGTTAATAAAAAAGACGATAATGTTGATCACGCCGTAGATCAGCATGATCACGCCGAACACATCGTTGATGCCGTTGGCGACAGCCTGCGATTTGATCACCATAAACACGCCCAGCACGATGTAGGCGATGGACGCGATCACAAAGTTGCCGAGAATGGCGCGTTTGTTGGGTCTTGGTTTTTCGGGCATAACCGGTTCCTCCTCAGTTGATTCGTTTGTCGCAGAAGCCGCACATCTGCATACCGAGCTTGCGATAGCTCAAATGCGGCAGATACGGCTCGCTTTGGGTGATGCATTTGGGATTGTCGCAGCAGTGCTCGCTCAGCTCCGTTTCGCGCTCTTTGATCATAAAGTCCTCGTCCTGCAAAAGCAGCAAAATCAGCGCCATTCTGCCGAACATGCCGTATTGCGCCTGCTTGAAGTAGAGCGCACGCGGGTCGTCGTCGATGTCAACGGTGATCTCATTGACGCGCGGCAGGGGATGAAGAATAATCATATCCTCTCTTGCGCGGTCAAGCTTTTCACGGTCGAGCACGAACACATATTTTTGCGCCTCATATTCCGCCTCGCTCAAAAAGCGCTCGCGCTGGATGCGGGTCATATAGAGCACGTCGAGGTCGGTGATCGCCTCCGCCAGATTATGCGAGATCTCATAGGGGCAGCCGTTCTTTTCGAGAATGTCGATGATATACAGCGGCACGCCCAGCTTTTTTGTGGAGATCAGCACAAAGGAGTTGCCTTCGTATTTGGCAAGAGTTTTAATCAAAGAATGGACGGTCCTGCCGTTGAGCAGGTCGCCGCACACGCCGATCTTCATATGGTCGAGCCTGCCCTTTTCGCAGCTCAGCGTCACGATGTCGGTGAGCGTTTGGGTGGGGTGCAGATGACCGCCGTCGCCGCAGTTGATCAGCGGCACCTGTGAATAGAGAGAGGCCGCCATCGCCGTGCCCTCGATCGGGTGCCGCATGGCGATAATGTCGGCATAGCCGCTGATGACGGAAACGGTGTCCTTGAGGCTCTCGCCCTTGGCTACCGAAGAGTTCATGGGATTGTCAAAGCCGATGGTGCGGCCGCCGAGCTTGAGCATCGCGGTCTGAAAGGACATTTGCGTGCGCGTGCTCGGCTCATAAAAGAGCGTCGCCAAAATCTTTCCGTCGCAGGCGTGGCGGTAGTCGGCAGGACTCTGCATGATTTTGCGTGCCTTGCGGATCAGCTTGTCGATCTGTGTCACACTCAGCGCTTCGAGGTCGATCAGGTTTTTATTCAACATGGTTTCACTACCTTCACTATTTTCTTAATTGTATCAAATTCTGTATGAAATTTATTTCGAAAAAAGAAAATAATTAAAATAAAACCACAAATTTTTTCCGATAAAAAAGGCAATACCGCATCGTTTCACCGAAGGCGGTATTGCCAAAAAATCTGACCGTGTGCAAAGGGCCCTCACAGCTTAAAATCCTCCGCCGTGAAGCTGCCGCTCAGCGAGACCGACGCCGGCACGCGCTGCAGCGGATCGTAGGAGAACGACCGGCACTTTCCGTCCCGGATCGCCTTGCCCTTGGTGCAGACAGGCGTGCTGCCTGTCAGGTCGGCGTGCTCGCAGTAGGAGCAGTCGGTTGCGATATTTTTTCCAAAAAGCTTGTATTTCATGCAATCACCTCGTATAATATTACTATAACACATTTTGACGCGTCTTTCAATCATTTTTTTACGGAGTGAGCAGCTATGACACAATTTCAGTCAGCGACCATGCGTCTGCACAACGCAGACACGGTACCCTACTTGACTTATCGTTCTTTTGAAGAAATAAACTTTATTCGCCACGCCTTTTCCACCCGGTTGGGCGGTGTGTCCGAGGGCGAGTTTTCGACCATGAATCTGGCGTTCAACCGCGGAGACGTTCCGGCGCGCGTCACCGAGAACTACCGCCGTTTTTGCCAAAGCGCCGGCTTTGATTTTGACAGTCTGGTCGCCTCGGCGCAGGATCACCACACCTTTGTCCGCGCGGTCACGGCAGCCGAGAAGGGCATCGGCATCACCAGGCCGCGCGATCCGGAGAGCGTGGACGCGCTGATCACCAACGAGCCGGGCGTGACGCTGGTGACCTACTACGCCGACTGCACGCCGCTCTTTTTTGTCGATACAGAGAACCGCGCCGTCGGCTTGGCGCACGCAGGCTGGCGCGGCACCGTGGGCAGGATCGGTCAAAAAGTCGTGGAGAAGATGACCGCGCTCTACGGCACCGATCCGGCAAATATCCGCGCCGCGGTGGGACCCGCGATCTCGGTCTGCTGCTATGAGGTCGATGAGCCCTGTGCAGCGCACTTCCTCTCTCTTGACGGTCTTGACAGCGACCGCTTTGTGTTCCCAAAGCAGGGCGGCAAATTCATGGTCGATCTGTTGGAGACAAACCGTCAGATCTTGACGGCGGCAGGCATTCCGGCGGAGAATATCACCGTTTCCGACCTCTGCACCAACTGCAACAGCGACCTGCTCTGGAGCCACCGCGCCACCAAGGGACACCGCGGTACGATGTGTGCGTTTTTGTGCATCAAATAATACAAACGTTTTTTCGAAACGCGCTTGCAAATCTCGAATAAACGTGCTATAATTTTGTTGACTAAG
>ONGI01000003.1 GCA_900317315.1 uncultured Eubacteriales bacterium
CGCCGATGCGGAAATCGACATTGAGGCGCTGCGCGACGAGCTGAAAAAGTATTTGACGCACTACATGGTGCCGACAGCGTATTTACAGCTCAACGAAATGCCCATGACCGCCAACGGAAAAACCGACATCAAGCTGCTGCCCGACCCGGTGCCTGTCAGCCTCGGCGAATACGTCGCGCCTGCCAACGCCACCGAGACGTTCTTCTGCGAAGCCTTCAAAAACGCGCTCAAGCTCGATCGCGTCGGCGCCACCGACGACTTCTTTGAGATCGGCGGCACCTCGCTGGTCGTCACCTCCGTGGTGCTCGCCGCGTCGGAAAACGGCTTTGCCATCACCTACGGCGACGTGTTCAAATACACCACACCGCGCGCTTTGGCGGAGCTGTTCAAGGACGGCGAGGTCAACGACACCAACAAGCTCTTTGACTTTGACGACTACGACTACACCGCGATCAATAAGCTGCTTGCCAAAAATACGGTGGAGGCGTTCCGTGCGGAGCCGCTGCGCGACCTCGGCAACGTGATGATCACCGGCGCGACCGGCTACATGGGCGCGCACCTGCTGGCGGAATTCCTCAAAAACGAGAGCGGCAAGGCGTACTGCATGATCCGCAAGGGCAAGTTCGACACCGCACAGGAGCGTTTGGAGAACATCATGTTCTACTATTTCGGCACCGATCTGGAAAGCGAATTTGCCGCTCGCGTCGAGGTGCTCAACGGCGACGTGACGGATTACAAATACTTTGAGCCGTTTGAGTCGCTTCCGGTCAACACCGTGTTCAACTGCGCGGCGAACGTCAAGCACTTCTCCAACGGCACCGATATCGAGGACATCAACGTCGGCGGCGCGGTCAACTGCATCAAGCTCTGCCAAAAGACCGGCGCAAGGCTGATCCACTTCTCCACGGTCTCTGTTTCGGGCACCACGGACGATACGGCAAAGCTCAGCCGCACGGAGCTTGACGAGCAGTCGCTCTACTTCGGTCAGACGCTCGACAACAAATACACCTCCTCCAAGCTCATGGGTGAGCGCAAGGTGCTGGAGGCTGCCGCAGCCGGACTTGACGCCAAGGTCATCCGCGTCGGCACCCTTGCCGCACGTGAATCCGACGGCGAATTCCAGATCAACTTCCTTACCAACAACTTTATGGGCAGACTGCGCAGCTACAGCCTGCTGGGCTGCTTCCCGTATGCCATGATCGAAAACCAGGTCTGCATGGGACCGATCGACCGTTCCTGCGAGGCGTTTTTGAAGCTCGCCAAGACGCCGCAGGCATGCTGTGTGTTCAACGCGGTCAACAACCACACGCTGCCGCTGGGCGACATCATCCGTCAGATGAACCAAAACGGCAATCATATCGACTTTGTGGAGTATGACGTCTTTGCCGAAGCGCTCAACGAAGCGCAGAAGGATCCCGAAAAGGCGGCGATCCTGTCGAGCATGACGGCATATATGAACACCGCGCACGGCAAAAAGATCGTCGCGCTGCCCTGCAGGGCGCACTACACCACACAGATCCTCGCGCGTATGGGCTTTTTCTGGAACGCGAGCAACGAAAAATACGTCAATGACTTTATCAATGTGCTTCGCGGATTCCTGTTCTTCCGCAAGGACAATCTGAAACGCTGAGAGGGAGAGGCTATGAAACGAAACGGTACGCTGCTGAACCAAAAATACCGCAGCCTTTTGGTAGCGACACTGGCAATGACCGCCTCCACCTATCTTTCCGGCATTTTGGACGGCATCATGGTCGGTCAGATCCTCGGCACCGTCGAGCTCTACGCGATCAATCTGACCACCTCCATCATCTTTTTGCGCAGTATCCCGATCGCGCTGTTCACCTTCGGCGGCAACACGCTCTCGGTCATCTTCAAGAGCAAGCGCGACCAACAGTCCGCCGACACGGTGTTCACGCTGTCGTTTTGGGCAGGTGTGCTCTCCACGGTGGTGATGTCCGTTATCGGTATCGCCGTTATGGAGCCGACCGCACAGCTTTTGGCGCAGGGCAAGGAGGAGCTTGTCGGGCTGGTCGTAGATTACCTCCTGCCGCTCTGGGTGCTCACACCGCTGGTGGCAGTCGTCAACCAGACCGCTGCCTACGCCAGGACCGACAGCATGCGCAAGCTTGCCACTGCGCTGCCGATCGTGGCAAACGTCATCAACCTGATTTGTGATTACATCTATATGGCGATCTTCGGCTGGGGTGTTGCAGGCGCCGGATGGGCAACCGTCACCGGCTATGTGGTCGGCGCCGCGCTGACGCTCATCTACTTCCGCTCCAAGCAGCGCACCGTACACTTTACCAAGGCGGCGATCAAGAAGCTGAAAATGCTCGGCAAGATCTTCAGCATCGGTCTGCCTTCCGCGCTGATCTATGTGTGCAACTTCCTGCGGCTGTTCTTTACCAACGCCATCATTCTGTCCTTTACCGGCGTGATGGGCGGCAAGATCGCTTCGGTTTCGTTCTCGCTCAACAGCCTCGCCTTTATTCTGGTAGAGGGCGCCTCCATGACGCTGCTGCCGATCCTCGGCGCTCTCTACGGCGAAAAGGACGCCAACGGGCAGCGGCTCACCCTGCGCTACGGCATGTTTGCCACTGTTTTCTTTTCGGTATTGGTGCTGATCGTGTCCGAGCTGTTTCCCATTCCGCTGGCGTCGCTCTACGGTCTGACCGAATCGGCTGTGACCGAGGTCTTTGCCGTCACCTTCCGCATCTTCTCTGTCAATATCCCCATCCTGGCGGTCATCTACGTCATGCGCACATTCTTCCAGGCGACCAAGCAGCGCGGACTTGCCAACCTGCTTGTGATGCTCGACGGCGTGCTCACCATCGTGCCGCTGATGTTCTGGTTTGCGCACTATGACATCTACTGGCTGTGGGTGTCGTTCCCTGTGTCCAAGGCGGTCACGGTCCTCATCACCCTGATCGCGATGGTCATCAGCAAAAAGCTCAGGCATAAAAAGAATATTCTCGGCATCGAGGAGGAGGACGGCGTGATGTACGACTTCTCGATCAAAAACGAGATCTCGGAGGCGATCCACGCGTCCGAGGAGGCAATGGCGTTCTGCGAGAAGAACGGCGTTCCCGAAAACACCGTCAATGCCGTCGGCGTGACCGTGGAGGAGCTGTGCCACAATATTGCGACCTACGCCAACACGGGCGGCAACAACGCGGTGGATGTGTGCGTCCGCGTGCTGCCCGACAAGGTGAATGTCCGCCTGCGCGACAACGGCGCGGAGTTTGACCCGACCGACTACATCGACAACAGCGGAAAGCGTATCACCGGCTTGCAGCTGGTGCGCATGCTCAGTTCCTCGGTCGAATATAACCGCGTGCTGGGCTTCAACGTCACCAACGTCGCCGTCAACTACAGCTAAGGCGGTGAACGGCATATTTTACAATAACAAAAATAAGGACAAGGATCCCTATACGAACCGGTTGCTCCGATCCGCAGAGCAGCGCATGAATATTGTGTATATGCTGATTATGACGGCGTTCGAGGTCTCTATCCTGCTGTATATTTTTCTGAATCCGTGGGACGATTTTCGCTATTTCTTCGGCGGCGTATCCGGAGGCGCTTTTCTAATCGGTATTGTCATCAACGCCGTCTTTCACAAAAAATGCTATCCGTGGATAAAATACGTCAACAATTTTATCATGATTTTTTCCGTGTATACGCTCTGTGTATTCTCGGATTATATGGCGCTGTTTTTTATCGTACTGCCGCTGATTAACAGCTTTTATTACCGCCCTTATTTTACCGCGCTGACAGGCGTTGCCCATTTGTTTATGACGTATGTCTGCATAATGAGCGTTGTGATTACGATTTTTGATGCAGAGGGCGAGGTAAACATCAATTATTGGACGAACCTGTTTTCGGTGTTTGAGCTTTCCGATGATATTACCCTGTCTGTGTTTTTGAGCAAGAGCTTTATGCTGATTGTCGCTGTGGCGATGCTGATTGTTTCGGTATATTTTTCCTACAGCAATCGGAAGTTCACTCTCCGTCAGGGCGAGCTGATGCACAAAAATGTAAGCACGGAAGCAGAGCTGCAGGTCGCGCACGATATGCAGGAGGGGATTTTGTCCAAGGATTTTCCCGACAACCCCTCCTATGCCGTCTATGCCGACATGACGCCTGCGGCGCAGGTGGGCGGCGACTTTTATGATTTCTTTTTGATCGACGAAACCCATCTGGCGATCGTGGTGGGCGATGTTTCCGGACACGGCATGGCGGCGGCGATGTTTATGACGCTGGCAAAAACGCTGATAAAGGTCTATGCGCAGTCGCACGGCGCCACCGGCAAGGTGCTGGAGCAGACCAACCGCTATCTGCTTCGCTCCAATCCGCAGCGGTTCTTTGTGACCTGCTGGTTTGGCATTCTCGATTTGACAGACGGCAGGCTCACCTACAGCAACGCCGGTCACAATTATCCCGTTCTGATACGCGCCGGCGCCGAGCCCGATTTTTTGCGGGCAAAGCCGAATTTTGTCCTCGGCAGAAAAAAGCTGATCCGTTACAAGGAGAACCGCATCAAGCTGTGTCCCGGCGACAAGCTGCTGCTCTACACCGACGGCGTGACCGAAGCGCAGGCGCCGGACGAGAGCTTTTTCGGAGACGAGAGGCTGCTGCGTGTCGTCAGCGAAACGAAGGATAAAAACCAACGTGAAATGGTGGAGGTGTTGCGTGAGAAAGTGAACAAGTTTGAAAACGGCAGTGATCATTATGACGACGCCACCCTGTTGGCGCTGCATTACAAGGACTGTTTGCAGGTGGAACCGCCCCAAAGCCAAACCTTCTTTTTGTCCAAGGAGACCTTTGACAGCGTGACGGAATATATCGCCGAACGCTGCAAAGAGGCAGGCTGCGACGAAAAAACCCTCGGACAGATCGTCATTGCGACCTCCGAGATCCTCGCCAACATCGACCTCTACGCCTACGAAAACGGCGGCGAGATCGAGGTGCTGACAAAATGCCGCGACCGCAGAATGACGATCGTTTTTAAGGACAGAGGCAAGCCGTTCAATCCTTTGCTGGTGCAGGAGCCGGACGTCACGCTGCCGCTCAACCGGCGCGATCCCGGCGGCTTGGGTATTTTCATCGTGAAAAAGCTGATGAGCGAAACAAGCTACGCCTACAAAAACGGTCAGAATATGCTGACGATAGAAATGGACTTTTAAGGAGGAAAAATGAAAGCGACAAAAATCCTGATCGCAGGCGACCTGATGCCCATGCCCTGCAACTATGATCTGTTCGCAGCAGGCGACACGCAGGCGCTGTTTGGCAAAAAGCTCTGCGCGCTGTTTGCGTCGGCGGACGTTCGCGTGTGTAACCTCGAGGGCTGCTTTACCGACAGCAATGCGCCGATCGAAAAAATAGGGCCGAACATCAAGGCGCCTGTCTCGACCGTCAAGGCGATCAAAGACCTCGGCATCAACTATGCCACGCTCGGCAACACACATTCCATGGACTACGGCAAACAGGGCTACCTTGACACCTGTCGGGCACTGCGCGACAACGGAATAGCATATTTCGGTTGGGGAGAGAACGCCGCGTCCGTCAAAGCCTATGCCGTGATCGAGGACGAGGGCAGAAAAATCATCCTCTATAACACCACCGAACGGTTTGAGAACGCACCGGGCGAGGACTATCCGGGTGTGCATCTCTATGACGAATACCGCGTGTGCCGCGAGCTGCACGAGCTGAAGCAGCACTGCGACCTTTTGATCGTGCTCTATCACGGCGGCATCGAGGGCACGCACTGCAACAGCGAAAAGATGCGCACGCGCTTTCGCCGCATGGCGGACAACGGCGCAGATGTGGTGATCTCGCAGCATACGCACGCGGTCGGCGAGGAGGAGCGCTGCGGCAGCGCCTACTTCCTCTACGGTCAGGGCAACTTTTGCTTTCATTTCCGTCCCGACGTGACGCCGCTTTTGGCGGAGGGCTTGGTGCTGGAGCTGGATGTCACCGACGACGGCTTCACTGCAACGCCGCACCGGATCCTGCGCACCGAAAAAGGCTGTGTCTATGATGACGAGCAGGACCTCTCGGCGTTTTATGAGCGCAGCCAAACGCACGATGCGCTGGTTGCCGGCGACAAGGCGGCAATGGCTGCGTTTGATGAGCAGTTCGGAAAGGACTGCGCCAACTGGGCGACCGTCTTTTTCTCGCTGTTTCGCGGCGCCAATCCGCAGGATATGGAGCAGCGCAAGGCGCTCAGCTCTGCGGATTATTTGCAATATATTAAGAGTTCCTACACCAGACAGCAGCTGCTCGGTATGCAGATGTTTATGCGCAATGAGGAATTCAACGAAGTCGGCAACAGAATTCTCAGCGATTTGCTGAAAGAAACTGATACAAAGGAGATTTAACGATGACCATCAATGTATTTGAAGAAAACGGCACCGCCGTCGTTGCACCTGTCGGCAAAATCGACCACGTGACGGTGGAGGAATTTGAGAGCAAGATCAGCGAGGCAGGCGAGAGCCACGATGCGCTGACGCTCGATATGGCGGGTGTGGAATATGTCAGCTCGGCTGCGCTGAGAGCGATTTTGAACGCCAACGATATTATGGAGAGCAAGGGCGGCATGACGCTGAAAAACGTGAACAACAAGGTGATGGAGATCCTCAACATCACCGGCTTTGCCGACTATCTGACGATCGAATAAAAGCAGAAGCGGAGTGCTGGCGGCTGAGATCTCGGTGTGATCCTCAGCCGCTGGCATGCGGCTCTAAATATAGATATTTGTATTATTTTATGTTTCTTAGAGCGGAATCGCCAAAAAAATCAAAAAACAGGTTGACAAATGC
This sequence comes from uncultured Eubacteriales bacterium, assembly GCA_900317315.1. Classification (GTDB taxonomy): domain Bacteria; phylum Bacillota; class Clostridia; order Oscillospirales; family Acutalibacteraceae; genus Ruminococcoides. The sequence goes on from ONGI01000003.1 coordinate 6,819, forward strand.
TGTTTTGAGTGGTATAATTCATTCAATTCAATAATTTATCTAACTAAACCGTTGAAGCGGAGATAACGGCGATCATGCCTCTACAGAGAACCTGCGATGCTGAGAATCAGGTGAGAAACAAGTTGTCAAATGGACCGCGGAGGGCGCAGTCAAACGGAGCATCCGGAGTATTCTGCGACGTTGCAGGCAGACGTTAATTGCCGGGGATATGTTGGTATCCCGCTAAGCGCACGGGTCATTCCGTGAATCAAGGTGGCACCGCGAATCGTTTTGTATTCGTCCTTGACAGGATCATTCTATTCTGTCAGGGGCGTTTTTGTTTTGGCAGAAAAAACACAGGGGGTTATTATGAAGATGATGACAAGCATGGAGGAAGTCAGACGGTATGCCGCTTTGGGAACATACAGTGTTTTTCCGGTAAGCTGTGAGATTTTCTCGGATTTTACGACGCCGATCGAAACCATGCGGATCTTAAAAAATGTGTCCACACACTGCTATATGCTTGAATCCGCGCAGGCAAACGACCGATGGGGACGCTACACCTTCCTCGGCTATGACCCGAAGCTTGAGATCACCTGCATCAACGGCGAGCTGAAGGCAGGCAATTTGTCCATGAAAACCGACGATCCGTCAAAGATACTCCGTCAGATCCTGAACGATCACCGCAGTCCGCGGCTAAACTATTTGCCCTCCTTTACAGGCGGCTTGGTCGGCTATTTTTCCTATGATTATTTGGGCTACAGCGAGCCGCGTGTGCGCTGTGACGCCGACGACAGCGAATGCTTTAAGGATGTTGACCTTATGTTGTTCGACAAGGTCATCGCCTTTGACAACATCCGGCAAAAGCTGATCTTGATCGTCAATATCAAGCTCGAAAGCGTGGAGACCGAATACAACCGCGCAGAGATGGAGCTCAAAAACCTTGTTGCGCTGCTGAAGCACGGAAAAAAGTCAACCGAAACAAACGGCAGGCTTCTCGGAGAGGTAACGCCGCTGTTCGGCAAAGAAGCCTACTGCGATATGGTCGATAGGGCAAAGAAGCATATCCGCGAGGGAGATATATTCCAAATCGTTCTTTCAAACCGCCTGAGCGCGCCGTTTGACGGCAGCCTGCTCAACACCTACCGTGTGCTCAGGACCATCAATCCGTCGCCGTATATGTTCTACTTTTCGGGCACGGACGTGGAGGTCGCAGGCGCATCTCCCGAAACGCTTGTCAAGCTCGAGGACGGTGTCCTGCACACCTTTCCGCTCGCCGGAACAAGACCGCGTGGCAAAACCGAAGAGGAGGACGCGGCGCTGGAGCGCGAGCTGCTTGCGGACGAAAAGGAGCTTGCCGAGCACAATATGCTCGTCGATCTGGGCAGAAACGACCTGGGCAAGATCAGCAAATTCGGCACGGTCGAGGTAGAAAAGCTCCATTCGATCGAGCGGTTCTCTCACGTCATGCACATCGGTTCAACCGTTCGCGGAGAGATCCGCGACGACAAGGATGCGCTGGACGCGATCGAAGCGGTGCTTCCGGCAGGAACGCTTTCGGGTGCGCCGAAGATCCGTGCCTGTCAGCTGATCGGAGAGCTCGAAAACAACAAGCGCGGTATCTACGGCGGTGCCATCGGTTATATCGACTTTACCGGCAATATGGATACCTGCATCGCCATTCGGCTTTGCTACAAGAAAAACGGCAAGGTGTTTGTCAGAAGCGGCGCAGGCATCGTTGCCGACTCCGATCCCGAAAAGGAATATGAGGAATGCCTGCATAAAGCAAGGGCGTCGCTGAGGGCGCTGGAGCAGGCACAGGAGGAGTTGCTATGACAATATTGATTGATAACTACGACAGTTTCTCATATAATCTGTATCAGCTCGTCGGAAGCATAGACCCTGCGATCAGGGTCATCCGCAACGACGAAATGACCGTGGAGGAGCTCCGCGCGTTAAAGCCCGACCGCATCATCCTTTCTCCCGGTCCCGGCAGACCGGAGCACGCGGGAAATATCATTGAAGTCGTCAGGGAGCTCGGAAAAGAAGTTCCCATCCTCGGCGTTTGCCTCGGTCATCAGGCGATCTGCGCGGCGTTCGGCGCGACGATCACCTACGCCAAGGAGCTGATGCACGGCAAGCAATCGGCGGTAACACTGGATACGGACACGCTTTTGTTTCAAAACTGTCCGCAAAGGGATGTGGTCGCACGGTACCACTCGCTTGCTGTCGATGAAAAGACGATGCCGGATCGCTTACAGGTCACCGCCAAGACAGACGCCGGTGAGGTGATGGCGGTACAGCACCGTGAATATCCTGTTTTCGGCGTGCAGTTCCATCCCGAATCCATTATGACGCCGAACGGAAAAATCATGTTAGAGAATTTTATCAGGGGGTAATAGTATGATAAAGGAAGCTATCGTAAAAATTGTTAACAAGGAAGATTTGACCTATGAGGAAGCCTATACCGTGATGAATGAGATCATGAGCGGCGAGACCTCTCCCACACAGAACGCGGCGTTTTTGGCGGCGCTGTCCACCAAAAGCGCAAAGGCGGAGACCACCGACGAGATCGCCGGCTGTGCCGCAGCGATGCGCGACCACGCGACAAAGGTGGATACCGGTATGGATGTGATGGAGATCGTCGGCACGGGCGGCGACAACGCGCAGAGCTTTAATATTTCCACCACCTCGGCACTGGTCGCGGCGGCAGGAGGCGTAAAGATCGCCAAGCACGGCAACCGCGCCGCTTCATCAAACAGCGGCACAGCGGACTGTCTCGAAGCGCTCGGCGTGAATATCGACCAAAGCCCGTCGCGCTGCGTGGAAATGCTCAGGGAAGCCGGCATGTGCTTCTTCTTTGCGCAGAAGTACCACACCTCGATGAAATACGTCGGCGCCATCCGCCGCGAGCTGGGCTTCCGCACGGTGTTCAATATTTTGGGACCGCTCACAAACCCTGCTTCTCCGACGCGTCAGTTGCTCGGCGTTTATGACGAATATCTGGTCGAGCCGCTGGCACAGGTGCTCATCAACCTCGGCGTCAAGAGAGGCATGGTGGTTTACGGACAGGATAAGCTCGACGAAATCTCCCTGAGCGCGCCGACAAAGATTTGCGAAATCAACAACGGCTGGTTCAAAACCTACACGATCACGCCTGAAAAATTCGGTTTTGCGCGCTGCACCAAGGCAGATCTAAGGGGCGGCACACCTGCCGAGAACGCTCAGATCACGCGCGATATTTTGAGCGGTGCAACGGGACCAATGCGCAACGCGGTGCTGATGAACGCCGGCGCGGCGCTGTACCTCTACGGCAAGGCGGACAGCCTGAAAAGCGGCATAGCGCTTGCCGCTGAGCTGATCGACTCCGGCGCCGCATTAAAAACGCTCGAAAAGGTGATCGAAGTGAGCAACCGTCCCGAGGTGGAGGCATGACGATCCTCGACAGGCTTGCGGCATATGCACAGGAGCGCGTGACAGCAGCAAAGCAAAATATTTCTATTGAAGAATTAAAAGAGCGGGCAGTATCCTTGCCGCGCGGTGACTTTGCATTTGAAAAAGCGCTGAAAAAGGACGACATAGCGTTTATCTGCGAGTGCAAAAAAGCCTCGCCGTCCAAGGGTGTGATCGCCGGAGATTTTCCGTATTTGCAGATCGCCAAGGCATACGAAAGCGCCGGCGCGGACTGCATTTCGGTGCTGACGGAGCCAAAGTGGTTTTTGGGCAGCGACCGCTATTTGCAGGAGATCGCGGCGGCGGTGCATATTCCGTGCCTGCGCAAGGATTTTACCGTGGATGCATACATGCTCTACGAGGCAAAATGTCTCGGCGCGGCGGCTGTTCTGCTGATTTGCTCAATACTGAGCGAAGAACAGATCAAGGCGTATATCCAAATCTGCGACACGCTCGGTTTGTCGGCGCTTGTGGAAGCGCACGACGAAGCCGAGGTCAAAACGGCGCTGCGGTGCGGCGCAAGGATCATCGGCGTCAATAACCGGAACCTAAAGGATTTTTCCGTTGACACCGACAACAGCAGACGTCTCCGGAGGCTGATCCCCAAGGATGTGGTTTTTGTTTCGGAGAGCGGCGTCAAAACGCCCGAGGACGTACAGCTTTTGCGCGAGGTCGGCGCCGATGCGGTCTTGATCGGTGAAACGCTGATGAGAGCCGCAGACAAAAAGCAAATACTAAACGAATTAAGGGGTATATGATGACAAAAATCAAGTTTTGCGGACTCACCCGTCCGTGCGATATAGAAGCTGCCAACGAGATCAAGCCCGATTACATCGGCTTTGTGTTTGCACCGAAAAGCAAACGGCGCGTCAGCTACAAGCAGGCGGTAGATTTGAAAAATCTGCTCAGCAAGGACATCAAAGCGGTCGGCGTGTTTTTGAACGAGGACATCGACCAGGTGATCTCGCTGCTGAATCTCGGCATCATCGACGCGGCGCAGCTCCACGGCAGCGAAAGCGCCGACTACATCCGGCGGCTTCAACAGGAAACCGGAAAGCCGGTCATCAAGGCGTTTCAGATCCACAGCGAAGAGGATGTGTCCGCCGCCGAGCAAACGAATGCCGATTACATCATTTTGGACGCGGGCACGGGCGAAGGAAAAACCTTTGACTGGAGCTTGATCCATGCGTTTAAAAAGCCGTATTTTCTCGCCGGAGGGCTGCATCCGGGCAACGTGACCGACGCGATGCACAAGCTGCATCCCTATGCGCTCGACGTGAGCACGGGCATTGAAACAGACGGCTTGAAGGATAAGCAAAAAATGGCAGCATTTGCCGCGGCTGTGAGAAAGGAAGAAACAGAATGACAAATCCAAACGGACGCTTCGGCATTCACGGCGGTCAGTATATTCCCGAAACCCTGATGAACGCTGTGATCGAGCTGGAAGAAGCGTATAACCACTATAAAAACGACCCCGAATTCAACCGTGAGCTGACAGAGCTTTTTAACGAATACGCCAACCGTCCCTCGCGCCTTTACTATGCCGCACGTATGACGGAGGATTTGGGCGGCGCAAAGATCTACTTAAAGCGCGAGGATCTGAACCATACCGGCGCGCATAAGATCAACAACGTGCTCGGTCAGGCACTTCTCGCCAAAAAGATGGGAAAAACACGCCTGATCGCCGAGACAGGCGCCGGTCAGCACGGCGTTGCCACCGCTACCGCTGCCGCTCTGCTCGGGATGGAGTGCGTGGTGTTTATGGGCGAGGAGGACACCGTTCGGCAGGCGCTCAATGTCTACCGTATGCGCTTGCTCGGCGCCGAGGTGATACCCGTCAAGAGCGGCACCGCCACTCTAAAGGACGCTGTGTCCGAAGCGATGCGCGAGTGGACGAACCGCATCAGCGACACCCACTATTGCCTCGGCTCCGTCATGGGACCGCATCCGTTTCCGACCATCGTCCGCGATTTTCAGGCGGTGATCTCCAATGAGATCAAGGCGCAAATGCTCGAAAAAGAGGGCAGACTGCCCGACGCGGTGATCGCCTGCGTCGGCGGCGGCTCCAACGCCATCGGCAGCTTTTATCATTTTATCGGGGATAAGGATGTGCGTTTGATCGGCTGCGAAGCGGCAGGCAGAGGCATCGACACCTTTGAGACCGCCGCGACGATCTCTACCGGCAGGGTCGGCATCTTTCACGGCATGAAATCCTATTTTTGTCAGGATAAGCACGGGCAGATCGCGCCGGTCTACTCCATTTCGGCAGGACTCGACTATCCCGGCGTCGGACCCGAGCACGCTTATCTTTACGATACAGGCAGAGCGGAATATGTCGCCATTACCGACGACGAAGCGGTCAACGCCTTTGAGTATCTCTCAAAGACCGAGGGCATTATTCCTGCCATTGAATCTGCTCACGCGGTCGCCTACGCCATGAAGCTTGCGCCGACGCTTGACAAGGATAAGATCATCGTGATCACAATCTCCGGCAGAGGCGACAAGGACTGCGCGGCTATCGCACGTTACAGAGGGGAGGATATTTATGAGTAAACTCGCAAAGGCTTTTCAAAACGGCAAGGCGTTTATTCCGTTTATCACCTGCGGAGACCCTGACTTGGAAACAACGGCGGCAGCTGTCCGCGCAATGGCGCAAAACGGCGCGGATCTGATCGAGCTGGGTATCCCGTTTTCCGACCCGACAGCCGAGGGTCCCGTTATCCAAGCGGCTAACATCCGCGCGCTCAGCGGCGGCGTGGACACCGACAAAATTTTTGATCTCGTGCGCGAACTGAGAAAGGACGTTACCGTGCCGATGGTATTTATGACCTACGCCAACGTCGTGTTTTCCTACGGTGCGGACAAATTCATTTCGATTTGCCGCGAGATCGGCATTGACGGGTTGATTTTGCCCGACATACCCTTTGAAGAAAAGGAGGAGTTTGCGGCGATTTGCCGCCGCTATGATGTGGCGCTGATCTCTCTGATCGCACCCACCTCGGAAAACCGTATCGGCATGATAGCCGGAGAGGCGGAGGGCTTTATTTATCTGGTGTCAAGCCTCGGCGTGACAGGCGTTCGCAGTGAGATCACCACCGACCTCGGCGCGATCGTCAAGGTCATCCGCCAAAGCACCGACATTCCCTGTGCCATCGGCTTCGGCATCTCTACGCCCGAACAGGCAAAGCAGATGGCAGGCATTGCCGACGGCGCGATCGTCGGCTCCGCGATCGTCCGTCTTTTGGCGCAATACGGCAAAGAGGCGCCGGTGCATATCGGCGAATATGTGCGCAAAATGAAGGAAGCCGTCCGTGAGAATGACTGACGGAAAAACGATAGAATAGAGAAATAACGATGTCCCGAACAGAATGCGTTCTGCCCGGGACATCGCTGCATTACCGTCAATCGGGATGCCGCCACAGGAATAAGTTCCTTTTTTCTGCTTCCGTTCGGAGCAGAGACAGCAGCGCAGGCTGCGGCTGATAGACGGTCATATACAGATCCTCCGCGTCCAGAACAAGCAGCGACCGTTCCTTTGGGAGCAGCAGTTGTACTGCACCGCGTCGGCTGTGCGTCCGTACGGCTTCCGCGATTTGCCGGCCGGACGGTGCTTCTGTTTGCTTATCCTCCGGAAAAACAGTGAGAACGGCGGCGTAACGCTTGCTGACAACAGCGAGCAGCTCCGCAAACAGGGAATAGAGCGCTTCAAGCTTTTTTGGTTGCCGATAGTCTTTTTCGCGTGCAGCATAGTCCGCCGCACGGCTTTGCGGTATCTGCGAAGGAACGATATCAAGCAGCCAATAGGGGGCATCAAAGAGTGTGTCTGTTTCGTATTGCATAGATCTCTCCCAAATCAAAAGGAGCTGCGCGGTGACAGCTCCTTTGCTATTGTTATACGGTTGCGTTTTTCAGCATCTTTTTGGCAGCCAGCAGGAAAGACAGGTACGCGGCATGTCCCAGCAGATCGAGAGCAGCGCCCAGTATCTTAAAAACAGCGTCTACCGTAGGGATAAAGATGGTGATCGTGGCGTTGATGACCGCGACGCCGAAAATGATGGCGATAAAAACCAGTGCGATCTTGCCGCGTTTCATTACATCCTGATCGTCCTCTTTTTCGGCGAGATTGTAGATAGCCAATATGGCATAGATGACCACCAACAGATTGGCGACCTCGTTGACGCCCCAAACAAAGGAGGCGAACGTGCCGGCGGTAAACAGGCCGAATAAGATAAAAATCATACCGATGACCGAAAAGAACAGCGATTTTCTGAACTGCCTTTCATCCTTGCGCGCGATCTGAAATCCGACCAGCTTCAAAACAAAGGCGATGATACTGAATATGTTGACCAAAAGATAGCCAACAGCGAGTCTGTTGATCAGCACATCCGTTTGCTGCATGTTTGTAAAGTCGATATTATTCACCAAAATGACGATGATAAACGTAAGGAGCGAGACGATCACGCAGAGTATCTCGGCAGGGACAAACAGCCTGACGCCGGTCAGGGCTTTCGGATATTTCATAGTGAGCCTCCTTTACTTGCGTTCGATCGGTGCGTCCGAATAATTGTCCAGCATGAACAGCGTCACCACGTCCTCTTGGGCGCCGCGTCCGTTGCCTTTGGTCATCATATCGTCGCAGTAGCGATAGAGTTGATTGGAGGTCTTGCTGACCTCTTTCCAGCCTTCCTTTTGTTCATCTGTCAAGAATCCCGGCTTCAGATCCTCCACGTTGACAAAACGCTCGGCAACATAATCCGTGAACTTCAGAGCGCCGTAAACGTTCATGTGCTCTTCGTTATAAAAATCATGCTGATCGTCAATGCCGATATCGCGCGCGTCGCTCTCAAAGGTGTAGTAGCTAAAGCCTTCTTCGTTGACGATATGCGCCATCTGATTGGAGCGCTTGACGCGGTCGTAGGTGCTCTTGGTCACATAGTGCGGCGCACGCACAAAGACGAGGTTCACATCGTTCTGCTTGGCGTAGTCCATCAGCTCCCTCAGCTGTGTTTCAAGCTTGGGATCAAGCGGCAGCGTGTCGTGCTCCGTGTAGATTTGTTCGTTCAGACTCGGCGTTTTGGACTTGAAGACCTGTGCGGTGGTGCGGAAGCCCTTGAGATAGTTGTAGCCGCGCATGTCGAGCGTCAGATCGCTCGCCATCATGTAGAAGCGCTCGGGATATTCCGTCCACAGTCCGTGGTATTTGATCAGCGGAAAAATATATTCCCACCTGTCGTCCACCGGCACATTCTTTTGAATGTAGTCCAGCTTGTTCAGAGAAAACGGCAGGTTGTCAAAGAACTTGTGGATATATGCCTGGTTCTGGTCGTTTTTAGTGTCACTGTAGAGAAAGGCGTTTGCCTCCACCACCACCAGCTGCGGATTTTGTGTGCGCACGACCTCCTTGACGGCGGTCAGCACACCGTCGGAGGTGATGGATTCCGACGCGAGCAGGTAGCTGGTAAAGCCGTATTTTTCATAGGCTCTGCCCGGTATGAACGAGGTGTACATGTCGCTTGCGCCGATAAACACCGCGTCCAGCGAGCCGGGCGTCTCTTGGTAGAAGCCCTCTACGCGCAGGCTGTTGTGATCGACATTGCGCAGCACATACTGCTGCAGGCCCAGACAGGAGGCCATGATGATCAGCAAAAAGACCGACACCTTGACCGTGCGTGTTACTTTTTTTTGAAATCTCATTATGCAGCCTCCTTCCGTCAAAATTGCATGTAAACAAAGTCTGCGGCGTTATAGCCGGAGCCGTATATGCCGAAGATCACGACAGCCATCACGCCGATATACAGCACCAGGGCGCGCACGAAGAAGATCTTCTGGTCAAGCATGTGACGAATGTCGGTTTCGGGATGCTTCTCCTGAATAATGCTGGCGACCAGCAGCACGATGCTGCCCAGTCCGATCACCACATAATCCTGCCAGAGCAGACCGAGGGTGCCGATCTGGGCGATGCCCTCCGGAAGATTCTGTCCGGTAAAGAACTGACCAAAGGTGTACATGCCTTCGCCAAAGTCGTGCACAACGTCAAACACGTAGCCGACCAGCACCACCAGCAGGGTGCGGAAAATCTGGAAGCCGATAAACACGGGATTCTTGCGGTTGATGCGAAGCTTGTCCACCGCGCCGTCAAAGAGCGGCTGCATCAGAATGCTCAGCATGATGATGCCGCCGTTCCAAATACCGAACGCCACATATTTCCAGTCTGCGCCGTGCCACACGCCGACGACCAAAAAGACGATCAGCGAGGCGATGCTCGTGGGCAGCACCTTGGAAACATGAGCGCCTGCGGCGGTCTTGCCAAAGCGGGTGTTCTTCATCTTTTTGCTCGCGTTGAGGAACACATTGGACATGGCAAGGGGGTAGAAGAGGTAGTTTTTGAGCCAGCCGCCGAGGGAAATATGCCATCTGCGCCAGTATTCGTTGATGGAGCGCGAGAAATACGGCCGCTTGAAGTTGTCGATCATGTCGATGCCGAATATCTGCGCCACACCGCGCGATATGTCGATACCGCCCGAGAAGTCGGCGTACAGCTGGATCGCGTAGAGCAGAATGATAAAGGTGAGCACCGTGCCGTTGTATTCGCCGTATTTGCCCTTTACCGCTTCGATGGCGATATTGGCGCGGTCGGCGATGACGAGCTTTTTGAAGAAGCCCCACAGGATCAGCTCCATGCCGTGCTTCATGCGTGTAAAGTCAAACGCATGCGGTTCAAACAGCTGGTCGGCGAGCTGGTCGTAGATGCTGATAGGACCCTGAATGATCTGCGGAAAGAACGAAACAAACAGCAGCAGCTTGAAGGGATTCCGCTGTGCCGCGGTTTTTTCGCGGTAGACGTCCACGATGTAGCCCATTGCCTGGAAGGTGTAGAACGAGATACCGATCGGCAGCAACAGCTTGAGGGTGGGCATCGAAAAGCCGACGCCGAAGACGCCGAGCACGTCGTTGAGGCTGCCTGCAAAGAAGTTGTAATACTTCAAAAAGGCGAGCACACCAAAGTTGATCACGAGCGCCAGCGCCATGATCAGGCGCTTTTGCACCTTGATCTTGTTCTTGTAGGATTTTTTCTGATCCTTGTCCCATTCCTTTTTCTTTTCCTTTAGGAGCGCCTTTGACTGCTTTGAAACGCGTTCTATCCAAAGCGCGATCAGATAGGTGCTCAGGGTGGTAAACAGGATGTAATAAGCAAATTTGTAGCCCACAACAGCGTAGAAGAATACGCTTGCAGCCAGCAAAACTGTCCATTTATATTTCTTTACAGGAAATAAAAAGTACAGCAGCATTGCCACCAGCACAAAAAACAGGAAGTTGAGCGTGGTGTAGGTTAGGTTAAACAGCAAAAAAATCACACTCCGTTTCATATGATTTTTTATTATACCACAAAATTGCTTAAAATCCTATCATTTTTTTAAATTAATTGTTACAATTTAGAAATTATTTGACATCAAACATTGTCTAAAGTATAATAGTAACAGATCATTGAAGAAAGTGGCAGGGATGAAAAACAGTTTAAAAATACAGACGGCTCTCATACTGTCGGCATTGCTCACGGCAGGCGCCGTCATGCCGGTCTCTGCGGCGACAGACGCGCCGGTGCGCGACCGTATCGCCGTGGAAAAGATCGCGTTTCAAAACCCGGATTTTATCCGCGGTATGGATATCTCCTCGGTCATCTCGCTCGAAAACGCCGGCGTGCGCTTCAAAAATGAGGCAGGGCAGACGGAGGATATTTTCAAAATACTTGCTGACAACGGCGTCAATTACATCCGCGTGCGCATCTGGAACGATCCCTATGACGCGAACGGCAACGGCTACGGCGGCGGTAACAACGATTTGGAAAAGGCAAAGCAGATCGGCAGGCGCGCGGCTGACAACGGCATGAAGCTGCTCGTGGATTTCCATTATTCCGACTTTTGGGCTGACCCTGCCAAGCAAAAGGAGCCAAAGGCGTGGGCGGACATGAGCCTCACGCAAAAGCAGGAAGCGCTCTATTCCTATACAGTTAATTCCTTAACAGAATTAAAAGACGCGGGAGCCGCCATAGGCATGGTGCAGATCGGCAACGAGATCACCTCCGGCGTCGCCGGCGCGTTCCAAAACACCGACCGCGCCGCGCTTCTCCAAACCGGCGCTGCGGCGGTTCGCGCCTTTGACAAGAGCGTCGGAATCGCCATGCACTTTACCAATCCCGAGAACACCGGCGCCATGAAATGGTTCGCGGATTTTCTCGCACAAAACAATATTGATTATGATGTGTTCGCCACCTCCTATTATCCCTGCTGGCACGGCAGCCTGACGAATCTCACCGAGGTGCTCAGCTACGCCGCCGACAAATACGGCAAATACACCATGGTCGCCGAGACCTCTTATCCCTACACGCTCGACGACACCGACGGCCACAGCAACACCATCAGCCAATGGAACAACAATTCCGGCGACAACATGTGCTGGGACTTTTCGGTGCAGGGTCAGGCGGACGAGGTGCGCGCGGTGATGAACGCCGTCAACGATGTCAGCGGCGGCAAGGGGCTCGGCATGTTCTACTGGGAGGGCGCCTGGATCACCGTCGGCGACGTCACCGGCAAGAGCGGCAGCGCGTGGACGCGGCAGTACAACGCCAACAAAATGCTCTGGGAGCAGTACGGCTGCGGCTGGGCATCCTCCTATTCGGCGGCGTATGACCCCGACGACGCCGGACGCTACTACGGCGGCAGCGCCGTGGACAACCAGGCGTTCTTTGACGCAACGGGACAGGCGCTTGCGTCGCTGCATGTCTTTAAGAACGTGCTGACCGGCTCCGTTGTCTCCGACGCCTTGCAGGGGGACGTCAATTTGGACGGCACGGTCAATATCCGCGACGTGACGCTGATGCAGCGCGCGCTGGCGCAGTATGAGATGCTGTCGCCGGAGCAGTGCATGGCGGCGGACACAAACGGCGACGGCAGCGTCACGGTGGAGGATGCGACCGCTTTGCAGCGAAGAATTGCGGAATTTCCCGCGGATTAGGCGAAAAATTACCTAAAAAAACTTCCGCACGGGACACATTTCTGTGTTAACAGGAAAATTTGATTATAATTCTAATTTGATAAAAAGATTTGACAATCTATATTATAATATTATCGGTATAGTATTTATTTTCAATTTGTATTTCAATTTGTAATTGGAGGAAACATCATGGAAAAGAAAGAGCTTATGTATGAAGGCAAGGCAAAAAAGGTTTACGCCACCGATGATCCCGCCTACTGCATCGTGTCCTACAAGGATGACGCCACCGCGTTCAACGGCGAAAAGAAGGGCACCATCGTCGGCAAGGGCGTAGTCAACAACCGCATGTCTAACTTTATGTTCAAGCTGCTTGAGGAAAAGGGCGTTCCCACAGACTTTGTGGAAGAGCTCAACGACCGCGACACCGTTCTCAAAAAGGTTGAGATCGTACCGCTCGAGGTCATTGTCAGAAACAAGGCGGCAGGCTCCTTCTCCAAGCGCTTCGGCGTTCCCGAGGGCACCCTGTTCAAGGCGCCCACGCTCGAATATTGCCTCAAGGACGATGCGCTCGGCGATCCGATGATCAACGACAGCCAGATCATCGCCATTGGCGCGGCGACCAAGGAAGAGCTTGACACCATTGCGCGCTACACCATGAAGATCAACGAGGTCATGGTAGATTTCTTCAAGGCTTGCAACGTTGATTTGATCGACTTCAAGATCGAGTTCGGCAGACTGCCCGACGGCACCATCATTCTCGCCGATGAGATCTCTCCCGATACCTGCCGTTTCTGGGATATGGATACCCAGGAAAAGCTCGACAAGGACCGTTTCCGCCGCGACATGGGCGGTGTGGAAGAAGCCTATGCCGAAATGATGAAGCGTGTCGGCTTGGAAAAATAATCAAAAACACCCAAATCAAATCTCGGATGGTGAAATTTTGAGTTGTTCAATTGATCGGTATCATAAGGAAGGCCTGCACGAGGAGTGCGGCGTCTTCGGCGTTCTCAGCGACGGCAGCCTCAACCCTGCCTATGCCTGCTACAACGGACTTCTTGCCCTGCAGCACAGAGGGCAGGAGAGCTGCGGCATTGCCGTGTCTGACGAGGGCGTTATTGATTATCATAAAAACATGGGACTGGTCAGCGAGGTTTTCGGCAACGATACGCTGGACTCGCTGAACGGTCAAATGGGAATTGCTCACGTTCGGTATTCAACAGCAGGCGGCTCCGTGCTCGAAAACGCGCAGCCGCTTGTTATGCGTTATGTAAAGGGCACCATTGCCGTAGCACACAACGGCAATCTGACCAACGCGGTTGAGATCCGCCGTGAGCTGGAGCAGCGCGGCGCTATCTTTCAGACGACGATCGACAGCGAGGTCATTTGTTATCTGATCGCGCGCGCCAGACTGCATGTCCACAGCGTAGAAGAAGCGGTCATCGAAGCCATGCACCGCATCGAGGGCGCGTATTCGCTGCTCGTGATGTCGCCGCGAAAGATCATCGCGGCACGCGACCCCCACGGCTTCCGTCCGCTTTGTATCGGAAAGCATAACGGCTCTGTGGTGGTTGCCAGCGAGAGCGCGGCGCTCGACGCCTGCGGCGCGGAATTTGTGCGCGACGTGGAGCCGGGTGAGATCATCGTGATCGACGGCGAGGGCGCGGACGGCTACCGTTCTATCCGACCCGATTTTCCCGACAAAAAGCAGGCGATTTGTATTTTTGAATACATCTATTTTGCGCGCAGCGATTCCGCCATCGACGGCGTGAGCGTCTACGAAGCGCGCAAGCAGGCAGGCAGGATCCTGGCGCGCACCTGTCCGGTCGAGGCGGATATGGTCATCGGCGTGCCCGAATCCGGCATTGATGCGGCGATCGGCTACGCCGAGGAGAGCGGCATCCCCTACGAAAAGGCGATCGTGAAGAACGCCTACATCGGCAGGACCTTCATCAAGCCCAGCCAAAAGGAGCGCATGAAGAGCGTGCGCATCAAGCTCAATCCGATAGCCGACCGCGTGCGCGGCAAGCGCGTCGTGATGATCGACGACAGCATCGTGCGCGGCACCACGGTAGACCGCATCGTCACCATGCTCCGTGAGGCAGGCGCCAAGGAAGTGCATATGCGCATCAGCTCGCCGCCCTTTATGTGGCCGTGCTACTACGGCACCGACATTCCCTCGCGCGGAGAGCTCATTGCCGTCAACCACAGCATTGAAGAGATCACCAAGCTCAGCGGCGCCGATTCTCTGGCATACCTGCCGGTGGATTCGCTCCACGAGATGATAGGCTGTGCGCCGATCGGCTTTTGCGAGGGCTGCTTTACCGGAAAATATCCGGCGCCGACCACGCAGCTCACCCTGGAGGGCAAGGAGCGCGGCGGCATGTACGACGCCTGTCAGGGCACAGATGAAGCATAACTCCGTGATGGGAGAAAGGAAACCGACATGATAAAAGACACCTACGAATCCCCCTTGTCGGCGCGTTACGCGAGCAAGGAAATGAAATATATCTTTTCACCCGACAAAAAATTCAGGACCTGGCGCAAGCTCTGGATCGCCCTTGCCGAAGCGGAAATGGAACTCGGTCTCCCCGTCACGCAGGCGCAGATCGACGAGCTGAAGGCGCACGCCGACGACATCAACTACGAGGTCGCCACCGAGCGCGAAAAGCTGGTGCGCCATGATGTGATGAGCCATGTCTACGCCTACGGCGTGCAGTGCCCGAACGCAAAGGGCATCATTCACCTCGGCGCTACCTCCTGCTATGTCGGCGACAACACCGACATCATCATCATGACCGAGGGTCTGCGTCTGGTGCGCGACAAGCTGATCACGGTCATCCGCAATCTTGCACAGTTCGCGGATGAATACAAGGCGCTGCCCACACTGGCTTTCACACATTTTCAGCCGGCACAGCCCACCACCGTCGGCAAGCGCGCCACCCTTTGGCTGCAGGAGCTGCTGATGGACTTGGAGGATGTGGAATATCAGCTCTCCAAGGCAAAGCTTCTCGGCTCCAAGGGAACCACCGGCACGCAGGCAAGCTTTTTGGAGCTGTTTGACGGCGACCACGAAAAGTGCAAGGCACTCGACAAAAAGATCGCCGAAAAGATGGGCTATCAGGCTTGCTTCCCCGTATCGGGACAGACCTATTCGCGCAAGCTCGATTCGCAGTTCCTCAACGTTCTGGCAGGCATTGCGCAGTCTGCGGCAAAATTCTCCAACGACATCCGTTTGCTGCAGCACCTCAAGGAAGTGGAAGAGCCCTTTGAAAAGAACCAGATCGGCTCCTCCGCGATGGCATACAAGCGCAATCCCATGCGCTCCGAGCGCATCGGCTCTCTGTCGCGCTATGTGATGGTGGATGTGCTCAACGGCTATTTCACCACCGCGACCCAGTGGTTTGAGCGCACCCTGGACGATTCCGCCAACAAGCGCCTCAGCGTTCCCGAAGCATTCTTGGCGGTGGACGGCATTCTCTCGCTCTATGCCAATGTGGCGGACGGCTTGGTCGTCTATCCCAAGGTCATCGAGCAGCGTCTGCGGAAGGAGCTGCCCTTTATGGCGACCGAGAATATTATGATGGACGCCGTCAAAAAGCGCGGCGCCGACCGTCAGCAGCTGCACGAGCGCATCCGCGTGCATTCCATGGCGGCTTCCAAGGTCATCAAGGAAGAGGGCGGCGAGAACGACCTGCTGCAAAGGATCGCGGCGGACGAGGCGTTCGGCGTGACCCTCGAAGAGCTGGAGAGCATTTTGCAGCCCGAAAAATACACCGGCAGAGCCAAGGAGCAGACCGAGGACTTCCTCGCCGAATGTGTGGCGCCGGTGCTTGAAAGATACAAAGACGTAGCGTCCGACAAACCCGAGATCAACGTTTGACGGTCCGCACTATAAAACAAAGGAGAAACAAACATGGTTAAAGCAATCGTAGGCGCAAACTGGGGCGACGAGGGCAAGGGCAAGATCACCGACGTGCTCGCCGGCAACAGTGATGTGGTCATCCGCTTTCAGGGCGGCGCCAACGCCGGACACACGATCATTAACGACTACGGCAAGTTTGCACTGCACCAGCTTCCCTCCGGTGTGTTCCACCGGAACATCACCAACATCATCGGCAACGGCGTTGCGTTCAGCGTTGAAAACTTCGTCAAGGAAATGCAGGAGCTGAAGGACCGCGGCGTTCCCGAACCGAACATTATCGTTTCCGACCGTGCGCAGATTGTGATGCCGTATCATGTGGCGTTCGACTGCTACGAGGAGGAGCGTCTGGGCAAAAATTCCTTCGGTTCCACCAAGAGCGGCATTGCGCCCTTCTATTCCGACAAGTATTCCAAGATCGGTTTTCAGATCAACGAGCTGTATGACGATCCCGATTCCCTCAAAGAGAAGATCCGTCACGCGCTCGAAATCAAAAACGCCACGCTCCAAAACCTCTATCACAAGGAGCCCATCACCGAGCAAGAGGTATTTGACAAGCTGATGGAGTACAAGGAGCAGCTTGCGCCCTATGTGGGCGACGCGTTCACCGTGGTGCATCAGGCGCTCAAGGAGGGCAAGACGATCCTGCTCGAAGGACAGCTCGGCTCGCTCAAGGACACCGATTTCGGTATCTATCCGATGGTGACCTCCTCCAACACGATCGCCGGCTACGGCGCTGTCGGCGCCGGTATCCCGCCCTATGAGATCAAGGAGATCGTCACCGTTGTCAAGGCGTATTCCAGCGCGGTCGGCGCAGGTGAATTTGTGTCCGAGATCTTCGGCGAAGAAGCGGACGAGCTGCGCAAACGCGGCGGAGACGGCGGCGAATTCGGCGCGACCACCGGCAGACCCAGACGCATGGGCTGGCTGGATCTGGTAGCGACGCGCTACGGCTGCATGGTGCAGGGCGCCACACAGGTCGCCTTTACCGTGCTCGACGTGCTCGGCTATCTCGACGAGATCCCGGTTTGCGTCGGCTATGA
Source organism: uncultured Eubacteriales bacterium (assembly GCA_900317315.1). Lineage (GTDB taxonomy): Bacteria > Bacillota > Clostridia > Oscillospirales > Acutalibacteraceae > Ruminococcoides. The sequence continues at coordinate 24,204 of ONGI01000003.1, forward strand.
GCTGGACGGTGAGGTGATCGACTACTTCCCGTCAACCACCAAGCTCAAGCGCTGCAAGCCCATTTTGAAAAAGCTGCCCGGCTGGAAGTGCTCCATCAAGGGTATCAAAAACTACGACGAGCTGCCCAAGGAGTGCCGCGACTACATCGAATTTGCCGAAAAGGAAATCGGTGTGCCGATCAAGATGGTCTCCAACGGTCCGTCGCGCAGTGACATTATTTATCGTTAACAAAATAGGGTGCACCGGCGTCGTGCGCCCTATTCGATTTTGAATGGGGGAAAAGCTATGAAGGAAACTGTGATCGTGCTCGATTTCGGCGGTCAGTACAACCAGCTGATCGCCAGACGTGTGCGCGAAAATCATGTGTATTGTGAGATATTGCCTTATACGGTTCCCATCGAGCGTATCAAGGCACTTGACCCAAAGGGAATCATCTTCACAGGCGGTCCCAACAGCGTCTATGATCCTGCGTCGCCTCATTATACGCCCGAGGTGTTTGCGCTGGGCATTCCGGTATTGGGCATTTGCTACGGCTGTCAGCTGATGGCACACGCGCTCGGCGGCAGGGTGATCTCCGCGGCGGACGATTCCGTCAGCGAATACGGCAAAACCGACACCGCCTATCAAACAAGCTGCACCATTTTTCGGGAGATACCCGCAAACGGCGTTTCGTGGATGAGCCACCGCGATTATATCAGCGAGGTGCCGGACGGCTTTTCCGTTACCGCCACGACTGCGCACTGTCCCGTTGCGGCGATGGCAAATGAAGAGAAGAAGCTCTACGGCGTGCAGTTCCATCCCGAGGTCAACCACACCGACCACGGCAGCGATATGCTGCGCAGCTTTTTGTTTGACGTGTGCGGCTGCAAGGGTGAGTGGCAGATGGACAGCTTTATCGACGACACCGTCGCCGCCATCAAGGCGCAGGTAGGGGACAAGGGCGTGGTGCTCGGACTCTCCGGCGGTGTGGACAGCTCCGTCGCCGCCGCGCTGCTGAGCAGGGCAGTCAGCAAGCAGCTCACCTGCGTATTTGTTGACCAAGGTCTGATGCGCAAGGATGAGGGCGACTATGTCGAAAACACCTTTACCAAGCTCTTTGACATGAACTTTGTCCGCATCAACTGTCAGGAGGAATTCCTCTCCAAGCTAAAGGGCGTCAGCGACCCCGAGGAAAAGCGCAATATCATCGGTACAGAGTTCTATAACGTATTCTGGAACAGGATCCGCGACAGCTACGGCTCCGGCTTTTTTGCGCAGGGCACGATTTACCCCGACCGCATCGAGAGCGGCAAGGGCGACGCCGCCAAAATCAAGACCCACCATAACCAGGTGGGCGTGCCGAAGGACATTCACTTTGAGGGCATAATCGAGCCGCTGAAGGATCTGTTCAAGGACGAGGTGCGCGCCGTCGGCGAAAAGCTCGGCTTGCCGCATGAATTGGTGTGGCGTCAGCCGTTCCCGGGACCCGGCTTGGGCGTGCGCGTCATCGGTGAGATCACGGCGGAGCGCGTACACACCCTGCAGGAAGCCGACGCGATCCTGCGCGACGAAATGGAAAAGTGCGGCTATGCCGAAAAAATGAGCCAGTTTTTTGTGGTGCTCCCCGGCGTCAAGACCGTCGGCGTCATGGGCGACGCGCGCACCTACGATGAGCTGGTCGCCATCCGCGCCGTCACCACCGACGATTTTATGACAGCCGACTGGGCGCGGATCCCGTATGATATCCTCGGCCGCGTCTCCAACCGCATCATCAACGAAGTAGAGCACGTCAACCGCGTCGTCTACGACATCACCAGCAAACCGCCGGGAACGGTGGAATGGGAATAAACATAAAAGCTTAGGCATTACTGACTTGTTGCAGTCGGTAATGCCTTTTGATCTTCGCAAAAGGTTACGGTGGCGAGGTGCGATTTCCGTCGCTCTTTTCTTATAACCTATTGACAGGCTCACAAGAACTGAGTATAATTAGTTGTACAAGTCATACCATTGGAGGTAGAGGAATGAAAGTGCCGGAAGGAAAATATGCATGGACGGCTACCGTCGGCGAAAAAGGACAAATAGTAATACCGAAGCAAGCCAGGGATATCTTCGGCATCAAGCCCGGAGATACACTGCTTCTTCTTGGTGATGAGAAGAGGGGAATCGCTATTCCCCCGAAAGGTGCCTTTGCGGAATTGTTTGGGATGGCATTTCAGGATCAGGACGGTGAAAAAGGATGAAGAGGGTTGCTTTTTTCTGCATTCCTGCACACGGTCATACGAATCCCATGCTGCCTGTTGCCGCAGAGCTGGTGAAACGAGGAAACACAGTCAGATTCTATTCGTTCGATGAATTTAAAGATAAGATCAACGCAACAGGCGCAGCGTTTATATCCTGCGATGCGTATCTGCCGGAACTTTCAGAGCAGGAAAAAGCCGGACTGAAGAATGTATCCACTACGGAAATGACGGTGCAGGATATCCGGATCACACTTGGGATGGACAGCTATCTCGAAGAGGAGTTCAAAAGCTTCCGGCCTGACGTCATATATACGGATTCCGTTTGCTTCTGGGGAAAACTGAATGCATGGAAGCACCATGTTCCGATGGTGGTTTCTACCAGTACATTCGCTTTTAATCAGTTGTCTTCGCAGTACATGAAGAATACACCGAAAGAAATGGCAGATATGATTCTGGGTTTGCCGAGGGTGTCAAAGGAACTGAAAAAGCTTGAGCCCTATGGCTATCATGTGAAAGGTGCCTTATCACTGGTACAAAGCGATAATCAGACAGATAGCATCGTCTATACTTCACGTCGTTTTCAGCCGTATGCGGAGAGCTTTTCGGATCACTACGCATTTGTAGGACCCTCTGTCTTTTCAAATGTCGTTCCGGAAAAAACGAAAGAACGCCCGCTTGTTTATATTTCTCTGGGGACCGTCATCAATGACAGACCCGATTTTTACACAAAATGCATAGAGGCATTGCGGGATCAGAATGTTGACGTCATCATTTCATGCGGGAATGCGGTAAACCGCGGGTCACTGGGAGTGCTGCCTGACAATATCCATGTGTATCCCTACGTTGATCAGCTCGACATTCTTTCCAAAGCGGATGTTTTTATAACGCACTGCGGCATGAACAGCGTTTCCGAAAGCCTCTATATGGCTGCGCCGATGGTGCTCTATCCCCAGACGAGTGAGCAGAAAGCAGTAGCCAGAAGGGTAATGGAAATTGGCGCCGGTACGGCTTTAAATGACGATTCAGTTGACGGGATCCGGGCGTCTGTACATGAGATCCTGAGCAACTCCGACTACGGGAAAGCCGCAGAAGTGTGCAGTACAGATTTTCGTTCCTGTACAGGTGCTGCCGGGGCAGCGGAGTTTATCGAGAATGCACCGCATGCATCGAACGGATTGGATATTATTGGTGAGCTGAATAAAACGACAGTGAGATTCCACTTTATATATTGGGCGATAACCGTCGCTGTCATCATGCTGATCGGATTTCTTATCAGCTGGGAATATGTGTGGATCATTGGTATTGCAGCCGGCATCCTGTTTTATCCGATCAGCAGGGTAATACAAAAACGGAAATACACCTCCATTCTGCACAAAATCCAACAATAAATGAATTGCTTTCCGGAATGTAAAAAGCACATAATTCTCCAGCTTGGCGGCGTTTTTTGTTGCCGATTTACCGTCGAACAAGTGAAGGCTTCATCAGCGCGATTTGCAGAAATACGTAAGCCGATGGTATAGACAAACACCGGTTATTTTGATACAATGAGATTATAAACTCAACGGAGGTTTGAAAATGAGTGCCATCGGAGAAAATATCAAGAAATATCGCAATCAAAAGAAATATACGCAAGAGTACTTAGGAAACTTGATCGGCGTCACGACGCAGGCCGTCTCAAAATGGGAGCGGGGAGGAACGCCCGATGCGGAGATCCTGCCGCAGCTTGCCGACGCGCTGGACGTGAGCATCGACGCGCTGTACGGCAGAGAGATCCAGGATATTCAGTCTTTGCTCACCAAAAAGCTGAGCGCGATGGCGAGCGAAGAAGCCTTCCTCTGTGCGTTCAACTATTGTTGGTCCTTTATTGTGGGTCTGACGGGCGACGATAGCTTCTCTGAAAACATTGTCGATACATTTACCGGTCATTTCAACGAAAACAACGAACAGGACAGAGACTATTTTGCTAAGGTTTTACGCGACGACGGTATGACGCTGGTGCGTATGTCGAATGATTTTCGATATTTTTTCCTGATGATGCGTCCGCATGACAAGGGCATCCTCTCTTATTTTGAAAGTGAGGAAGCCATCAGACAGGTATTTGCACTTTTTGCCGATAAAAAAATACTGAAAATCTTTTATTTTCTTTATAAGAATTCAAATATACCGGTCACCTCTCAATTGATCAGTCATGGAACCGGATTTGAATTGCATGAAGTCGAGCGCTGCATGAAAATGCTGTGCGATAAAAAAATCGTACATCCTATGAAAATCGCGTCAATCGATGGTGAGATCCATTCTTATATCATCCGCTTTGAGGCGAATGTATTTCCTTTGTTTTGTTATGCGGATGAGATCGCAAAAGGATGTCCCTATCCGATTTTCGGTATGTGCGAAAGAGAAAAGCCTATCTTTTAAACTATTGGTTGCATTACTCTCTTGCTTGTTGAATAAATGATTAAACAGTTGCTTGATATTTATCGGGCAGCTGTTTTATTATATAAGTACCAAATAAATTATTTCAAGGAGAATGAGCGATGAGAATGAAAAAGATACCACTGATTTTAATGTGCGGCGCCGCTTGCTTTTCGGCGGTGACAGGCTGTGCCGGAAGCGGTGACGCTTCAAAAGCGACCCCGGATTCTGCAATAAAAGAAACCGAGCCCGTAAAAGCGGATGTTGTGAAAATGCATACGCTGAACATCCGAGCGCCCAAGTCGGTCGGTGAAATAACAGCGACCTTTATGAATACCGCAAACGGTAAGACTGAGGACGTCAAAATGGAAAAAAGCAGCGAGAATGATCAAAACATCTTTTTCAGCTGTGAAGCGGATGTTAATCAATACAACATGGTACACCTGACCTACGGCAAAACCACCAGCATGGACGTTGCCTTCAACAGCTTTATCAGCGGATGGAACCTGAGCAACGATGAACTGCTTCCGTATGTGGTCGGCACCGAACCAGTCTATGATCCGAAATTTGATACAAGTGTGTTTCAGTTTGACGGAAGGGATAAAAACGTATATATCTGGAAGCCCGCGGATTATGACGAGAAGGCAGAAGAAAAGTATTCCGTCATCTATATGTTTGACGGTCAGAGTGTCCTTGCGAAAGGTACAGAGAGAGGCATGGACAACGATGTTATGTGCTGGAATGTCAGCGAAAACGTTGAGAGTATGATCGCGGCAACAGGCAACAAGGCGATCATTGTCGCCGTTGATAACGGCAGTCCGTACAGAGACGACGAGCTGATCCCCGATTTGGGACACCTCAATTTGGAAAGAGCGCCTGCCAACGCCAAAGATGAGGATATCTCCCTCAAACGCGGAAACGCCTTTGCGGACTTTATCTGCGATACCGTCATGCCCTATGTGAACGAGCATTATAACGTCTACACCGACGCGCAGCACACCTCGCTTGCCGGCAGCTCGCTCGGCGGCTTGGAAACCTTCTATACCGTATTGTCGCACCCCGACAAATTCAGTGCCGGCGGAGCGCTGTCGTCAACCTTTGGCATGTATGCCGACGCGGAGTGGACAAGCTTTCTCAAGGATAAATGCTCAATGGAAAACGCACCGTTTTTGTATCTGTACGCCGGCGGTTATCTGGTAGATAACGGCGACGTTACGGAAACAATGTACAACAAGCTGCTCGAAAGCGGTTATCCTAAGGATAAGATCATCTTCAGCAAATATGAGCCCGGAGAGCATTTTATGCAATATTGGAGAAATATCTATCCCGAGTTCCTGGAGGCGGCATTTACACAGCATGTTTCCGCACTGGAATACGGTGTGCCGATCGCATACAAGGACAAGAGCGACCCTTATGAGGAGTATTTCAAAGACTTGGAAATCGATATGGAAAATACCCAGCCCGGTTATGTGTATTACGACAACAGCGAAACCAAGTGGGATAAGGTTTATGTCTACTGGTGGGGCGGTATGGCGATCAACAGCTTGACGAACGAACCCTATTATTATGCCGAGTGGCCGGGCTTTCAGATGGAGCAGATCGAAGGAACGGATATTTACCGGGTAGCGGCTCCCTTCGGTGTGCAGGGTATCATTTTCGATTCCGGTGTGACCGACAAGAAGGTTTCGGAGGGTGCGGACGCGTATCAGACGACCGACCTTCCGTACAGCCACGGACTGATCGGAAAGGTCTATAAGATCGACATGTCCGTAGAACCCAAAGCCGATCCCGGCAATATGAAAACAAAACGCAGATATTCAGCCGGCAACTGGTCGGATTATAAGCCGGAATAACCTAATTTTTTGCATAAACAAGCACAAGCTCAGCGTCCATAGGGATCCTGAGCTTGTGACTTTTTATGGGCACCTCTAAAAATATAGGGTTGTTCAGAGGTGCGGATATTTTATAGCAAATTATTGTCAAAATGACGAAGTCATACTGACGTATAACGAGGA
>ONGI01000085.1 GCA_900317315.1 uncultured Eubacteriales bacterium
TTCTATCAATCTTTCAAATACTTCCATGTTATCACCCTACTATATGATAACATATCTTCTTTGTAATTTCGATTACAGAATTATTTCAGAATTAGATTGACGTGCAAAGGGCTTTCCGCCAAGACAAAGCTCTACTTCTTCCCAAACGCCTTTATCCGCGAATTTATCGGACTGCTCTGGGAGCAAAAGCTGCGGCATTTGGCGTTTGCCGCCCTGCTTGTCGCCGCACTGGGCTTTTTGTATTATCTGACGCAGGTGCGCTGACGGGCTGATAAAAAATGAACCGGCTGTATCATCATGGAAGTGACGATGCAGCCGGACTGCTTTATGCTTTTGTTATGTATTATTCTGTTTTCATCAGCAGCTTTTCTGCTTTTTTCATGCACAGCCGGTTCGCCAGAACAGCCGCTGCAACAACAAACGCGGTGGAGATAACGGCGAACAGAATAGCAGAGACCGAGACCGCGTCGCCGCCGCTCATATCCTTTGGCAGCAGGGTCACGATAATCAAGCCGACAAGAGCAGCAGTGCCGACGACAAACGCCGCAATGTTGACCCAGCAGAGCTTGCGCGCAATCTCTGTTTCGCTGTCCCAGTCAAAATACGGCTTTGCCGCGTTTTTCAGCAGCATCAGGTTGACCCAAATGCTGTTTAAGAGAAAGCAGACGCACGCCGAAAGCAGCACAACCCAACCTGCGGCAAGCGGAAGGACGCCGAAGATAACGCCGACAATACCGCCGATCAGAATATAGCCTACACTGCAAAGAGAGACAACAATAAGCGCGAAATTGCGCTTGCTCTTGTAATAATCGGAGAACAAGATGGGCAGTGCGCGCAGGGCGGCAATGCCCTTGCCCTCACGTGAGAACGCAGTGGCGGACAGATTGTTAAAACCGCAGGCAAAGCAGGATGCGGTGATGCCGAGACAAACCGCTGTCATCAGCGCATTGCCGGTAGCGAGCGGCACTTGGATATGCTCAAAAAAGCTGTCCTTGCCGAAAGCCATCGGCAAAACGATGAACAACGGCCAGAAAAAGCTCATCAAAAAGCCGTAGATCAGATAGGCAGGATTGCGGCGCGTGCTCTTGCTCTCATAGGCGGTCAGCGCCTTGAGCGCACTGCGGCTGCGGCTGCCGCCGAGGGACGCCTTGGTGACGGCTTTTCCGGACTTGCCGGTCGTCTCGACGGAGAGCGCCGTTGAAAAATACAGCTTGGTGACGACAAGCAGGGCAAGCGCGGTCGCCGCTGCCGAAATCGCCAGCGCAAGAAGCAGCGCGGGCAGACTGCCTTCAAACATAAAGCGGCTGAGGGCTGCCAGATTGGGAACGGATTCTGAGACCGACGCAAGCGCCGTCAGTGCGGTTGCCGTTACCTGTGCCTGCTGACCGCCCCGCAGGTTGATGTTGATGATAAGATAGCCGATGGAGATCAGCAGGGTAAAGATGCCGCCGAGCACCATGGTGATGTCGCGGTTGCGGATAAACCCGAACAAGCGGAACACCACGACCACCAGCAGGGTGGCAAGCGCGATACCGGTGATCGGAACGAGCACGCTCGCCAACAGCGTACCGATGACAAACGCGACGCCCAAGCCGGCGCGCAGACCGAGTCCGAGGCAGACGCCGTTGAGCAGGATCAGGCTCAGCTTGACCGGAAAGCCGGAGGCGACGATCAGCTTGGCGGACACGATCTGTCCTGCCGAGAACGGCATGGGCAGCAGAACCGGCAGGTCATCGGCGGTGTAGAGCACCGTCACGATGTTTTTAACGGAAAGGATAAAGCTCAGCATCATGAGGATGAGCATCAGCGATTCAGTGATGCTCACAACGGGCAAAAATTTGACGATGACCGGTTCCAAAAAGAAAAAGAGCGCAAACAGAGCGGCGGCAAGCAGCACCAGCCCCGCAATGGCTATGATCCGGATCGCCTGCGGCGTGATCAGCGCCTTGCTGTATGACGCTTGCTTGCCGTTGCATTTTTTTAAGACCGAGGCGAGCTGCAGCAGCTTTGCAAATCTCCCCTTTGTTTGTGCCTTATTCATCATCCGTCATCTTCTTGCATTTGGAGCGGAACGCAACCAGCAGCACCGCCATCAAAACGGCAACGCCCAGCAGGATCAAACGGAGCACAAGTGTGTCTCCGATGGTTTTTTGTTCCTCCAAAAACCGCAAAACGGCAAACGCCGCCACGAGCAAGCCGCCGAGTATGTTCATAAACGCATAGGCGATCTTGTAGGAGCGCGCACCCTTCTCGGAAAAGCCCTTTAGCTGTGCCTCCTCCTTGGCGCTGAGTGTCCCGGTGAGTATCGTTTTGATGCCGTTAAAAATGCAGTACACTGCCGTGGCAGCGAGAACAATTGAAAAAATCATGCCTGTACCTCCTGTTCTTTTGTTTCAGTCAATTCAAGGAAAATGTTTTCGAGCGACGCCTGCGATTTGTGCGTGCGCTTCAATTCGTCAAGCGTGCCGCAATAGAGCAGCTCGCCGTTTTTGATGATGCAGATCTCGTCGCAGAGCTTTTCGGCGACTTCGAGCACATGGGTGGAAAAGAACACGGAATTGCCCTTTTCGACATGCTCGCGCATCATCTTTTTCAGCTCAAACGCCGACTGCGGATCGAGACCGGTGAGCGGCTCGTCGAGGATCCATACAGACGGCTCGTGTATCAGCGCGCCCATTATCATTATCTTTTGGCGCATACCGTGCGAGTAGGACAAAATGACATTGTTGAGCGAATCAAAAATACCGAAGCGCTTGGCGTAGTCCTCGATAAACGCGGCGCGTCCGTCCTGCGGCGTGTCGTAAATATCCGCCATAAAATGCAGATATTCCAAGCCGCTGAGACGCAAAAAGTGGTCGGGGCTGTCGGACACATAGCCAAACTGCTTTTTTGCCTCGAGCGCGTCTGTTTGGATGTTTTTGCCGTTGAGCAAAATCTCTCCCTCTGTCGGCTTGATCACACCGGTGATCGCCTTGATGGTCGTTGATTTTCCGGCGCCGTTGTGACCGATAAAGCCGGTGATCGCGCCGTCCCTTGCAGTAAACGAAATATCCTTGACAACGGTTTTTGTCCCGTAGGTCTTGGTAAGATTTCGAACCTGAATCATGGCATTACTCCTTACTATTCTTTTATTCTTGTTCCGAGCCAAATAAAAAGCACCGCCGAAACAAGCAGTACAACAAAGGCGACAGGGATGTTCCACAGTCCGATCAATGCGCTCAGCGCCGGAGAAGCGGCAACCAGCGCGACTATCTTTGCCAGCCGCAGCATATAGCGCTTTTTGTCCTTTGGCTCGACCGACACACGCGCCTGCAGCGGCAGCATGCGGTAATCCCTGAACAGCGCCATCAGACCTGCATAGAGCAGCAGCGCGACTGAAAAAGCGGCCATCAAAACCGCGTAACCGTATTCCATCTTCATCTTCCTCCCGTTTGATCTCGAAGGGGTGGTGCAGGAATGCCTTTATTGTTTTTTTATTCTACAATATTTTGCGGTCAAAATCAATATAAAACCGAAAAAATCACTTCAAGAATCGCTTGAAAAAGCTCTCCATGTCCAAACGGCGTCTATCCGTCTGCGGCAGGGAGAGTAAATTTGTTGATGTGCCCTTCAAGCTGTCTGCTCCATGTTACATTCGCTGTCATTTCGCGTCGCGTGTATGCATACGCAAAAAGCTGCCGGTCAAAGCCTGACAGCCCTTGCGTTAACGCTGACCCTCCTCTGCCGCGCACCGGCACGCCAAGGCGTGACGGAAGAGCGCTTTGCCTGAAGAAGCGCCGATCAGTTTGCCGGAACAAACGGCAGCTCATATTCCTCCGGCTCAAAGGCAGGCAGCGTTTTCTCTGCTTCGGCAGCGCTTTTTTGCTGCTGACTGCTCTGCTCACTGCGGGAGCCTTGGGAGGAGCTTTGGGAGGAGCTTTGTGCAGCGCTTTGGCTCTTTGACTGCTGCGGAGCAGCGGAGGACTGCGCGGCGGCAGACTTGGAGGACGCGTCGGCGCTTTGCACGGCATTGTCGGAGCCGGCGGCTGCGCCGGACGCTGCGGCAGGCTTTGTCACGTCGGCGGAAGCTCCCTTGCTCTCGGAAGACGCTGCCTTGCTTTCGGCAGTCGTTGTTGCCGCTGCGGTGGCGGCAGGCTCTGTCGTCGCGGTCTGTGTGGCAGAAGTGGCTGTTGCCGCTCCGCTTTCTTCTTTTTTCTCTCCGCCGCAGGAGGAAAGGAGGCATGCACCGACAAGCAGTGCGGCGGCTATGATAGCAAATCGTTTTTTCATCATGATCTCTTTTCTGTTAATAGTATATGGTTTTATATTATAGCATAACGGGCGCAAAAAGAAAAGGGTATTCCGAAATAAAAACGAGATTCTGTCGGAAGCCTCGTTTTTGCGTTGACTTCATAACAGCCGCATGAGGTCACATCAGATCGGATATTGCGGAAGCATTTGCAAAAACACCGACCGTTCTGTCTCGAACGATCGGTGTTTGTCTGTCAAAGCAGGTTCTCGCCCTCGCCCATCACGGCGATTTCGACCGCTGTCGCGTCCTCCAAATGAAAGACCATCAGCTTGTTGCCGGTCTGCTCGTTATAGATGGCTTCGAGTCCGCTTTTCTTTATCATCTGTGCCGCGTATGTTTCATCGGTTTCAAAAACTGCCCTGCCGGTGTAGCGCAGCCAGTGACCGTTCGGCTTGCAGGCGACAAGCTCGACCAACGGATTGACGGTCATTTGCCTGTAGACATTCTTGAAGTCGCCAACGCCGAACAGCAGCTTTCCGTCCGTCTCCAAAAACGCGCCGAGCGGACGCAGCTTGGGTTGGCTGCCGTCAACGGTCGCCAAAAAGAACACGCCTGCTTCTGCCAAAAAATCTTTTACCTTGCTCATGATAACTGCTCCTTTATTTGATGAATTTTTTTATTTTATCTGCCGATAACTGCGGAAAGAGCCTGCCCAGATGCGTTGCTATTTTTTCGCAGGATTCTTCGGGCGAACAGCTGTAGACCCTGTCGGAAAAATCGCTGCCCATAAACACCTCCGGCGTGGAATACTCCGCCACACCCCAGCCGTAGGTCTTTCCCGATTTGTCACGGCTGTAGACAAAATCGCTGATAAGGACGTAGCCCTGCGCCTGCAGGCGCGTGACGGAGGTGTCAAAGCCCTTGTTGCCGCCTTTTTTATAATTGCCAAGCTGCTTGAGCTGCTTGGACAGTATAGGCGCGTTGCCCTCTATCAAATCATACAGCCGCTTATCCCGATACGGCGCCAGTCCGTCGTCATAGCGCGCGTCAAAGTCATAGCCGTCGCGGCGGTAGTTGGCAAAGTCCGCAAACCACTCGCGGCTGATATAGCAAGCCTTCTTCTCAAAAAACTTGCCGTAGGCGCAGCCGGTCTCACGGATCACGGGACCCTTCCACTCCCAAGCGCTCCAAGCGCCTGTTTCGCTGTTCCACCAGCATTGCGGCGCGATATGCTCTTCAATGGAGAAGCCCCCGATCGAATTTTCAAAAAACGGCAAAAAGCCGAACTCCCGGATCGCAGCTCTCAAATCTGCTTTGCTTTTGATGATAAAATCGCCAAACACCATCTGTTTCACCGCCGTTGTGATACTATACTATTATTATATAGGAAGTTTTTGACTTTGTAAATATGGATTTGGAAGGAATGTGGCGTCATGCGGCACATCGGAAGCATTCTTCCAAATAAATCAAAAAAAGTTAAAATAACTATTGACAACCACAGCGCCTTGTGCTATAATAACTCTTGTTGAGTCAAGAGACTCACAAATGCGAGTGTGCTGGAATAGGCAGACAGGCACGTTTGAGGGGCGTGTGTCTTTGACGTACGGGTTCAAGTCCCGTCACTCGCACCATTTTGAGGCAGTTTTTAACTGCCTCTTTTGTTTTGCCAACTTTTCCTAAAATGCCCGAAAACGGCTTAAACACTGAGGT
>ONGI01000086.1 GCA_900317315.1 uncultured Eubacteriales bacterium
TGCATTTTTGCATGGCAAGGCTGAGCATGTCCGCGCTGGCGTCGGCGCCGAACACGTCCACGCCGCTCTGACGCAGCAAAAGCGTCAGGCTGCCGGTGCCGCAGGCGAGGTCGAGCGTTCTGCCCATGGGATGGTCAAAGCGCCGTGCCGCCTCCAAAATATAGCGGCAGCGCTCCTCATAGCGCGCGTCCTCCATCAGCCCGTCGTAGTAGGACGCAAACGCGTTATAGCTGTCCATTTTTCTCCGCCATTTTGTCGAGCGCCAGCGTGTAGCCGTAGGTGTCATTGTCAAACAGCGCGCGCTTGACGCGGCTGATGGTGGCGGTTGACGCGCCGGTCTCCTTGACAATCTCGGTGTAGACCTTTTTTTCGGTCAGCATTTTGGCGACGAGCAACCGCTGGGACATCGCCTTCAGCTCCGAGCTGGTGCACAGATCCTCAAAAAAGCGGTAGCAGTCCTCTTTGGTTTCCAGCGACAGAATGGCGTCAAACAAAAAATCTGTCGTGGCGTTTTTGAGTTTGGAATTCAATCCGAACCCTCCTATCGTTAATTTCATACTCTAAAATTTTACCATATAAAAGCGCAAAAGTAAAGGGCTGACAGACATTCGCTCCTGATTTTTTCGGAAAATATTTTTACCAAACTAACTCTATAGTACAAAAAAACACCGGCTCCCAGAGGAACCGGTCAAAGTATCAGGGTTGTAGGTGTGCGGTGCCGATTTTGCGGAAGCGCTGATAGCGCTGATTGGTCAGCTCCTCCGGCGTGAGCGAAAGATTTTTTTCAAGCGTGCGGCTGATGAGCATTTTCAGGCTCTCAAACATCGCCGCGTCCTCCGCCTTTGGCTGGCGAATAATACGCTCCACCACGCCGAGGTTAAACAAATCCTGCGCCGTCATTTTGAGCGCCTCGGCTGCCTCCGGCGCCTTGGAGCTGTCCTTCCACAGAATGGACGCGCAGCCCTCCGGCGAAATGACCGAATAGACGGCGTTTTCCATCATCCAAACCTCGTCCGACACAGCCAGCGCCAACGCGCCGCCGCTGCCGCCCTCGCCGATCAGAATCGTGAGAATCGGGGTTTTGAGGGTCATCATCTCCATCAGGTTTTCGGCGATCGCCTGTCCCTGACCGCGCTCCTCTGCGCCGATGCCGGGATAGGCGCCGCTGGTGTCCACCAGACAGAGCACCGGACGGCGGAATTTTTCCGCCTGCTTCATCAGACGCAGCGCCTTGCGATAGCCCTCGGGCTGAGCCTGACCGAAGTTGCGCTCCATGCGCTCCTTGGTGTTTCTGCCCTTTTCGATGCCGATGACCGTCAGCGGCGTGTCGTAGAGCATGGCAAGACCGGCGACGATCGCCTTGTCGTCGGCAAACCGTCTGTCGCCGTGCAGCTCAATAAAGCTGTCGCTGAACATGTGCGCGATATAATCCACGGCGGTCAGCTTTTTTGCATCGCGCGCCGCCATCACCTTTTCATATGCCGTCATTGTGCCGCCTCCTTGTAGCCGTGCATTTTCAGCAGCCTTGCCACCGTTTCTTTGAGCTTGTCACGGCTGACGACCGCGTCGATAAAGCCCTTTTGCATAACGAATTCCGAGGTCTGGAAGTCGCGCGGCAGCTTTTGGCGCATGGTCTGCTCGATCACGCGCGGTCCCGCAAAGGCGACCAGCGTGTTCGGCTCGGCGAGGATGATGTCGCCCTCCATGGCAAACGAAGCGGTGACGCCGCCGGTGGTGGGGTCGGTCAGCACCGTGATATACAAAAGTCCCGCGTCGCTGTGCCGCTTGACGGCGCCGGAGGTTTTTGCCATCTGCATCAAAGACAGGATGCCCTCCTGCATGCGCGCGCCGCCCGAAACCGAACAGACGACGACCGGCAGGCGCTCCTCGGTGGCAAATTCAAAGGCACGGGTGATCTTTTCTCCGGTGACGGTGCCCATGCTGCCCATCATAAAGCCTGCGTCCATGACGCAGAGAACGGTTCTGACGCCGCCGATCCGGCACACGCCGCAGATAACGGATTCGTTGCCGCTTTGTCTTGCCTTTTCGAGCTTTTGGTCATAACCCGGAAAATCGAGAATATTGGTGCTCGTCATGCCGCCGTCGCGCTCAACAAAGGTGTCCGCGTCGGCAAACAGCGCGATCCGCTGCTTGGTGTTCATGCGAAAATGATGACCGCAGTGCGTGCAGACATTGAGGTTTTCTTCCATATCCGTGGTGAGCAGCAGAGTGTTGCACTTGGGGCACTTGACCCACATTTCCTCCGGAATAAAGGGCACATTCTGCTTGGCGTCGGGAGCGGACTCCAGCTCATTTTTTGGTTTTACAAAAGCGAAAAAATCCATAATGAACCTTTCTGTGTGATCGTGATGTGGAAATATATTTATAACGTAGAATGTGGATTATCAGAGTTGGGTGTTGAGAGTTGAGCGAAGCGATTTGTAATGCAGCATCCAAGCGCATAAAGATGATTGCAGTGACAGGGCTCGCCCCTGTCCGGCTGTAACGACTGACAGTCATCGTTATACGGAAACGGTCGGTTGTGCGGAGAACATCCTCGGGCGAACACATGGAACCCTACGGTGCATAGGATAATGCGATATAAACGGAAAGCATTTCCTACAAACCAATTACGCATTATGAATTACGCATTACGCCCAACTCTACCCGCGCCTCTGCCGTTCTTCTTCAAACTCGGTCATAAAGTCGGTGGTGTATTCGCCGCTGACAAAGCGGTCGTCGGAGAGGATCTCGGCGAGGATGTCGCGGTTGATGTCGATGCCGTCGATGGTCAGCTCCGAGAGCGCCATCTTCATTTTGCGTATCGCCTCGGCGCGGCTGCGCGCCTGCACGATCAGCTTGCCGATCATGGAATCATAGAACGGCGGCACCACATAGTCCTGATAGATCGCCGTGTCAAAGCGGACAAACGAGCCGCCGGGCGTGTGGAGACGCTTGATCTTGCCGCAGCTCGGACGAAAGCCCTTTTCGGGATTTTCGGCGTTGATGCGGCACTCAATGACGTTGCCGTGCGTGAAGATGCTGTCCTGCGTGCGCGTGAGACGCGCGCCGGCGGCGATGCGGATCTGCCACTGCACGATGTCCAGACCCGTCACCATCTCGGTGACGCCGTGCTCCACCTGCAAGCGCGTGTTCATCTCCATAAAGTAGAAATTGTTATCGTGATCAAGCAAAAATTCCACGGTACCGGCGTTGACGTAGTGTACCGCCTTTGCCGCCTTGACCGCTGCCACCATCATCCTCTTGCGCGTTTTTTCGTCCAGCGCAGGACTCGGACTCTCCTCGATCATCTTCTGGTTCTTGCGCTGCACGCTGCATTCGCGCTCGCCGAGACAGATGATGTTGTCGTATTTGTCGCAGAGGAGCTGCATTTCGATATGCTTGACGGGATGAATGAATTTTTCTATGTAGCAGGCGCCGTCGCCAAACGCCGCCTTTGCTTCGGCACGCGCGGACAAAAACGCCTCTTCAAACTGCTCCGGCACATCTACGCGGCGAATGCCCTTGCCGCCGCCGCCGGAACGCGCCTTGATGAGCAGCGGAAAACCGATTTTTTCCGCTTCCTTCTCGGCTGTCGCCAAGTCCTCCACCACGTCGCAGCCGGGCGTGACCGGCACGCCTGCCGCGCGCATGGTCTTGCGTGCCATGTCCTTGTCGCCGAGCATGGCAATCATGTCGGAGCTGGGACCGATAAAATTGATATTGCATTGCTCGCAGAGCGATACGAATTTGGCGTTCTCGCTCAGCAGACCGTAGCCCGGGTGGATCGCCTGCGCACCGCTCTCGACCGCAACGGTGAGAATGGCAGGGATATTGAGATAGCTGTCCGCCACGCGGTTGCCGCCGACGCAATAGCTCTCGTCCGCCAGCTGCACGTGCATGGCGTCCTTGTCCGCCTTGGAATAGATGGCGACGGTGGAAATGCCCATCTCGCGGCAGGCGCGGATGATGCGAACGGCGATCTCGCCGCGGTTGGCAATCAAAATTTTTGAAAACATAATATCACATCCAAAAGTGATTCTGTCACCGTGACAAATCGGTCAGTCGGTGTTGGGCACCAGCGCAAACGACAGCTCCGCACTGACGCACAGCTTGCCGTCCACATAGCCCTTGGCGTCGATAAAATAGAACGCGCCGCGGTTTTTGGTGAGGGTGCAGACGCTCTCGAGCGTATCGCCGGGCTTAACGGGATTTTTGAACTTCACCTTGTCCATTTTGGTAAAGTAGGGCGTGCAGTCGCTCACCTTGTCGGCGAGCAGGCAGCAGCTTGCCTGTCCCATCATCTCGCAGAGGATCACGCCCGGCACGACCGGATTGCCCGGAAAATGTCCCTGCAAAAAGAATTCGTCGCCCCTGACGGTATAGCTGCCCTTTGCGGTGTTCTCGTCGAGCATTTCGGAGGTCTCGACCAGCAGCATATTGTCGCGGTGCGGCAAAATTTTCATGATTTCTTCCTGATTCATAGCTTCTCCTAACAACAACTAACTCACTGAATGCCGAACAGCGGCTGATCGTATTCCACCAGCTCGCCGTTGTTGGCGAGAACGGCGGTGATGACGCCGTCGGCTTCCGCCTGGATCTCGTTCATGCACTTCATGGCTTCGATGATGCAAACGGTGTCGCCCTTGCTGACGCGCTGACCGACCGACACATAGGGGTTGCTGTCGGGCGAGGGCGCGGCATAGAACACGCCGACAATGGGCGCGTTGATGGTTTTTCCGGCTGCCTCGGCGTCCTTGGGCTGGCTGACCGCGGCGGTGGGCACGTCGCTTTCGGGAACAGCCGGCGCGGCGACCGCTACAGGCTGCGCGACCGTTACGCCTGCGCAGGGCTTTTCAAGATGGATGGTGTCGGTGCCGTCCGACAGCTCCATCGTCTGGAGCGAGCTGTTTTCGAGCACCTTGATATACTCCTTGAGAGTGGCAATATCTATCATGGATGGTCTCCTTGCTAAATCTTCTTAAATACAACGCACGCATCGTGACCGCCAAAGCCGAGGTTGGTGGAGGCGGCGACGTTGACGGCGCGCTTTTTGGCGGTTTTTGGCGTATAGTCGAGGTCAAGACCCTCGTCCGGCTCGTCAAGGTTGATGGTGGGCGGAATGACGCCGTCCTCGATCGCCTTGACAGCCGCGATCGCCTCGATCGCGCCGGTCGCGCCGAGCATGTGTCCGGTCATGGATTTGGTGGAGCTGATGCTCGCGCTGTACGCCTGCTGTCCGAGCGCCTTTTTGATCGCCATGGTCTCGGTGAGGTCGTTGAGATGGGTGCCGGTGCCGTGCGCGTTGATGTAGAGCTCTGCGTCGTCGGCGACCTGTGCCTCGTCAAAGGCGATCCTGATCGCTCTGGCAAGTCCTGCGCCCTCGGGATCGGGTGCGGTGACATGGTGCGCGTCGCAGGTGTTGCCGTAGCCGGCAAATTCCGCATAGATTTTGGCGCCGCGCGCCTTGGCGTGCTCATATTCCTCCAAAATCAGCATTCCGGCGCCCTCGCCCATGACAAAGCCGTTTCTGTCCTTGTCAAACGGACGCGAAGCGGTTTTGGGGTCGGGATTGACGGACAGCGCCTTCATGTTCTGGAAGCCCACTATCGTCAGTCTGGCGACAACCGCCTCCGCACCGCCGGCGATAATGGCGTCCGCATAGCCGTCCTTGACCGCGTGGAACGCCTCGCCGATGGAGTTGGTGCCGGTGGCGCAGGCGCTCATCACCGACAGGCTGACGCCCTTGGCGTTGAAGCGGATGGCGACGTTGCCGGTGGCGATGTTGCCGATCATCATGGGAATAAAGAACGGGCTGACCTTGCGCGGACCGCCGTGGTCAAGACCTACGGTGTTGTCCACAAAGGTTTGCA
>ONGI01000078.1 GCA_900317315.1 uncultured Eubacteriales bacterium
CTTTACCAACAAGGCGATCTGCATTGCCTGGGGCATGCTCTGGGGCGCCTTGATCCTCGGCGATACCATCACATGGTACAAGATCGCCGGCTCGCTGATTGTGTTTGCGGGCGTTGTATTGGTGGTGTCGAACAATGAGTAAGGAACAGCTGACGGCGGTGTTTTCGTGTGTGTTTCTGGTTTCGGTCTTTATTTCGTCCGTATCGCAGATTCTGCTCAAAAAAAGCGCCGACAAAACCTATGACAGCAAGCTGAAGGAATATCTCAATCCCTTGGTGATTGTCGCCTACGGCATGTTTTTTTGCTCCATGCTCATCACCATGTATTGCTACCGCTTTGTGGACGTGTCGGCAGGACCGATACTCGAGAGCGCCGGCTATGTGTTTGTGGCGATTCTCGGCTACATCTTCCTAAAGGAAAAATTCACCAAGAAAAAGATCATCGGCATGGTGGTGCTGCTCTGCGGCATCGCGCTGTTTGCGCTCGGCGGATATTTGCCGTTCTTTAATTCCTGATGTGTAACGGCGGAAGCTTGCCGGCCGGCGGCAGCGATTTTGTATGAATTGTTTTTGGGAGAGCCTATGAACCTCAAAGGAAAATTTTTAGCTATGTACCGCAGCGACAGGGTGTATGCTGCGGAATGGATTGTGGCGATTGTCACGGGCTTGTTTGTGTTTGCGACCTCCTGCACGTGGGATTTGCAGAGCCTGACCATCTGGTCAACCAACGTGTGGGACAGCATTGCCGACGGACAGTTCCGCTCCCTCTATGCGCTGACGGCGCAGAACCTCCACCATGTCCATCATGCGCACATGGGCAGCGAGCTGATGAGCGTGCTGCCGTGGTCGGTGTGGAACCTGCCCATCTGGATTATGCAGCGCTTTTTCGGCATGGAAATAATGGAGTCGCCGTTCATGCTGGCGTATTCCAAGCTGTTTTTGGTGTTCTGCTCGGTGGTCATGCTGCGCTGCACCAAAAAAATCGCCTTTTTGCTCACGGGCGACAAGACAAAAAGTATATGGGCAATGTTCCTCACGGCAAGCTCGACCTACCTGTATCTGTCGGTTTGCTACTCGGGACAGAATGATATTTTGATGATGACCGCCTCGGTGCTCGCGGTTTATTGCCTGCTCAGGGACAAGCGCCGCGGCTTTATGCTCTGGTCGATTCTCGCCATTGCCATCAAGCCGTTTTTCCTGCTGGCATTTTTGGCGGTGCTCGTGCTCACCGAAAAGAACTTTTTGCGCCTGATCGGCAAGGCGATCCTCGCCTGCTCCGGCATGCTGGTGCAAAAGCTCCTGTTCATGGGCGCGCCCGGCTACGCGGAATCCATGAACAGCGGTCCTGCCAAGGAGATGCTCGAGGAGATGTTCCCGACTAACCTCGAGACCAGCTTTGGCAAGATCTCGTTCTTTGCGATCGCGCTGGTGCTGATCTATATCTACGGCTACACAAGAGATTTTTCGCGCGACGCCTACAAAAAACCGCAGAGCCTCGCCGGAAAATACGCGGTCTATATGATAGCCGCCACCTACACAAGCTATTTGATGTTTTCGCCGTTCTCGTTCTACCGTCTGGCGATCCTCACGCCGTACCTCTATTTGGTGCTCGTGCAGAACAAAAAGATGCGGCTCTACAATGCGCTGCTCGATACCGCCATGCAGTTTTCGCTGCTGATGCGCATGGTGCTGCGCGGCTCCAAGATGTTCCGCGTAGACTTTGTGAACCGTTCGCTGGCGCAGCCGTTCTTCGGCTACACCGTCAAGTTCAACGACGAAAACAGCTATGCCAATATCGACAACTATATCTACAGCAATGTGCAGCTTTTGGACAAATACCAGCCGATGTTTGCCGGTGTGGCGGTGGTGTGCGCGATATTGCTCCTCGCGTTCAACCATCCCGAAAAGCGGCCCAAGCTTCCGCTCAGCGGCGACAAGCCGGCGCGCGTTCTCGTCTGGGCGCGTATGCTCCTGATCCTGCCGTTCGTCCTGCTGAGCCTGTATTTGTACGCGAAAACAGCGCATTGACGGAAGGCAGAAGGAAGGGGCGATTTGCGCCGGAATTATAGTGGTGCGATAAGCTGATCGTAGGGACAGCCCTTGCGGCTGTCCGGCTGTAGCGGCAGACGTTGCAGCTTAGCCAAAACGTAAGATAGTGAGGAGAACATCTAATTGTGCGAAAGCCTTCTCCCGAGGAGAAGGTGGCACACTGCCTGTTATAATGTCAACCGTCATATAATCGGTTGGAAATAGATTTGGTTTTGTTGAACGCAAACGTCGGCGGCAGTGTGACGGAAGAGGGCAAGCGAACCTGTCCTCTTGCTGACCGTCCGATTCAGGAAACGCTTCGCTTGCCCTCTTCCGTCACGGCACCACAAGACTTTCTGTTTTTTTAACGTTTGTTTTATGACAAAACGCAGCAATACAGATAACATCCTGCATGGGTGCCGCGCCACCTTCTCCTCGGGAGAAGGCTTGTCTTTACCAAAGGTTCCATATTATCCAAACCTATCCTCCCGGCCAATTACGCATTATGCATTATGCATTACTAATTTCACTCTCCACTCTCAAAACAAAGGAGGTTTTTCCATGAAAGGAATCATTCTTGCCGGCGGCAAGGGCACGCGGCTTTATCCGATGACAAAGACGGTCTCCAAGCAGCTGCTGCCCGTATATGACAAGCCGCTGATCTATTATCCGCTTTCGATCTTGATGCTGGCGAATATTCGGGAGATTTTGGTCATCTCCACACCCGAGGACACGCCGCGCTACCGTGAGCTGCTCGGCGACGGCTCGCGCATCGGCATCCAACTCGAATACGCCGTGCAGGAGGAGCCGAAGGGCTTGGCACAGGCGTTTTTGATCGGCGAGGATTTTATCGGCGACGACAGCGTTTGTCTGATCCTCGGCGACAATGTGTTTTACGGCATGAACTTCCCGAACATGCTGCTGCGCGTCCGCGAACAGAATCAGGGCGCGACCGTGTTTGGCTATCCGGTGATGAATCCCACGGATTTCGGCGTGGTGGAGTTTGACGAAAACGGCAAGGTGATCTCGATCGAAGAAAAGCCCCAAAAGCCCAAGTCCAACTACGCGGTGCCGGGACTGTATTTCTATGACAACAAGGTCATCGAATACGCCAAAGCCATCAAGCCCTCCGCCAGAGGTGAGCTGGAGATCTCGTCTGTCAACAGCCTTTATCTCGAAAAGGGCGAGCTGAACGTGATGCTGCTCGGCAGAGGCATGGCGTGGCTCGACACAGGCACGCCGACCGGTCTGCTCAAGGCGGCGGAATATGTGGAGACGATCCAGTCGATGCAGGGCATGTATGTGAGCTGCATCGAAGAGATCGCATGGCGGCGCGGCTTTATCACCACCGAGCAGCTGCGTGCGCTGGGCGAGGAGCTGAACATGACCGACTACGGACAGTATTTGATCGCGTTGGCTGATTCCAAGCTCCCCTAAAAAACCCTTGCGGTCTGCTTGCAACAAGGCTTTGTCCGCATTGTATCTGAGATCAGCTTGACGCGAAAAAGGAGATAAACATGAAAAATATTCTGGTAACGGGCGGCGCGGGCTTTATCGGCTCCAACTTCGTCCATCACATGCTCAAAAATCACGACTACAACATCATCAATATCGACGCGCTGACCTACGCCGGCAACCTCGATAACCTCCGCGACGTCGAAAACGATCCGCGCTACACCTTTGTCAAGGCGGATATACGCGACAGAGCCGCGCTGACCGAGATCTTTGAAACCTACGACATCGACACCGTTGTCAACTTTGCGGCGGAGAGCCATGTTGACCGCTCCATCACCGAGCCGGAGATCTTTTTGACGACCAATGTCATCGGCACCCAAACGCTCCTTGATGTGGCAAAGCGCTTTTGGAAGCTCGCGCCCGACGACAAGTATGCGCGCGACTACAGGGACGGCGTCAAGTACTTGCAGGTTTCGACCGACGAGGTGTACGGTGCGCTCGGCAAGACCGGCATGTTTGAGGAGACCACGCCGCTCTCGCCCAACAGCCCCTATTCCGCGTCCAAGGCGAGCGCCGACATGGTGGTGAGAGCCTATCACGAGACGTTCGGTATGCCCGTCAACATCACGCGCTGCTCCAACAACTACGGTCCCTATCAGTTCCCCGAAAAGCTCATTCCGCTGATGATCAACAACTGCAAGACCGGCAAGCCGCTGCCCGTCTACGGCGACGGCATGCAGATCCGCGACTGGCTGCACGTCTCCGACCACTGCGCGGCGATCGACACCGTGCTGCACAAGGGCGCCGACGGCGAGGTCTACAACATCGGCGGCAACAACGAAAAGGCGAATATCGAGATCGTCAGGCTCATCATCAAGACCCTCGGCAAGAGCGAGGACTTGATCCAATACGTCAAGGACCGTCCGGGTCACGACCGCCGCTACGCGATCTGCAACACCAAGATCACCACGCAGCTCGGCTGGGCGCCTGCCTACACCTTTGAGCAGGGCATCGCCGAGACGATCGAATGGTATCTCCAAAACGAGGCGTGGATGAACAAAATCACCTCCGGCGACTGAAACGTTTTGGGCGCAGAATACCGTTGACGTTTTGCGTCGAATTATGTATAATAATAATATATGATAAAAAAATGAGGTGTTTTTGTGGTTTGGCTGATACTGTTGTGGGTGCTGCTCGGCTGCTTGGCTGTGGTGCTCGCCTATATTTTGCTGCTGATCATCAGCGCCGCGCTGGTGGATATGAAAAAGGAGTATGAGCAGGAGAGCCGCTTTTATCGCTTTTTGCTCAACAGCGCCACCTTTTGGGCGACCAAGCTGATACGCATCAAGCTGCATGTTTCGGGAATGGAAAAGCTGCCCAAGGGACGGTTTTTGATGGTGAGCAACCATCGCTCCAAGTTTGACCCGATTTTGTCGTGGCTGGTGTTCGGCGACTGCCAGATTGCGTTTATCTCCAAGCCCGAGAACTTCAAGGTGCCGGTGTTCGGCAGGCTGATCCACCGCCTTTGCTTTATGCCGATCGACCGCGACAATCCGCGCAACGCCGTCAAAACCATCAACCGCGCCGTCGATCTGATGGTGCGCGACGTGGCGACCGTGGCGGTCTATCCCGAGGGAACGCGCAACTACGGCGAGGGCTTGCTGCCCTTTCACAATGCGATGTTCAAGATTGCGCAAAAGGCGCAGGTGCCGGTGGTCGTGGTGACGGTGCGCGGCACCTACGAAATCCAAAAGAACTATCCGCTGCACCGCAGCCATGTCTATATCGACGTGGCGGAAGTGCTGGACGCCGCGGAGGTCAGGCAGACCAAGACCGCCGTGCTGGGCGACAAGGTGCGCGACATCATGCTCAAAAATCTGAGGGGAGAAGCAAAATAATGAAAACCTATGTTTTGTACAATAAGCTGTCCAACAACGGCAAGGGACAGACCACGGCGGAGCAGCTCAAAACGCATTGGGCAAACCGCGAGCTGACCTTTGTCAACGCGCGTGAGCTGGACGATTACGCCGGCTTTTTTGCAGGCTTGCAGCCCGATGACGAGGTGTGCGTCTGCGGCGGCGACGGCACGCTGAACTACCTGATCAACCACGCGGACTGCGACAGCCTGACCAACAAGATTTTTTATTTTCCGGCAGGCAGCGGCAACGACTTCTGGACTGACCTCGGCAAAAAGCCCGGCGACGCACCGGCGCAGATTAACCGCTACATCAAGAATCTGCCCACCGTCACGGTCAAGGGCAAGACGAGCAAGTTCATCAACGGCGTCGGCTACGGCATCGACGGCTACTGCTGCGAGGAGGGCGACCGCCTGCGCGAAAAGTCCGACAAGCCCATCAACTACACCTCCATTGCCATCAAGGGGCTCTTGTTCCGCTACAAGCCCACCAACGCCGAGGTGATCGTGGACGGCAAGACCTACACCTTCCAAAAGGCTTGGCTCGCGCCGACCATGAAGGGACGCTTTTACGGCGGCGGCATGATGGCGACGCCGCAGCAGGACAGACTGGCAGCCGACCGCAAGGTGACCTGCATGGTGATGAACGGCGCCGGCAAGCTCCGCACGCTGATGGATTTTCCGACCATCTTCAAGGGCGAGCATGTCAAAAAAAGCAGTGTCCACGTGATGAAGGGCAAGGAGATCACCGTGCGCTTTGACCGTCCGGTCGCCCTGCAGATCGACGGCGAGACGGTGCTTGCCGTCAGCGAATACACGGTAAAGATTTAATTCATAATTTGTAATTCATCATTCATCATTCATCATCTATTCAACTTTCCCATTCCGAAAACGCTGCCCTAAGAACAATTTTTTATTTTGTAACATTGAGAAAAAGTCAGTGTTTATGCGGCTTTTCTCAATGTTACAAAAAGTTTTCTTATTTTGTAACTTTGGCGATACTATCATAACAGCGCAAATTATTATTATAATGATGGTACGCGTGAGATGATAGCAGTTGTTTAAAGCGCTCTGTTGGTAATACAATATTGCGGCGTACTGATTATATCGCCAATGTTACAAAATAACTTTTGCGTTTGTAACATTGCAAAAACCCACTGTTTAAGCCATTTTTACCAATGTTACAAAATAAGAATGTGTCTATAGGGCAGCTAAAGGAAATGCTCCTGCAAAATACATCGGTTTCGTTTCATCATATGGGAAGGTTGCGTGATTCATAATGCGTGATCAGCGCTTCTGCTTACGGGAGCATTAACGATTTCTTGCCGCGCATGAGAGGTGAATTTGAACGAGTGCAGACTCAAGGGCATCCTGTCGGGTGAACTGGGAATCAGCTATACCGTCTTTTTCTTCAATGACAGAATACCGATCATCTGCATTGAAGGCGACGATCCGGACGAGGACGGCTGGGTCTACTACGATTCGGCAAACCGGCGTATCGGCAAACGAATTGTTTAGCGTGGTCGCGATCGCGGACGCAACGCTCATTCAGCGTTATCTGTCTGAATATGTCAACAATCTTTATACCTGATAAACAAGTACATACATGATAAAAAGGCAGGACGGTTCATTCCGTTCTGCCTTTTATGATGGTATTATATGCCATTTCGGCGGCTGCCATGTCGGGCTGACAGGTCATGGTGTAGGTCTTGACGCTGCAAAGCAGGCTGCCTTGGAGGTTTGTCAGGGCGATCGTTTCCGCTTGTGTTCTGCCGCGCTGGCATGCCTTCATCAGCGGCACAAGAAGTGTGTGCGGCTCCACAGCGGCTATGCGGTTTTCGCCGCGCTGCAAATGCACCAGCGCCTTCAGCGGCGCGCTGCGTTGTTTTGGCGCCGTAACGATGCCCCAAGGGGAGGCGTAAACCGTCGGCGCCTGTTCGCCTATGCGGATCAGGGGCTTGTCGTCGTTGATGACAAAGGCGTGCGCATCGGGCAGCTCCGTCCACAGGCGCGTATGGGTGGACTTTCCGGTGCGGCTGGGCGCGATAAACAGCACCGCTTCGCCGTCGGCAACGACAACAGAGCCGTGCACCAGCAAAACCTGCTTTTCGATCAGCGCGTAGGAAATGCATTGGTGCAGCGCCAAAAATTCGATGTAGTTCGGCGACAGATCGGTGTTGCGGCGGTCGGGGTTCTGTTCGAGCAGCTGCCGCACAGCCGCGCGTCTTTGCCGTGAAGCATACAGCGCGGTGCCGCCGGTTTCGTCGGTCAGATAATCCGCGAACCGCGCCTTTGTGTTTTCCTGACCGCAGCACAGGGCGAACAGCTCGTCTGCTATTTTAACGGTGAATTCTGTCATACTGCTTTTGATATGCCTTTGCCAGCTTGAGCAGATCCTTGGTAGGCACCTCGATCTCCTCGCCGTTGATGTCGTTGGCGATTTTGGTGCTCTCGGGCGTCACCCAAACGGAAAACGCGTTGCCCGAAAAATTGCCTGCCGCTTCCTGACCGCTGCCGACGCTGCCGAGGGTCTTGATGATCTCGCCCAAAAAAGGACGTTCCGCCAGCAGCAGCTCACCTGCGAGGGCGTACTTTTCCTTTTCAAACACAACCTCCACTCTGGGGTGCTTGCCGCGAATGGTTTTGACTTTGCATTTCATGGGTCAATCTCCTTCGTATATCGGGTAGGCGGTGGTGATTTTTTTGTTGTTGTCGAGATACATGTCGATCTCCAGATCGCCGCTGTAGCCGATCCACAGCGAGCCGTGCGGATTGCTCTTGTCGTTCAGTGCGTCGGCGTAGGCTTCGTTGATCGCGTCCACCACCTGCTGGGGCGTCCATTCCTCGGGATAAAACGTGCTGAAGCCGTTCTTCTTTTTGCCGCTGACCTTGACCTTTGCCGTGAACACGCCGCGGCTGTCCTTTTTGCTCTCGGTGCCGGCGATGATCTCGCCCTTGCTGTCGGTCACCTGATTGTAGTGATAGCCGGTCGCGTTGCCCTTGCTGTTGATGGTGCCGTCAAAGATGTGCTCCAGCGTCTTTTTGGCAAAGTTCTTGGTGTTTTTCAGAGCGCGGATGTCCGCCATGGTGTAGGTCAGCTTTTGCGCCTTGCCCGACTGCTCGGAGGACGTCTCCTGTGCCGAGGTAGCTTTGGGCGCGGTGGCTTTGGGCTTTGTGGTTTTTGGCGCAGCGGTGGTGTTCTCGCTGATCTCCAGCTCCTTGAGTCCGCTCTTGATGTCGCTCGCCAAGCCCGAGAGCGTTTGCAGCGGATTGCCGGAGGAGCTGTCGCCGACGTTGATGTTGATGTTGCAGCCGCCGAGCAGGACGCAGAGCGACAGGCACAGGCTCAGTACGGCAGCGGTTATTCTGTGTTTCATGGTTCTCCCTCGTTTTCTCTCATTTTTTATTTGCAGAGCAGCACGCCGTCCGGCAGGAGGGTGCCGTTCTTATAACCGTTTGAAAAAAGGATCTCCTGCGCCGCCGCAACCGGAGCAGGCGTGTCTCCTGCATTGAGCAGCACCGTCACCGCGCCCTTGCGGTAGCCGACAAGCCGCGGCAGGCTCTCGTCAAAAAAGAAGTCCATCTCGTCGCGCCGCAGGTCGGGCTGTTCGCTGCGCACGCGCACCAGCGCGCTGACCTTGCTTTTGAAGCGGTCAAATTTGCCGGCGTCGATCTCGTCCCACGGCATGGTGCTGCGGTTGTAGGGCGTGTGGGCGCCCTTCATGGCGATCTCGGTGCCGTAATACAGGCAGGGCGTGCCTGCCATGGTGAGCAAAATCGCAAGCTTTTGCAGCATTTCGTTTTGATTTTGGCAGCTCTCGCGCACGCGCGCCGTGTCGTGGGTGTCGAGAAAGCTGAAAAGCGCCTCGTTGATCTGGCGCGGATAGAGCGAGCGGCAGAAGTTGAGCCGGTGCATAAAGTCGCGCGCGGTCATCTCGCGGTCGCGCCAAAAATCGCCGACAGCGCCGGTGAACGGATAGTTCATCACGGAGTCATATTCACAGCCGCCCAGCCAGCCGATGGCGTCAAACCAGATCTCGCCGAGCAAAAAGGTCTCGGGCTTTGCCGCCTTGACAGCCGCGTTGACGCGCCGCAAAAAGCTGTGAGAGATCTCGTCGCCCACGTCAAAGCGAATGCCGTCGATACCGAGGTCGCCGACCCAGTGCACACACAGGTCGGTAAAATATCGCTGCACCTCGGGGTTGTTGGTGTTGAGCTTGGGCATGCCTGCCCAGAACGAAAAGGTGTAGAACCTGCCGTCGGCAACGCTGAAATCGTCCTTGACAAAGTCGTCCCGGTTGATAAAGAACCAGTCAAAATATCGTGAGGCGCGTCCCTTTTCGCACACGTCCTTCCACGCAAAAAACTCGGTGCCGCAGTGGTTGAACACCGCGTCGAGCATGATGCGCATACCCAACGCGTGAGCGTTCTGCACCAGTGCGCGCAGATCCTGCTCGGACCCGAAATCGGGGTCTACTTTATAATAGTCAAAGGTGTTGTATTTATGGTTGGAGTTGGAGAGAAAGATCGGCGTGAGATAAATGCCGCTGACGCCGAGCTGCCGGAGATAGGGCAGGCGTTCGCGGATGCCGCGCAGGTTGCCGCCGTAGAGGTCGCCGAAGTGCGGATCGGAAAAGTCGCCCCACCGGCGAAACTTGGGGTCAGACGGCGCGTCGCTGCTGCGCGCAAAGCGGTCGGGCATAATTTGATACCAAACCGTGTCGCGCACCCAATCGGGCGGAGCAATCACGTCCGAGGGATTGATCCACGGAAACTTGAAATACTCGGTCGAGATGCGGTCGCGCTCCTCCATCGGGCAAATTTTGTTTTCAAACACGCCGAGGCGTTCGTCCTCGTCCTCCACCACAAAATAGTATTGCAGGCGCTTGTAGGCAGGCTTCAGCTCCGCCGTCCACACCACCTGATGCGCCAGCTCATACAAACGGCGCATGGGCGTCGGCTTTCCATCCCAAGCGCGACGGCGGTGCAGCTCATGTATAAAAGGGTCTTCGCTGACAACGGAAACGGCTTTGACGCTGTGATCCGTCCACAAATTCAGTACCACGGTATCGCTGTCGAGGGCGTAGCAGTCGCTGCCCGTTGAGCGGTGCCGGATAGCGGCGAGATTCATCTCATCACCCCATTTTGTTTGTTACCTTTTCATTGTAGCATAGTTGGAACAAATAATCAATTCATGTTTGCGCAATTTTTCGCATATATTTAGGAGAAGAGGAGCGGCTTGCCTGTTCGGTTCAAGATAAAGACAGCGTCCGGCTGCCGTTCCCTGCAGGATGCTACATATTCCGATGAGGTGATGATTTTGATAACGGCACTCAGCGTCAAAATTCCCGAACAGCGGCGCGGTATTCGCGGCTGGGCGGACAGACTGAGAGGTGACAGGGTGCAGGTGAACCTGCTGCGCGCACGCGGCGTAACCCTGCGCCATGTGATTTATACCAGCTACAGCGGCGAGGTCAAGCTCGAAAAGGCAGATGAGGCGGTCGGCATGCAAAGAGGCAGGCTGCTGTGCAGCGACCGTCTGGAATTTCCGCCGAGGAGCGGCTACAAGCGGTTTTCTTCTGCGGCGTTTTCGTCGCGCCT
>ONGI01000090.1 GCA_900317315.1 uncultured Eubacteriales bacterium
GCGGACTTTACCGACGTTGACAATAACAACTGATATGATTGACAGGAAAAGGGCGACACGCGCTGTCGCCCTGTTTCCGCTTATTTTCTTGATATCATATGTAAGGGCGCACCGGTTGCCTTTGTGCGCTCCTACATTTGACATCAATCGGTTTTACCGAATCAAACCGTACATACGGAGGATAGACAATGGCTGACAAAAGAGATTACTACGAGGTGCTGGGCATCAACAAGGGCGCGAGCGACGACGAGATCAAAAAGGCGTTTCGCCAAAGCGCCAAAAAATACCATCCCGATCTGCATCCCGGCGACAAGGAATGCGAAGAAAAATTCAAGGAGGTCAACGAGGCGTACGAGGTGCTCTCCGACAAAGACAAGCGCGCACGCTACGACCAGTTCGGTCATGCCGGCGTAGATCCCCGTTTGGCGGCGGCATCGACCTTGACGACATATTCTCCAGCTTTTTCGGCGGCTTCGGCGGCAGACGGCAAAACAGCAGCAACATGCCGCAGCGCGGCTCCGACGTGGAGGCGAGCGTTACCATCACCTTTGAAGAGGCTGCAAAGGGCTGCAAAAAGACGATTACTTACAACAGCGTTTCCACCTGTGACGCGTGCCACGGCACCGGTGCGGCAGAGGGCTCCCAGCCCAAAACCTGTTCGGCTTGCGGCGGCTCCGGACGCGTGACCATCAACCAGCGTTCGCCGTTCGGCGTCATTCAGACACAGCGCTCCTGCGACGCGTGTCACGGCACCGGCAAGCTGATCGACAATCCGTGCCGCAAGTGCAGCGGCTCCGGCAGACAGCGCAAGAGCCGCACCGTGGATGTGACGATCCCGGCAGGCATCAAGGATCAGCAGATCCTCAACGTCAGCGGTCACGGCAACGCCGGCTACAACGGCGGACCCGCAGGCGACCTGCACGTTTTTGTCAACGTGCGCACCCACAGCCTGTTTGAGCGCCGCGGTGACGACGTATGGTGCGATTTGCCGATCACGCTCACGCAGGCGGTGCTCGGCGCAGAGGTTATTGTGCCGACGCTCGACGGCAAGGTGAAATACAGCATTCACGAGGGGACCCAGCCCAACGACGTGTTCAAGCTCAAGGGCAGAGGTATTCCGCGTCTCGGCGGCAGAGGCAGGGGCGACCAGTATGTGCGCATCGTGGTCGAGATCCCCAAGAGCCTGAACACGCGCCAAAAGGAGCTTATCCGCGAATTTGAGCGCACTGCCGGCGAAAAGAACTACGCAAAAAACAAATCCTTCTTCGAAAAACTGAAAAACTTCTTCAACGACTAACCGCTGCCGCGGTGGGCAGCGCGGCTTTGGAAAGCAGCATGGTTTGATGAAGTATCATTAACGCCGCATCAGAAAGAGATTGTTAGGTGTTTTGGATTATTGCCTTTTAGAACGCGTGTGTGACGGCAATCTTTCTATCAAACGTTTGAAGCGCGTACTGGGTCAAGCGTCACGCTTGCGGATTGCCGACCGCGGCAGCGGTCAAGCGTCACGCTTGCGGATTGCCCACCGCGGCAGCGGTCGCCGCGTCAGAAAAGGATTTTACGGTGAGGTTGCTATTGCCTTTATAGTGTGGCTGTAGTGGAGCTTGCACTATTGAGTATGTGAAAATGAATTGTCGTGACAGGAGCTTACCGCTCTGAAATAATTGGTATAAATCTATGGAAAACTGGACTGAAATAAAAATCGCGGTGAATGCCGCTGACATTGACCGCGCCGGTGACATCGCCAACGAGGTGGCGCCGTCGGGGATCTATATAGAAGATTACCGCGACATGGAGCAGGTCGTGGAGGATATTGCGCACATCGACCTGATCGACGAGGAGCTGCTGCGCAAGGACAGAACCAAGGCGTTTGTACATATGTATGTGGAGCCGGACGTCTCGCCTGCGGAGGCGGTCGCGTTTTTGAGCGCGCGCTACGGCAGCGAGGGGATCGCGCATGAGATCGAGCTGCTCGACTGTGCCGAGGAGGACTGGCGCAACAACTGGAAGCAGTATTTTCATCCGCTCGCGGTGGGCAAGAGCCTGATGATCGTGCCGAGCTGGTATGAAAACGTCGATTTGCAGGGCAGGACCGCGCTGACGATCGACCCGGGACTCGCCTTTGGCACCGGCGGTCACGAGACTACGCGTCTGTGCCTGGAAATGTGCGAAAAGTACATGAAGCCCGGCGACAGCGTGCTCGACGTCGGCTGCGGCAGCGGTATTCTGGGGATCGCCGCGCTCTTGTGCGGTGCAAAAGAGGCGGTCGGTGTGGATATTGACGAAAAGGCTGTGGAGACCGCCGCCGAAAACGCCGAACTCAACGGCGTTGGCGACCGCTTCACCGCCATCTGCGGCAGCTTTACGGACAAGGTGGAGGGCACATACGACATCGTTCTCGCCAACATCGTAGCGGACGCGATCCTCTTTCTCTCCAAGGGCGTCAGAGACTTTATGAAGCCCGACGCCGTCTACATCATGAGCGGCATCATCGACACCCGCGCCGAAGAAGTGCGCGCCGGTGTAGAGCCGTACTTTGACATCATCGAAGCCCATACGGAAGGCGGCTGGGCATGCTTTGCCGCCAAGCTGAGAGGAAGGTAATGCGTAATTGCTTGGGAGGAAAGGCTCTGCGGTTAATGCTATTGCTTTTCTCATAACGCGGCTATACCGGTTATCTCTCTGCCTAACGTTCGATTCGCGGACTGGATGCAGCGTCACGCTGCCGGAGCGAAGCGACCCTTCTCTCCACGCTCAACTCTAAAATATCTGCTCTTGCATTTTTTGCGAAAATGTGGTAAAGTAATAGTGCTGAACCTTAAAACTTATTACTTTGGAGGTTGTTTTTGATGAAAAAACCCAATAAAAAAGAACATTTGAACCTGTTATTGTCTGCGTTTTTGATTCTCGCGTTTATCGTTTGCGCCAACTTCTTTGCGGGCTTCACCTCGTCTATGCCCACCATGACCGCGCAGCTCATCAACATTGCGGTCTATGCGGTGTTTGGTCTGCTGCTGTTCTATGCGACGCGCGTCGGCGACGGCAAGGCTGTGTTCCGTTTTTCGCCGCTC
This sequence comes from uncultured Eubacteriales bacterium, assembly GCA_900317315.1. Classification (GTDB taxonomy): domain Bacteria; phylum Bacillota; class Clostridia; order Oscillospirales; family Acutalibacteraceae; genus Ruminococcoides. The sequence continues at coordinate 3,072 of ONGI01000090.1, forward strand.
ACCCTGCTGATTTTGGTGCTGCCGTCGGTGTTCATTATCGTGGCTTCTCTCGCCGCGTTTATGCCGCTGCATAATGTGGTGGCTGCCGATGCGCTCACCGGCAAGCTGAGCGTCATCACCTCGCTGGCTGCCGTGGCGGTCGGCTACGGCATTCCCTATTCCTTTGTCAGCGGCTTTGAGCTGGAGGGCTACAAGGCGGACGACGAAGAAGAAACCGTTGTCAAGGGCGGCGTTCAGGCTGACCTTGCCGACAGCGATATTGCCGCTGCCGAGGAAGCCGAAGAGGCAGGCTTGCAGAACCTCGATGTTGACGGAGAATAATTAATACCAAATACACAAAAGCCGTGGGAACCGTTCCTGCGGCTTTTTTGCGGCTGCCGTGCGCCAGCGCCGCCAAAGACGGGCGGTGCAATTCTAACCAAAAATTTCCGCGTAAAGCAATGATTTTTCTCCTGCGGAAAATGCGCGAAAAGGTTAGTTTGGTTGACTTTTTGAAATTGGTATAATATAATAATGATGTATGAGAAATTTTAAAGAACTGTCATTTTCCCGTTGCAAAACGGGACAGGGAGGAATCGAATATGATACCGTTTAATATCCCTCCGTATCTGGGAACGGAAACCAAGTTTATTCAGGAAGCTATCCATAACCATAAAATCTGTGGCGATGGTCCCTTTACCAAGCGGTGCCATCAATGGCTGGAAGAAAAAACCGGCACCGCCAAGGCGCTGCTCACCACGTCCTGCACGCACGCGCTCGAAATGGCGGCGCTGCTGCTTGATGTCAAGCCCGGCGACGAGGTGATTTTGCCGTCGTTTACGTTCTGCTCCACCGCCGACGCGTTTGTGCTGCGCGGCGCCAAGCTGGTGTTTGTGGACATTCGTCCCGACACCATGAACATCGACGAGACCAAAATTGAGGACGCCATCACCGACAAGACCGTTGCCATTGTGCCGGTTCACTACGCAGGCGTCGCCTGTGAGATGGACACGATTATGGACATTGCCAGGCGTCACAACCTCAAGGTTGTGGAGGACGCGGCGCAGGCAGTTATGTCCTCTTACAAGGGACAGGCGCTCGGCGCTATCGGCGACTACGGCTGCTATTCCTTCCATGAGACCAAAAACTACAGCATGGGCGAGGGCGGCGCTGTGCTGATTAAGGATCCTGCCAAGATTGAGGAGGCGGAGATTCTCCGCGAAAAAGGCACCAACCGCAGCGTGTTTTTGCGCGGCCAGATTGACAAATACACCTGGGTTAACCACGGCTCGTCCTATTTGCCCAGCGACATGAACGCCGCCTATCTGTGGGCGCAGCTTCAGGAAGCGGACAAGATTAACAGCGACCGCCTCGCTTCGTGGCAGACCTACTACGAAGCGTTTGAGCAGCTTGAGCAGGACGGCTTTGTCGAGCGTCCGGTGGTTCCCGGGGAATGCACCCACAACGCGCACATGTTCTATCTCAAGGCAAAGGATTTGGAGGAGCGAACCGCGCTGATCAACTGTCTCAAAAAGAACGATATTCTCGCGGTGTTCCACTACATTCCGCTGCACTCGGCGCCTGCGGGCGTCAAGTTCGGACGCTTCCACGGCGAGGACGTCTTTACAACAAAGGAATCCGACCGTCTGCTCCGTCTGCCAATGTATTACGGACTGAAAAAGGACGAGCTGAACAAGATTATTGATACGGTTATCAAGTTTTATAAGGGTTAAATGATGAATGAACAAGTGACCATCCGTCCCGTGACAGAGGCGGATACCGACAGAATTATTGCATGGCGCAACGCGCCTTCCGTGATGGCACACTTTATCTACCGCACGCCGCTGACGCGCAAGGCGCATCTCAACTGGCTGCACAACCGCGTCGAAACCGGCGAGGTGGCGCAGTTTGTGATTTATGACGGCGAAACGGCGGTCGGCTCGGTCTATCTGCGCGACATCGACCGCAGCAACCAAAAGTGCGAATACGGGATCTTTATCGGCGACGAGGACTGCCGCGGCAAGGGTATCGGCACCGCCGCCGCCAAGCTCGCGCTCGCCTATGCGTTTGAACAGCTGCAAATGAACCGCGTCTATCTGCGCGTGTTTGCCGACAACCTCGGCGCGATTAAGAGCTACGAAAAAGCCGGCTTCCGCTATGAGGGCACCTTCCGTCAGGACGTGATGATTGACGGCGTGGGCGAGGACATCGTATTCATGGCAATTTTGCGCGAAGATTGGAAAAAAGGTGAGTAATTCATGGAAAAAATTTCCTTTGTGATTCCGTGCTACCGTTCGGAGCATACCATCAGTGCGGTGGTGGACGAAATCGTCGATACCGTCACGGCGCACGGCGGCTATGACTACGAGATTATTCTGGTCAACGACAACTCGCCCGACCGCGTCATGGACGTCATTACGGTGCTGTCGCAGTTCAATCCGCGCGTCAAGGGGCTCGACCTCTCGCGCAATTTTGGACAGCATTCGGCAATTATGGCAGGCTTTACCTACCTGACGGGCGACATTGTGGTCTGTCTCGACGACGACGGACAGACGCCTGCCAACGAGATGTTCCGTTTGATAGACAAGCTCGGCGACATGGACTTGGTTTTTGCCTCATACAAAACCAAGCAGCATTCGGGCTTCCGCAACTTCGGCAGCAAGGTCAACGACCTGATGGCGCGCTGGCTGCTGAGCAAGCCGAAGGACTTAAAAATAATGAGCTATTTCGCATGCAAGCGCTATGTGGCGGACGAGGTGCTCCGCTATGAGAATCCCTATCCCTACATGAGCGGTCTTTTGCTGCGCGCCACCAAAAAGGTCTGCAACGTCGAGATCGACCACCGCGAGCGCGCCGAGGGAACCTCCGGCTACAGCCTGCGCAAGCTGCTGCTGCTGTGGATCAACGGCGCCACGTCGTTCTCGGTCAAGCCGCTG
>ONGI01000023.1 GCA_900317315.1 uncultured Eubacteriales bacterium
TGTGCTTGGGATATTTTATCTTCATCCAGTGCGGTCCGGAGCACAGCTCGGTCATGTACTGATTGTCCTCCCGGCGGTACTTCTTCATGTGCTTTTCACCCAAGCGCCAGAGCTTTTCGCGGATCTTTTTGCCGCGGAAAATCCCCAGCAGCAAACGGCTGCCAAAGGCGATCACACCGCCGTGGTTCTCGGGCACGATCTGCGCCATGAACAGCGAGTAGAGCATTGTCCAAAAATACTGCATTTTGCGCGCAAACCTGCCGTCGGGACAAACGTCGAGCGGAAAGACGTCGATCACCAAGCCGTGCGGAATATCCACATCGGTCTGATTTGCCTTGACCATGGTGTGCGCGGTGTCGGTGACGGTGGCAAAAATGTTGCCCGTGAACATTTTTCCGTCCGTGACCAGCAGGCGAAAGCGCCCGTCGGGATACTGCGCCTGCCAGAGCCGGATCAGCCGCTCGTAGTCGCTGCGCGGCAGGAGAACGTCGATGTCGTCGTCCCACGGAATAAAGCCGCCGTTTCGCAGCGCACCGATGAGTCCGCCGCCGATGAAATAAAAGGTGATGTCATTTTTTTCGCAAAATTCCTTGAAAAAGCGCAGCATATCAAGCTGCGCCAATTGCAGCTCCCGAAGCGATGCGGGAGTGAACTTGACAAGCTGTTGTTCCATAATTGCCTCAAAATCTGCCGTATATCAAAAAGCAAACGCCCATGAGCAGCGGCTGATGTATCATATAAATCCAGAGTGAATATCTGCCCAAAAAGTCCAGCACCGGCACGCCCCTTACAAAAAAGCGGTCGGCGCGCAGGCTGACGATGACGCGCCAGAGAAAGAAGCCGCAGACAAACAAAAACAGCCACGGCAGCACCGGAAAATAGTCGGAGGACGCAAAGCCGGCGTCGGGCAGCCCGATGATCGCCAGCGGACGGAAGGCGTAGAGCGCGTCCGGCAGGCGCACCCATTCGATATTGAAAAAGCCGAGCGTGCGCGAGGGCAATCCGTAGAATACCGCAAACAGCAGAAACGACACCGCAGCGCCGACAAAGGGATCGCATTTTTCAAGCCACCGGCGCAGCGCCTGCGTGATGAGCATGGAACAGCCGATACCGTTGAGCACGCCGAACCAAATCGCCTCCTCGGGGATCGCGATCGCCGTTACCAACGTGATCAGCAGACCGCAGCCGTTGATGATCAGCGCGCGGCGGTAGGGGTGCCGCGAAAAATTGAGCGATATACCCGAAACCAAAATAAATGTCATGCAGATAAACCGCTCCCACGCGACGATGCCGGGCAGCCGCGGCCAGCCGTACTGTCCCTCATAGATGACGAACACGTCATAACAAAAGTGAAACGCCACCATGTTCAGCAGCGCTAAGCCGCGCAGCGAATCGATCAGCCGGTAGCGCACACCGCTCACAGCTCTTTGTTGTTCCATGTGACCCTCGTATTCTCCGCAACCTTTTGGCGGACCAATTCGATGTGCTCCTTGGCAGGGCTGTTCTTGATTTTTCTCTGCCAAAAGGGTATCTCCGCCAGTCCCACAATGGTGCCGATGCCGTAGGCGACATGCAGCAGCGGAAAGATAAACGGGAGCAGCGCGAACTGCGGCTGCATGTTTTTCAGCGTGCAGCAGCTCACGGAGTTCACAAAGTCAAACATCGCATAGAGCACCAGCAGCACCAACAGCGGCAGCGAGGTGCCGTAGAACGCGAGCACCGTGCAGGCAACAAGCATCATCACGAACAAAAACGGCGCAAAGTGAAAGTAAGACAGGCAGCCCGGGCACTCCGAGAGCGTCAGCCCTATCCATTTGCCGTTGCCGTATTTTTGCCTGACCATGTGCTTGAGCGTGTTGCGCGAGTGCTGATAGGAGATGATGTCGGGACAGCAGCACATTTTGTAGCCTGCCATGCGAATGCGGTAGTGATATTCGTTGTCCTCGGTGCGTCCCAGATCCTCGTTGAAGCCGCCGACCTCGGCAATCACCTCGCGGCGGTAGGCAGCGTGAAAGAGGCTGTCCATATATTCTTTTTCGGCGGAGGGACGGCGGTAACCGGCGATGGAGCTGCCGAAGAGCGAATCCTCCGCCGCCAGCAGGGTGAGCTTCCAGGAGCTCGCGTTGGAGCTGATGTTCGGTCTGCCGCCGCCCACCACGTTCTCGCCCTGCTTGAGATTATAGACGTTGCGCGACACAAAGTTGCGCGGGATGCGCGCGTGAGCGTCCACGCGGATCACCACGTCGCCGGTAAAGGTCATCAGCGCGGCGTTCCATGAATGCGCCTGGTTCATCTTCTCGCAGCGAACGATCTTGACGTCCCGAAAGCCGAAATCGGTGTTCTTAAAATTCATCATTTTTTCGTAGGTGCCGTCGGTGGACATGCTGTCCACAAACACCACCTCGATTTTTTCGTGGGGATATTCCTGCAAAGCAATATCTCCGAACAGTCCGTCGATCGCCTCCACCTCGTTGTAGGCGATCATGCACAGCGAAACAATCATACTTCTCCCCCAATGCCGTCCATCTGCAGCAGCCAGCGCGCGGAATTGACAGCCGCGACCGCAAAATACGGCAGCACATAGAGGACAGGCACCACAAAAAAGCAGAGCGCGAACCAACCGGCAAAGCTGAGCGCGAGTTTGAACAGCTTGCCGAACCGGCGCAGCGAAAAGCCGAGCGTACCGAACACACACGCGCCGGCGCCGATATTCTCGTCGAGCGCATAGCGCATGAGCGGATAGTGCGCAAGGAGCATATAGAGCATGACGCGGATCAGCACCGTGAGCACTGTTGCAAGGGCGGTCAGCATAAATTCCGCCGTCAGCCCCGGCGAGGCTCCAAAATAATCGGGAAATGCCCATGACAGCCAGCCGCTGAGATTGAGCGCGGCGGACGAAAGCGTCACCAAGAGCATGAGCAGCATATTGATGATGACGGTCTTGAAAAACAGCATCGGCGTTTTGAAAAAGTAAAACACATCGAGCGAATCACATTTTCCGCGCACCGCCGTCGACGCCGCCATACGCAAAAAGCCGTTGAGCAGCGGTGTGGAAAACAGCACCAGCGCCATAAACACCACGACGACCGGCACGACGAACCACTGATCCGACTGCAAAATATTTTCCGTGTCCTGCACCCCCAGCTCGTTGAGCGCGAAATATTCAATAAATTCCCACAGCAAAAACACCGCCGCCGCCACGCCTGCTCCGGCAATGAGCTGACTCAAATTGCCGCGCAGCGCGGCGCGTGCCTGCTGCTTAACCAGTTTTTCTGTACTCATAGTTACCTTCTTATTTGTTATTCGCTCCGGCATCATTCGACATTATACAAGCGGTAGAGCGCCTCCAGACAGATCTGCGCGTGCAAAAAGAAGTTCTCTTTGTCCATGCTCTCGTCCGCGTTATGCATGTTGATCGGGTCGCCGGCAAAATGCGGTCCGAACGCCACGCCCCTGCCGCCGAGCTTGCGCGCATAGGTGCCGCCGCCGGTGGTGTACAGGGTGGGCTTTTCGCCCGTGACGCTCTCATATGCCGCGCTCAGCTCGCGGATCAGCGGCGAATCCTTTTCCAAGTATAAGGGCTTGTCGTGGTGGACGACCTCGACCTGCATGCCGTTGTATTCCGCCACCGCCCGGAACTGGGCGATGATCTTTTCACCGCTGACCGTGACCGGATAGCGGATGTCAAAATATGCCTCGGCGGTATGTCCCTCAATGTGTATCACGCCGAGATTGACCGTCAGCGGACCCGATACGCCGTCGCTCATTTTCAACCCGAGCGACCTGCCGTTCGTCTCGCAGTTGAGGGCATAGTGGATAAAGGACGCCAGTGCGCCGATCTCGTGCAGGTCATAGGCGTGGGTGATGAGGTCGATCAGCAGCGCCGCCGCATTCTTGCCCTTTTCCGGCTCGCAGGCATGCGCCGCCTTGCCGCGGCTGATGATCATCAGTCCGTCGATCGTGTAGTTGAATTCAAAGTTGCCGCTGCTCGCGTCCGCCAGACGCATGAGCAGCTGCTCGTCGTAGCCGGAGGAGTCGAGCATCACATACGCCATGTCGGGCACCGCGTTGACCGCCTTGCCGGCGTGGAACTGCGAGAGCACCTTTGCTTCATTGGTAGGCGTGCTGACGCGCAGGTGCAGAATGCCCTTTTCGGCAAAGCATATGCCGTAGTCGCTGTCGGGCGTGAACGCCATGTCGGGCAGCGGCATTTTTTCAAAATAGCCCTGCATGTCGCGCATACCGGTTTCCTCGGCGGAACCAAAAATCGCGCGCAGCGTGTTTTTGCCCTGCACACCGTTTTCCTTGAGGACGCGCAGGCAGTAGAGATTGAGCAGCGCCGCGCCCTTGTCGTCGGCGATCCCCCTGCCGTAGAGCCTGCCGTCGCGCTCGGTCAGCGCATACGGAATGACGCTCCAGTTGTTGCCCGCGGGCACTACGTCCACATGCGCCAGCACGCCGCAGAGCTTGCCTCCGTCGCCGAGCTGCACATGCACGCTCTTGTCCGTCACCATCTTGTAGTCCAGTCCGAAGTCCTGCGCACGCTTGATGATAAACGCCAGCGCGCGTTCGCACTCCTCGTTGCGCTCGCCGTCAACGGATTCAATTTCCAAAAGTGTCGCCAAGTCCTTTAATATTTCGTCCCGATAGACCAAAATCTTGTCTCCGAATAACATTATACCTCACCTCTCGAGTCGACGGATTTTTTGGAAACACCGATTCATTCGGGTGCGCCGACCGCACCGTCCGGTTTTGATGAATCAGTGGTTTCTTTATTACTTTTTATGGATTTCCGTTTCCGGCGCTGCCGGAACACGATCGTCAAAACCATATACGCTGCAAATGCAGCCGCTGCACAAAGGCTGATGAGCACGCCCTGCCGAAAGCCCGGCGTGGCGTAGGTGAACACCACCTCGCTCTTGCCCTGCGGCACCTTGACCGCCATAAAGCCGTAGGTGACCTTTTCGACCGTCGCCGCCTCGCCGTTGACCGTCGCCGAAAAGCCCTCGCTGTAGGGCACGCTGAAAAACAGCAGCGTCTCCCTGCCGCTTTGGTTGTCAAACGACGCCGCAAAGCCGTCCTTGGTGTAAGCAAAGGAGGAGCAGGCGTTTTGGTTCAGCACCTTGGCGCGCTCCTTCAGCCAGCCTTCGCCGTAGTAGTAGCTGTCCACAGCGCTCTCAAAGTTCTCGGGCTTGTCGCCGTAAAGCTTGCTGTAATCCTTGTCATAGTAGCCCGTGATCTCGCCGTAGTGCTTCATTTGGTCGCGCGTCAGCACCATGGCGTTGAGCGCCGCTTCGGTGCGGTTGGCGGTCTTGACGCGTTCAAATTCTTCCTGCGTCACATATGCGTCAAAGGCAAAGCCCATGGGCACATAGTTTTCGTTTTCATAAATATCAAATTTGTTGTCTGTCTGCAGCTTCTTCCAGCCCGGCATTTTGGTGTTGCCGTCCTTGTCGAGAAAGCTATTGTCGCTTTCGGGGTCGTTGCTGTCGAGCAGATCGTCAAAAAAGTATTTGCAGCTGACCAGCGTGCGCAGTCCGTAGGCGGAAAAATCGGGGCGTGAGGCTACGTCGCGCGTGATGCCCATCTTGTCATAAAACTGCATGATCGAGGTGGAAACAGAGCTCTGGAAGCAGTTGATGCTCGGCACCTGCCAGAACATGGCGGTGTTGTCGATCCCCTCAAAGAAGTCGCTGCGCACATCCTCCAGATCGTCGATGCGGATCTTGTCGCGCGCATTGATAATGTGCGCCTTGATGCTGTCGGTGGAGCCGCTGATCATCACGCCGTGGCCGATGACCAAAAACGACGAGAACAGCGAAACGCCCAGCGCGGCAACGATCATCACCGCCGAAAAGCGGCGTCTGTGCCAGAATTTTTTATAGATCAGCGTAAAGACAAGAATGCTCAGCAGCGCCATCAGCACATAGAGCCAGAATTTTTCAAAGGCGCTCTGCACGCCGATGCTCAGCTCCTCCTGTCCCTCTTCGCCCGTGAGCTGCGGCATCAGTCCGATCAGCGCCGCCGCACCTGCGGTGAGTCCCGTTGACCAGATGATCGCGCGGTCCCAGTCCGCTTCCTTGTCCTCTATCGCGCGCACCGACGCGAGGACGAACAGCAGCACGAGCATATAGAACCAGCGCGCATAATAGATGGAGCTGTTCATCATCTGGAACATGCTGTTGAGCACCGGCACCATGGCAAAGAGCATCAGCAGCAAGATCAGCTTTTTGATCCAGTCGCGCTTTTTGAGCTGCAAGTAGGCGACCAAGCCGGTCACGCCGAGCAGCGGCAGCCAGCCTGCCACCGAAGCCCATTTGCAGTTGGAATCGGGCGTGAACACCGGCATGGCAGGCAGGTCGGCAGGAAAGAGAAAGCTGAGGATGATCAGCCAGTATTTTTGTTCTCTGCCATAGGTGAGCGCTTCCCAGCCGTGCGGAAACGCATTGAGCCGCGGATTGCCGAGAAGTCCCAAAACGCTCGGCAGCAGCACGAACGCCGTGGCGGCAAAGCCGATGGCGACCTCGGCGGCGAGCAGCAAAAACTCCCTGATGCGGAAGCGGCAGGTCTTGGTGAGCGTCAGCATCAGATAATACAGGACAACAAACAGCGCCTGACCGACAAAAAAGTAGTAATTCACCACACACGCACCAAAGACCGCCACCGCGAACAAGCCTCTCCTTTGTTCATACAAAAAGGCGTCCAGCGCCGCAAGCAGCAGCGGAAAGGCGATCATCGGCTCGTGAAAGTGGAAGAAAAAGACGTTATAGATGGAAAAACCGGAAAACGCATAGAGCAGGCCGCCGAGCACCGCCATGGATTTTTGCTTTACATAGCGCTGCAAATAGATATAGGCGGCGCCTGCGGCACAGCCGAATTTGAGGATCAGCAGCGGTCCGATCAGGTTGGGCACCACCTCGTTGGGAAACGGAACGGTCAGCCAAAAGAACGGACTGCCCAGCAGATAGAAGCTGTAGCTGGCAAGGGTATCAGTGCCGAGGTCGGTGAGATGGTTCCATCCCAGCTCGCCCTTATGCACCAGACTGTGCATCTCCTGATAGAACGGGATCTCCTGCACGTTAAAGTCGCCGTAATAGTAAAACACGCCTCCTTGATAGATGATGAACGGCAAAAACAGCAGCGTTGCCGCAGCGAGCGCCAAGCCGACGGTCAGCAGCAGCCAGCGTCCGTTTTTGGGAGCAGACAGGCGGTTCAATCGTAAAGACATAGGCGGGGTCCGATTCCTTTCCGGGTGAAAAATAGGTGAAAAAAACGCGTTTGCGGTTGATTATTCTTTCGAAACATGGTATATTCATTTTATTATACCACATCACAATGCAATTTGCAATTTTTTTGAGGAAGAAAAACGGATGAAACCATCACATTTTTATGCTATGCTCTCACGCATGAAATACATAAACCGCTGGGGTTTGATGAATAATACTCAGTATGAGAACATCAGTGAGCACAGCCATCAGGTGGCGATCCTTGCGCATTGTCTGGTACTGCTTCACAACAAGCGCTTCGGCGGCACGCTGGATCCCGAGCGCGCCGCGCTGCTGGCGACCTTTCACGACACGACCGAGATCATCACCGGCGACATGCCCACGCCCGTCAAATATGCCAACCCTGCCATCCGCGACATCTACCGTCAGATAGAGGACGACGCCGCCGACCGGCTGCTCGCCCTGCTGCCCGACGACCTCCGGCAGGAATACACGGCGCTGCTCAAGCCGCAGTCGGAGGACGACCGCGCGCTGGAGGTATTCGTCAAGGCAGCCGACCGTTTTTCGGCGCTGATAAAATGCATAGAGGAAATGCGCATGGGCAACGACGAATTTCGTCAGGCAGCCGCAGCGATCGAGCAGTCCATTCACGACATGCACCTGCCCGAAGCGGAGGCTTTTTTTGAGGAATTCCTGCCCTCCTATCATCTCGCGCTCGACGAGTTGCAGGCAACGTGAGCAACGTGACGTTGCATCCGGTCCGCCTATTGAAGCGTTTTATTGAAAGGAAAATTTCATCAACGGCGGGTGGAAGCCTTGCGCGACTATCCTGTAGCTTCTCCGTTCTGTGTAGGGGCAAACTCATGTGTTTGCCCGGATAGGAACTATTTATTTCCGTGACATATACGGTGAGACAGAAAACACGGCTTGGCGAACACGTGGGTTCGCCACTACACTGTCAAGGAAACATCGCAAACATCAAAAAGTGCTTGTAGTGACAGGGCTTGCCCCTGTCAGGCAGCAGCGGCAGATGTTCATCGGCTAACGGAAATGTTTGATTGTCAGGAAACCATCCTCGGGAGACCGCAAGGGTCTCCCCTACGATGTCAAGGAAATGTTGCAGATGTTGAAACGTAATTGCAGTGACAGGGGAGAAGGCTTTGGTGCAAAAGAAAAAACCGCAAACCTTTCCTCCCAACTGATTACAGATTACAAATCTGATTCCAAATTCAAAAAATCTCCCGCTCTTGCAGGTCAGCAATCATGCCTATAGGTTTTTAGCAAAGGAATTATAAACAGATATTGACCGTTTTATTTGTCAAAATTTGTCAGGCTAACTTCTTAATATTCTTATTCAGAATTATTTAAGAGAATAATGTGTTATAATAAATAAGATATAAAGGAATTTGTCAACCCCTTTTCAGGAGGCTTTTTATGGCGAACAAAAACAAAAACGAGAACTTGGTGGACATCAGCTCCAACAAGCAGGTGCGCAAGCTCTACAAAAAAAAGGGCAGAGGACTGCGCATTGTGACGCTGGTGCTGTCGATCCTCATGCTGCTCACCGGCTCCGCCTTTGTCGGACTGAATCTCTACCTCGAAACGCACCGCAAATTTGAGGGCGATTACACCTACATGAAGGACGACGCCTCCGGCAAGCAGACCGCCAACACCGGAAACACCGTCACGCTCAAAACCAGCGACCTGCTCCAAAACTCCAAGGTGCTCAACATTATGCTCTTCGGCGAGGACAACAAGCTGGATGAGGAATTCGGCAGAACCGACACCATTATCATGCTGTCGATCGACAACGTCCACAAAAAGCTCAAAATGACCTCGTTCCAGCGCGACACCTACGTCTATATCCCGGGTCACGGCTACGAGCGCATCAACGCCTCCTACTCCCTCGGCGGCGCGGCGCTGACCATCAAAACCATTCAGGCAAACTTCGGCGTCAAGATCGACCGCTACGCAGTGGTTGACTTTGACAGCTTCAAGGATATCATCGACACCCTCGGCGGCGTCGAAATGGAGGTCACCAAGGACGAGATCGACTACATCAACTACCAGATGTACAAAAACGGTCAGTCCAAGGGCAACCGCACCACCATCACCGCCAAGCCCGGCTTGGTGAAGCTCAACGGTCAGGAAGCGCTTTGGTATTCGCGCAACCGCGGCTTGACCATCGGCGAGGACGGCAACGAGATCGGCATCAGCGGCGACGACTGGGACAGAACCGCACGCCAGCGCAAACTGCTTACCAAGATGGTCCACGACCTCAAGGGCGCCGGTCTGAGCGAGATCATTGCGATCGTGAACGAAATCGGTCCCAAGATCACCACCAATCTCAAAAAGGACGAGATCATGGGTCTTGTCACCAACGCGCTGACCTATATCGACTACGACATCGTGCAGAACTATGTTCCCTCCGAAAAGCTTTGGTACTACAACGGCCCCGGCGACGAATCCTATGAGGTCGTCGGCTCCTGCATCCTTGTCACCGACATGGAAGCCCAGCGCAAGGAGCTCGCCCAATTCATCTATGAGGATTTGGTGAAGTGATTTTCAGGCACTGCCTGATATACAAAAAATTGCATAAAGGACGACTTGACGGACGCAGACATAATCTTGTTTGCGTCCGTTTTTGTTGATTTTGCAAGCGGAATAATGCACAAAAAACGCAGGAAGTTTTGTGCAAGATAATATAAATCTTTTTATCCGTCAGCAACTTGCACAAACATTTGAGTAATCAATTGTTCAAAAAGCAAAAATTTTCAATTTTAGCAAAACCGCATTGTTAATTGTGTACAAATATGTTATAATAATCGAGTGACATTTTATATATTTAGAAGTATTGAAAAATAATACTTTTTGAAGGGAGTTTTTTCTTTGAAACAATACGACGCGAAAAAGATTCTGAACATCGCGCTGGCAGGTCACAGCGGCTGCGGCAAGACCTCCGTAGCGGAATCCATTTTGTATCTCGCCAAGGCGAGCGACAGACTGGGCAAGATTGCCGACGGCAACACCACACTGGACTTTGACAGCGAGGAAATTAAGCGCCAGGCTTCGATTATGACCGCTGTTGCACCTATAGAATGGAAGGGCACCAAAATCAACCTCATCGACACCCCCGGTCTGTTTGACTTTGCCGGCGGCGTTGCCGAGGGTATGCGCGCTGCCGACTCGGCGCTGATCGTCGTTTCGGGCAAGGACGGTGTGAATGTCGGCACCGAAAAGGCAGTGGAAGCTGCCGACGCAGCCGGTCTGACAAAGATGTTCTTTGTCAACGGTCTGTGCGACGAGGACGCGCGTTTTTACCGCGTATTCGAAAACCTGAAATCCACCTTCGGTCCCTCTGTGTGCCCGGTGGTTGTCCCCTATATCGTGAACGGTACCGCGAACACCTACGTCAACCTGTTTGACTACAAGGCATATGAATACAGCGCCAACGGCACTGTAAAGCCCACCGCGCTTCCCGACATGGGCGCGCGTTTGGAGGGTCTGCGCGAAGCGATCAAGGAAGCGGTTGCCGAGACCAGCGAGGAGCTGCTCGACAAGTTCCTCATGGGTGAGGAATTCACGCCTGAGGAGATCATTCTCGGCGTTTCGCAGGGCGTCAAAGACGGCTCCATCTGTCCCGTATTCTGCGGCGACGCGCACAATACCTTTGCGATCGACCAGTTCCTCAACAGCCTGACCTGGCTGGCTCCTTCTGCCGCTGTCAAGGCGGAGGAGATCGCGGTCGACCTCGACGGCGAGCCGGTTGAGATCTCCGTCAACCCCAACGCAGCCACCGCTGCCATCGTCTTTAAGACCGTTGCCGACCCCTTCATCGGCAGACTGTCCTATGTCAAGGTCGTCTCCGGCAAGATCTCTCCCGATGTTCCCGTTATCAACATGCGCACCGGCTCACCCGAGCGCATCACCAAGGTGCTCACCATGACCGGCAAAAAGCAGTCCGACACCGACTATATCGGCGCAGGCGACATCGGCGCTATTCCCAAGCTGCTCTCCACCAAAACCGGCGACACCCTCTGCTCACCGCTGAGAAAGGTGATCCTCGACGGCATCAACTATCCTGTCTCGAGCTATTCCATGGCGATCTATCCTGCCAAGAAGGGCGACGAGGACAAGGTGGCGCAGGCTGTCGGCAAGCTGGCTGACGAAGACCCCACCATCAAGTTCGTCAGCAATCACGAAACTCACGAGATGGTCATTTCCGGTTTGGGCGAACAGCACCTCGACGTGGTCATTTCGCGCCTGAAATCCAAATATAATGTAGAAGCCAAGCTCCAAAAGCCCAGGATCGCTTATCGTGAGACCATCCGCAAAAAGGTTTCGGCGCAGGGACGTTATAAGAAGCAGTCCGGCGGTCACGGTCAGTTCGGTGACGTTTGGATTGAGTTTGAGCCGTTTGAGACCGACAGCCTCGAATTTGCAGAGCGCGTAGTCGGCGGCGCGGTTCCCAAGAACTTCTTCCCGGCTGTTGAAAAGGGTCTGCGCGACGCGATCAAAAAGGGCGTGCTGGCAGGCTATCCGACCGTCGGCATCAAGGCGACCCTCTACGACGGTTCCTATCACCCCGTTGACTCCTCCGAAATGTCCTTCAAGACCGCTGCAAGCTTAGCGTATAAAAACGGTATCCCCAACGCCATGCCGACCCTGCTCGAGCCCATCGGCAGCCTGAAGGCGACCGTTCCCGACAGCAACATGGGCGACGTTATGGGCGAGGTCAACAAGCGCCGCGGCAGAGTCATGGGCATGTCCCCTGCCGGCAAAGGCATGCAGGTCGTTGAGGCGGAGGTACCCATGGCGGAGATGGCTGACTTTGCCACCTTTATCCGTCAGATCACCCAGGGTCGCGGCTCCTACGAGTTTGCGTTCGTCCGCTATGAGGACTGCCCTGCCAACGTTGCACAAAAGGTCATCGAAGCCGCAAAAGCGGAAGCAGAAGACTGATCCTGTGTTTTTACAAAAATAATCTATTACCGGCTCCTTTGCTTGAAGGAGCCGGTCTTTGTTGTCAGCGGTCAATTGATGTGTCCCGAAATGCTCCAGAAATCAGCAGACAAAAAACCTCCTGTCCCTTCATCACCGAAGGAACAGGAGATTTTGTTATTTTCGTTATCCTCTGCCGAAAGGCTTCGGCACACTGTTGCAAAAATTTCGCTCACCGGAAGGCGTTACGGATACGAAACGCCTGCTCCTGCTGCCTAACAGGGGCAAGTCCTGTCACTGCATTCTTTATCATAAGATGATGAGCGTCCTGCCGCAAGGCTTCGGCACGCCGTTGCTGCCGTTCTCCTTTAAAGAAAACGCTTCAATAGGCGGATTGGATGCAACGTCACGTTGCCGGATCGGATGCAACGTCACGTTGCCACGTTGCTAATCTTTTCTGTAACGGGTGCCTTTTTTGGATCTCTTTTTGGGCTTTTCGGACGCTTTGTCCGGCTTGGCAGGCTCGGGCTTTGTGTCGGTATCGGCGTCGATGTCAGCGTCGATATCATCGTCGATGTCGGCGTCTTTGTCCGTATCTGCGTCTGCGTCGGCGTCAGCCTCAACAGCCGCTGCCGCGTCTGCATCCGGTTCCGCGTCTGTTTTTGTGTCCGCTGCAGCTGCGGCCGGCGCTTTTTCGCTGCGATAACGCGGTGCTTTGCGCGCAGCTGCGGCACCGGTGCCGCGGTATGCCGGAACGCGCTTGCGCTCGCCGGCACGGGCAATGAGGATCACAAAACCGATCACACTCAGAATGATCAGCGCAAAGCCCAAAATCAACATCCAGTGACCGTTGTCCTCGACCTCTGTGTTCTTCTGAATAAACGCAAAGTCGCCGGTGTCAACATCCTTGGAATTGGCGTTGTTGGACGCTTCGGTCAGCTTTGCCTGGATCTCCTTCCAGTCGTTGCCGGTCAGTGTCTGGTTGTCGATCTTTGCCGTTGAGGTGTCATACAGCGCCGCCGTTGTCTCCGGGATCGTCACGGGCGGTGTGTAGGTCTGATCGCCGCCGACATAGATGTCGCTCGAATTGCTGTAACGGTTGCCGTCCATGTCGTAGTAGGAATCGCTGCCGCCGTCGTCATCATAGTTGTTCGAGCTGCGGTTGCTGTAGCTGTTGTAATTGCTGTTGTAATTGCTGTCGTTATCGTCGTCGTTCCCGTAGTTGTTTCCGTAGTCGTTATTATTGCCGTAGTCGTGCTGCGGTTGATAATCACTGCCGGAACCGCCTTCGTTTCCGCCGCCTTGATTGCCGGAATCGCTGTCGCTGCCGCCGCCCTGATTGCCGGAATCGCCGTCATTTCCTCCCTGATTGCCCTGCTCCTCCGAATAGCCGCTCTGACCGCCGCCGGGACCTTCGTCCATATTTTCCGCATAGACCGTCAGTGCGCTTACCGCTGTAATAGCAAATAGTACCGTTAAAATAGATGTGATAATCCTTGAACGTTTGCTCATTCATACACCTTCCTTTCGGGGACACAATTGTACCGCGTGGTTACTGCGCGGGGATCGCCGAGGTGTTTGCGCTCGGCTTGGTGAAGAAGATGGCAGGCTGATACTTGTCAACGCTGTTGCTCTTCTCGTAGTTGCTCTTGTCGATCAGGTCTTGGAGATATGCCTTGAAGTCCTCAGCCTTCATCTTCTGCAAAACCTGCTTGTCGGTCACATTATCCTCCTGATAATGCGCCTTGAGATTTTCGTTGTCGTAACGGAAAATATAGAAGTAGGACTGGCTGTTTTCTTCACCGGTCTTGACGGTGACAGCCTTGCCCTCCTCAAGGGATTCGAGCGCCTTTGTCAAGTCTTTGTCGGCAATACCGGCGTCCTTCTTGGGCAGGGTCACGTTTTGCAGCTGGGTTTCGTCCTTGCCTGTGGAGGTGAGGTAGTCGGTGATCAGCTTGGAAGCGGTCTCGGCTGCCTTTTTGGCGTCCTTTTCGGCATTGACTGTTTTGACATAGCCGTCGAGCGCGTCGGTGATCTCCTTCTGCTTGTCGGCGCTGAGCGCAACGGTGGTGGAGGTACCTGCCTCGTCGGTGGTGGACTCATAAAGAGAAACGGGCACCACGCCGTAACGCGCATAGTTGTCGGTGAGATACTTTTGGATCTCGTCCGCCGGAACCGCCTGCGTGCCGCCCTCGCCGTAGAGCGCGTCAAAAAGCCGGTCTCTCAGACGGGAGTAGTTGGACTCATAGTAGACAAAGCTCTCCATCGAAACGCCGTGCTTCTCGAGCGCTGCCTTGCCGGCGCTGTTCCACTGGGTCTCATAGGTTTCTTTGAGCTGTGTAAGGGTCGCCTCGTCGGTGGTGGCGCCGAGCTTGTCAAGCTCCGGCTGCATCACGAGCAGCTCCAGACATCTGCGCTCCGCAGTCTCTTTGATCCAGTCCTTGGCAACCTTTTTGTTGCCTTCGCTGTCGGTGATCTCCAAATCGAGCCACTTGTCGCTGGAAGCGTCGTAACCGTCCACACTCTGCGCATAGCCCTGCGCCTCGGAATAAGCCTCCTGCATGGCAGTCAGATAAACGCCGATCGCCAGCTCCTGCGCGTCCGTCTTGTAGGACCATTCCTTTTGAAAGCTGCAGCCTGCCGCGCATACCGAAAAGAGCATCAGCACAGCCAACAACAAGGAAGCGATTTTTACTGTAGGTTTCATGCTTCAATACCATCCTTATTATTATGAAATTGTCTGCCCAAATTATGTGAATATTTGGGTGCGTACGGATTCATTATACACATTTTTTCCGCGATTGTCTATAATTTATCAAAATATTTATTGCATAAAAGCAAAAAATTCCGCCTGTTTTATTCGTTGAGTTTAAAAATCCGCTTCAGCGCCGGAATCGCGGCGGCGCCGGGTGCGCATTTGACCGCCACATGCGGCTTGGCGCCTGCGTTGAGCGACGCCTTTCCGTTGAGCGCAATCAGCAAATCCGCGACCGCCGGGGACTTTAGCTCCTTGACAAAAAGCAAGATTGCATTGTCTGTTTGCCTGATTTCATAGATACCCATCGCGTGCGCACGGTTGCGTATCAGGGCGATGTCAATCAGACCGAGCACCGCCTTGGGGATCCTGCCAAAGCGGTCCCACAGCTCATCCTTGACGTCCTCGCTGTCCTCCACGCTGCGAATGTCCGCAATGCGGCGGTAGACGTCCAGCCGCAGGGTCAGGCTCTCCACATAGCTCTCGGGAATGTGGGCGTCCACGGAGAGGTCAATCAGGCAGTCGAGGTCGTCGTTTTTGGGCAGCTCGCCCTTTTCCTCGCGCACGGCTTCGCCGAGGAGCTTGAGATACATATCGTAGCCCACGCTCTCCATGTGGCCGTGCTGCTGGGCGCCCATGACGTTGCCGGCGCCGCGCAGCTCCAGATCGCGCATGGCGATCTTGAAGCCGCTGCCGAACTCGGTAAACTCGCGGATGGCTTCGAGACGCTTTTGCTGGATCTCGCTGAGCACCTTGCTGCGGCGGAAGGTGAAGTAGGCATAGGCGCGGCGTGCGCTTCTGCCGACTCTGCCGCGCAGCTGATGGAGCTGGGAGAGCCCCATGCAGTCGGCGTTGTCGATGATCAGGGTGTTGGCGTTCGGCAGATCGACGCCCGTTTCGATGATGGTGGTGCAGACGAGCACATCCACCTCCTGCGCCAGCATTTGCCGCCAAACCTCGCTGAGCTCCTGCTCCTTCATTTTGCCGTGACCGATGGCGACGCGCGCCTCGGGTATCGACTCAACGATGCGGTTGGCGACGCCGCTGATGGAGTCCACGTTGTTGTGCAGATAGAACACCTGACCGCCGCGCCGCAGCTCGCGCCGGATCGCCTCGTTTATCACCGCGTCGTCATGCTCCAAAACATAGGTCTGCACCGGCTGGCGGTTCATGGGTGCTTCTTCGAGCACGCTCATATCGCGCAAGCCGCTCATCGCCATGTTCAGGGTGCGCGGGATCGGCGTTGCCGAGAGCGTGAGGACGTCCACATTTTTGACAAGCTCCTTGAAGCGCTCCTTTTGCTGCACGCCAAAGCGCTGTTCCTCGTCGATGATCGCCAAGCCCAAATCGCGGAAGGTCACGTCCTTTTGCACCAGACGGTGGGTACCGATGACCATATCGACCTCGCCGCGTTTGAGCTTTTCGAGCGTTTCCTTTTGCTGCTTGGCGGTGCGGAAGCGCGAGAGCAACTCCACTCGGATCGGATAGCCCTCAAAGCGCTTGCAGACGGTCTGATAGTGCTGCCACGCGAGAATGGTGGTCGGGCAGAGCAGGGCGCACTGCTTGCTGTCGGAAACGCACTTGAACGCCGCACGCAGCGCCACCTCGGTTTTGCCGAAGCCCACATCGCCGCAGAGCAGCCTGTCCATCGGCGCCGAGCGCTGCATGTCGCGCTTGATCTCCTGAATGCAGTTGAGCTGGTCGGGGGTTTCTTCATATTCAAATTTTGCTTCAAAGTCGCGCTGCCACTCGTTATCGCGCGAAAAGGCGTAGCCCTTTGCCTTCATACGCGCCGAATAGAGCGCGATCAGCTCCTTGGCGATGTCCTTGACCGAGGTTTTGACCTTTGCCTTGGCGCGCTGCCAGTCGCCGGAGCCGAGACGATTGAGACGGACGTGCGCGCTCTCCTGTGCGCCGATGTATTTGGCAACCATGTCGAGCTGCGTGACCGGCACATAGAGCACGTCGCCCTTGGCGTAATCTATTTTGATGTAATCCTTGGTGACGCCGTGGGTGTCGATTTTGCGGATGCCGCTGAACACGCCGATGCCGTGGACGCTGTGCACCACAAAATCGCCGGGACTCAGCTCGGAGAGGTTATAGATCTCCTGTCCCTCTTTTTTGCGCCTGCGTTTTTTGTCGGGGCGGTAGGCGGTCTGTCCGTAGCTGATGAGGAAGAATTTTTCGGCAGGCAGCTCAAAGCCGGCGCTGAGCGCGCCCTGCATGACATAGATGCGCCCCTTTTCGGTACGCGGCAGGCTCTCGGTATATGCCGCCGGATAGCCGTCGTTTTGCAGGCTCTCGGCGAGGTTCTTTGCCGCCTTTGGGGTGCCTGCAAGCACCACGCCGCTGCTGCCGGAGAGCCAAAGTCCGCGCAAATCCTCGGTGAGCTGCTTGTAGGAGCCGTTCCACTGGCTGAGCTGCTTGGCAGAAAAGCTGATGACCTCGCTAAGCGGCAGCGGGATGCTGCCGTGTACAAAGCTTTCGAGCACCGTGACGCCGTGCGCCGTAAACCGCTCCATGCACTCGCCAAAGGTCAGCGCGTAGCGGTCAAAGCCCTTGGCGAGCACACCGTCCGCAAGCGCCTGCTTGAGCTGCTCGGCGTTCTGAAAGTCCGTCGCCTTGCCGCGCTCGCGCACATTGCTGAATTCGGAGACGAACAGCAAGCTGTCGCGCGCGATATAATCGAGCAGACATTCGGGCTTTTCATAGAGCTGTCCGATGAACTTGTCGGCGTTGGCGAGCGTGGCGCCGCCGCGCAGCCGCTCCGCCTCGCCGTAGAGCCGCTCACGCGCCTTGGCAGCCGCCTTGCCGCGCAAAAGTCCTGCCTGACGGGTGATTGTGTCCGCCAGCGCGGCGCGGTCGCCGATGATGATTTCGGTGGAGGGCGTCAGGCGTATCTCCCCGGCTTTTTTGAAGCGGCGCTGGGTCTCCGGATCGAAATAGCTCAAATCGCAGATTTCGTCGCCCCAGAACTCGGCGCGCACCGGGTATTCGCTGTCGGGCATAAAAAAGTCCAAAATGCCGCCGCGCAGCGAGAACTGTCCGCTGCCGTCCACGGCGTCGAACCGCTCATAGCCCAGCAGCGTCAGCGCGCGGACCGCCTTGTCGATGGGGATCTCGGTCCCCTCG
>ONGI01000056.1 GCA_900317315.1 uncultured Eubacteriales bacterium
GAGGACGGTCAAAAAAAGGGCTATGACCTCGCGCTCACCCGGGCGGTCAGCGAACGGGTCGGCATTCCGGTCATCGCCAGCGGCGGCGCCGGTGCGCTGGAGCACTTTTACGACGCCTTTACCGAGGGCAAGGCGGACGCGGTGCTCGCGGCGTCGCTCTTCCACTTTGGTGAGATCCCGATCCCCGAGCTGAAACGATACCTGCACGAAAAGAACATTCCGGTCAGGCTGTAAAATAATACCGCATATGCAAAACGGGAATCCTCGCGGACTCCCGTTTTTTGATGCTTATGGGCACCTGTGAAACATTCGGTTACGCAGAGGCGCCCTTATTTATTTCTTTTTGGTGATCGTCACGTTCGCCTGATACGTGCCGTAAGCCCAAACACGATTGGAGCCGGAAATGCGGAACGTTACCGGCATCTCCACCGAACCGGTCTTGCCGGAAGCGTTGGAGGTATCTATCACGCCGGTGATCTGCGAGGCGGAGATGCTCTCCAGATCCTCCTTTGGACCGATGATGGTGACGGTGATGCTCTTGGTGGTGATCTCGGAGGTGTAGTCCTTCGAGAGTCCCTCCACCACAAACCGGTCGACCGTGAAGGTCTTTTGCGAGAAGCCGCTCAAATCGAGCGTCACCTTTGCCGTGGCGTAGTTGCTGATATTCTTGCAGTTCTCGGGTATGATGATATCCTGCGCCTCAAAGACGATCTTGTCATTCTTGATCTTGGTGAAGTCGATCGGGTCGAGCGTGACCGAATCAATGCTGTTGAGCGTGGCGGCAGGTCCTGCCAACACCAGCTCGGTCGGCGAGACGGTCATCATGTTGTCGGTGAGCACCAGTCCCTCCGGCTTATTGATAAAGTCGGGCACGACCGAAACCTTTTTCTCGGGCATGACGTTGACCGTGACCTTCAGCTTTTGAACGCTGAGCGTCAGCAACGCCTGCGAGATCTCGTTGTTATCCTCGTCGAGAAGCACCAGCTCCGCTTCCACATCGCGCGATTTGACGAGCTTTTCGGAGATGGACGCACGTGCGACGACCTTTTTGATTTTGGAGACCTCCGTCTGCGGACCCGAAACCAGCACACGGCTGTAGGGCAGCGAGGAGGAACCGTAGTAGCCGTCCTGCACATAAAAGACGATGCCGTCCACGATCTCAAATTCCGATTCCTTCAAATAATCGACGGTGACGTTGATATTGGAGGGCGTGCAGCCGGTGATCTGATAATTGCCGCGCGACGAACGCTTGTTGGCGGTGACGGGAAAGGTAAAGTTGCCCGTGGTGGTGGCGGCGCCGGAAGCGGCGGTGACGTTGAGGTCATTTTCGTTGACAAGTCCGAGCACCGTCCGCGTACCCGAGACCGTGACGGTCGCGGTGGTGTCATCCGCAGTAAAGACGCGCAGACCGAGGTTACGCGCTTCCTCCGCCAGTTCGATCTGGATCGGCACGTCACCGATCGTAAAGGACGTTTCGGTACTGGGCGAATTGAAGCTCATATAAATCCAGACGACCAGCGAAATGACGAGCGCAAAGGCGAACAGAAGGTAGCTGTTCTGCATCAGCCGCGAAAAGAGGGATTGCTTCTTCATTTGTTATTCCTCCCTTTTCGGAACACACGCGTCTTGGGTTCCTCCTCGGGCTTCTCATCAAGCAGCAGCTCGTTGAGCTTTTTGATGAGGGTCTCACGCGTGTAGTCGCGCGTCAGCTCGCCGCCGACGGCAAGGGAGATCACGCCTGTTTCTTCGCTGACGACCAGCACGACCGCGTCGCTCTGTTCCGAAATGCCGAGCGCTGCGCGGTGGCGTGTGCCGAGGTTGATATCGACATATTTGTTGGAGGTCAGCGGCAGGATACAGCCGGCGGCAAAGAGCTTTCCGTCGCGGATAATGCTCGCCCCGTCGTGCAGGGGCGCCTTGTTGAAGAAGATGTTGCCGAACAGCGCCACAGAGGTGGCGGCATCGACTACCGTACCTGTGGCGGCGATGTCGGACAGCATGGTCTCACGCTCAAACACCAGCAGCGCGCCGGTGCGCGAACGCGAGAAGATGACCGCCGTGTCGGCTGCGTCAACGATCGCTTTTTTGACCGCCTTTTCCCACTCGTCATTCTTGCCGTAGTCGGAGAAAATGCGGATATATTTTTTCCAGTTTTTGGTTCTGCCCACCTGTTCGAGCGCCTGACGGATCTCCGGTTGAAAAATCACGGCGATAATGACGACCGACGCCTCAAAGAACGCACGCAGCAGCGTGGACAGCATGACGAGATTGAACAGCGAGGAGAGAATATACACCGCCAGCAGCAGCAGCAGACCCTTGAGCAGCTGCACCGCGCGGGTTTCGCGGATCAGTTTTAATAAACCGAAAACCAGCAGCGCAATGGCGAGAATATCCACCACGTCGCGGAACTGGATCGTCTTGATGATCGACCACAGGTTATTGAAAATATCCACGTTCATCCTCCTCTCCCAATCAACGTCCTTTTTATTTTAACACATTTCTGTTACCAATTGCAACCTTTTTGATAAGAAGTTTTTGAATTTTCTTTATTGAAGCAAGAAAATACGTTATATGCGCAGGTTTTGAATAAGCAGACATCACCGCGCGCACGGTTCCGCTCTCCTCTGTGCCAAAGCTTTTGTGCGCGAGCGGTGCGCAGTGGAGTCCGGCACGCACGGCGATACCGAAACGGCTGTCGAGCAGCGCGGCGACCTCCTCACAGTCGGCGCCCTCTATATTGAACGAAACCACCGGCACATGTGTTTCGGCGGTCGGCGGCTGCGTGTATAAAACGACCCCGGGCGTGCGCGACAAGCCGTCGAAGAGCTGTCGCGCGAGCTTCATCTCATAGTGCAAAAGCCGTTCCTCTCCCCTTTCGAGGACGAATTTGATACCCTCGTTCAGTCCGGCGATCCCCGGCAGATTGGGCGTGCCGCTCTCATATCTGTCGGGCAGCACGTCGGGCTGCTCCAAGCTGCGCGAAAGGCTGCCGGTGCCGCCCTGCGTCAGCGGCTCGGGCAGCACATCGGTATTGATCACCAGCAAGCCGGTTCCCATGGGACCGTACAGCCCCTTGTGTCCTGCCGCGCAGAGAAAGTCGATGCCCGTTTCGCGGACGTTCAGCGGCAGTATGCCGGCGCCCTGTGCCGCGTCCACACAAAACAGAATATGATAAATACGGCACAGGGCGGCGATACGCGCGATCGGCAGACGCACGCCGAACACATTGGACGCCGCTGTACAGACGATGAGCTTGGTGCTGCCGTTGATCGCCTGACGGAAGCTTTGCAGCGTGCGGTCGTCGTCGTTCTCAAATACCTGCGCCACCGACCAGCTCACGCCGCGCGTCTGTTTGAGATACTTTAGCGGACGCGCCACGGCGTTGTGCTCCAGCGAGGAGACAACCACATGATCGCCGCTTTGCAGCAGACCGTGGAGAACGATATTGAGCGCGGTGGTGCAGCTGTCGGTCAAGATGATATTCTCGGGACTTTCCGCACCGAAGAGCGCGGCGGCATGTTGGCGGCAGTCAAAAATCGTCTGCGCCGCGCGGAGCGACAGCCTGTGACCGCTCCGTCCCGGGTTGGCGCCGTAGCTTTGCAGCGACTCCGTGACCGCCCGAACGACCGACGGCGGCTTGGGAAAGGTGGTGGCGCCGTTGTCAAAATAAATCAAACCGCATCATCGGCAAAAATGCCCCTGTAGGGAATGCGGCTGCCGCGAATCAGCTCCGCCGCCTCGTCAAAGTGCTTTGGGATCACCAGACTGTAGCCGCAGGAGCCGTGGCGCAGCTTTTCGGGCGTGCGGATCATACGCGCACCGATTTGCCGGGTGCGCAGCAGCTCCTTTGCTTTCATGGCGCTCGTCACGGAAGCAAAGGTAATGATGTTATCCATTCTTTCACCTCATTGATTTTGATACTATTCCTACACTACAGTATATGCCGGAAAAGGCGGCACGACAAAGTGAAAGTGGTTTGCCTGTATAAAAATAGAGGCACCTCAAAAGAAAAGACCCGACAAGCGTCGAGCCTTTTTATCAATCTATCTATTATTCAAACTTATCCGCCAAGAGCGACGTCATATCGTACAGTCCGGCAGGCTGCTGCGCAAGAAATGCGGCGGCGTTGACTGCGCCTGCGGCAAAGACCTCTTTGCTCTGCGCCTGATGGGTCAGGGTGACGACCTCGTCGTGACCGGCGAAGATGACCTCGTGCTCGCCGACGATCGTGCCGCCTCTGACGGAGTGGATACCGATCTCGTTCTTGGAGCGTTTTTTGCGGTAGGCGTGGCGGTCGTAGACATACTGCGGTTCCTCGCTGAGCGTCTCGGAGATGCCGTCCGCTATCATCAGCGCGGTGCCGCTCGGCGCGTCCACCTTCAGGTTGTGGTGCTTTTCCACGATCTCAATGTCAAAGCTGTCGCCCAGCACCCTTGCCGCCTGCTTGGCAAGCGCCGTCAGCAGGTTGATGCCCAGCGACATATTGCCCGAATAGAACACGGCGATCTGCTCGCTCGCCTTTTTGATCTGCGCGACCTGCTCTGCAGAATAACCGGTGGTGCAGATCACGCACGGCACCGCGTTTTGCAGCGCGTAGCCGAGCATACCGTCCAGCGCGGCAGGATTTGAAAAATCGACGATGACGTCGGGCTTGTCCGCCGCTTCGTCAAAGCTCTTGTAAACCGGAAAATCATAGCGGCTCGTGCCGAACGCGTCCACGCCGAACAGCGTCTCACATACGGCGCTTTCCTCAACCGAACGCGCCACAAAGCCGCCCATTTTGCCGTTGCAGCCGACTATGGCAACCTTTATCATAGCTTCACTTCCTTATCTTATAGAGAAAGGGCGGACAAAGCCGCCCTTGTTTTAATTCTTTGTATATTTATCCAGCAGATCGTACTTGGCAAGGCAATCCTTGAGGTTATGGTATGCCGCCACGTTCATGGGCACAAGCGGCAGTCTGCACTCGCCCGCGTCAAAGCCGAACAGATTCATGGCGGTCTTGACGGGGATCGGGTTGACGTCGCTGAACATGATATTCATCAGCTCGATATAGTGGAAATGCAGCTTCTGCGCCTCTGCAAAGTCGTTGTCAAGACAAAGCTGACAGATGTTGTGCATTTCTTCGGGGCAGATGTTAGCGAACACCGAGATAACGCCCAGCGCGCCGAGCGACATAAACGGCACGGTCTGGTCGTCGTTGCCGGAATAGATGTCGAGCTTGTCGCCGCACAGGGAGCGGATCAGGGCGACCTGCGAAATGTCGCCGCTGGCTTCCTTTGCCGCCACGATATTCGGGTGCTTGCAAAGCTCCTCATAGGTCTTGGGCTTGATGTTGCAGCCGGTGCGCGAGGGCACGTTGTAGAGAATAATGGGGATATCGACCGCGTCGGCAATGACGTTGAAATGCTTGACAAGTCCTGCCTGCGAGGTCTTGTTGTAATAGGGTGTGACGGTGAGGAGCGCGTCTACGCCGTATTTCTGCGCCGCCTTGGACAGCATGACCGCAAAGGCGGTGTCGTTGCTGCCGGTGCCGGCGATAACGGGGATTCTGCCGTTGATTTTTTCGGCGGTAAATGACAGCACCTCACAGTGCTCCTTTTCGGAAAGGGTCGCCGCCTCGCCTGTGGTGCCGCAGGCGATGATTGCGTCGGTTTTGTTTGCGACATGAAACTCCAGCAGGTCAGCCAGAGCCTCATAGTTCACGGAACCGTCTGAATGCATGGGCGTGATCAGCGCCACGCCCGAACCGGTGAAAATGTGGTTAGCCATAATATGCCTCCGATGATGTTGATTCTTAATCCATATAGCCTTCCGCGCAAAGCAGCTCGGCGAGCAAGACTGCGCCGCCTGCCGCGCCTCTTAATGTGTTGTGGGACATGCAGACGAATTTGTAGTCGTACTGCGTATCTTCTCTGAGTCTGCCGACGGAAATCGCCATGCCGTTCTCGAGATTTCTCTCGGAATGAATCTGCGGACGGTCAGGCTCGGTAAAGTAGTGGAGGAACTGCTTGGGTGCGCTGGGAAGATTGAGCTCCTGTGCTCTGCCCTGATAATTCTCCCAAACCTTGATGATTTCTTCAACGCCGGGCTTTTGGACGCCTTCCTTAAAGGACATGAACACCGCCGCGGTGTGACCGTCGGAAACGGGCACGCGCAGACACTGAGAGGTGATGGCGATGTCGTCGGTGAGAACAATCTCGTCTCCCTCAACGTGACCCCAGATTTTGAGCGGCTCCTTCTCGGACTTTTCCTCCTCGCCGCCGATATACGGAATGAGGTTATCGACCATTTCAGGCCATGTCTTGAAGGTCTTGCCGGCGCCGGAAATCGCCTGATAGGTGCAGGCGAGCACCTTGTCTACGCCGAGTGCCTTCAGGGGATGAATGGCGGGAACATAGCTCTGCAGCGAGCAGTTGGATTTGACTGCCACAAAGCCTCTCTTGGTGCCCAGACGCTTTCTCTGCGCCTCAATCACCTTGATGTGGTCCGCGTTGATTTCGGGAATGACCATGGGAACGTCAGGAGTAAAACGGTGAGCCGAATTGTTGGAAACGATGGGGCATTCCGCCTTGGCGTAACGCTCCTCCAGAGCGCGGATTTCGTCCTTCTTCATATTGACGGCGCAGAAGCAGAAGTCAACCTTGGAGGCGACCTCCTCCACGTTGTCGGCGTCGAGAATAACCATATCCTTGTACTTTTCGGGGAGAGCGGCGGTCATGTGCCATCTGCCGTCCACAACCTCTCCGTAGGGTTTGCCGGCACTTCTGGCGCTTGCCGCCAATGCTGTTACCTCAAACCACGGATGATTTTCGAGCAGGAGCGCAAAGCGCTGACCCACCATACCGGTAGCTCCGATGATTCCGACTTTATACTTTCTCACTGTTGATTCCTCCGATTGAAACAAATTTTAAAAAACGGTTGCCATTTGTCAAAAAATAGTCTATGATAATAGAGCGAGTGCGAACACCGCTGCAACCGCAAAATATAGAGTGATTTCCAAATTACCCTACTATATACTATACCATTTCAATTGTTTATTGTCAATTATTTTACGAATTGTATGTCAATTTTGTAACCGCTGTCGTGATTACGGAAAGGATTAATTATGAAAACGAGTGATTTTTATTACGAACTGCCAAAGGAGCTGATTGCGCAGACGCCCGTGGAGCCGCGCGACAGCTCGCGTCTGCTGGTGCTCGACCGCCGCGACGGCAGCGTGGAGCACCGCCATTTTTATGATATTATCGACTATTTGCGCGAGGGAGACTTGATTGTCGCCAACGATTCGCGCGTGTTGCCTGCGCGTATTTTCGGCGTCAAGGACGGAACCGGCGCGCGCGTGGAATTTCTGCTGCTAAAGCAAATCAGCGGCAACCGCTGGGAAACCCTCTGCAAGCCCGGCAAAAAGGCGCGTGAGGGCGCAAGCTTCACCTTTGGCGACGGACTGCTGCGCGCCAAGGTCGCGGAGGTCATGGACGACGGCAACCGCGTGGTGGACTTTGACTGCGACGAGAGCTTTTTTGCAACGCTCGACAAAATCGGGCAAATGCCGCTGCCGCCCTATATCACCGCCGAATTGCAGGACAAGGAGCGCTATCAGACCGTTTACAGCCACGAACTGGGTTCCGCCGCCGCGCCGACCGCCGGACTGCATTTTACCGAGGAGCTGATGGACAGGATCCGTCAAAAGGGCGTCAAGATCGCCTATGTGACCCTGCACGTCGGGCTCGGCACCTTCCGCCCTGTCAAGGTCGACGACGTGACCCGTCATAAAATGCACAGCGAGCACTATGAGATCCCTGCCGAAACCGCGCGTCTGATCAACGAGACCAAGCAAAACGGCGGCCGTGTGATCGCTGTCGGCACCACCTCCTGCCGCACGCTCGAGAGCGTGGCGACGCAGTACGGCGCCGTCAAGCCCTGCGAGGGCTATACCGATATTTTCATCTATCCCGGCTATCCATTCAAGGTGCTCGACGGGCTGGTGACAAACTTCCACCTCCCCGAAAGCACGCTGATCATGCTGGTGTCGGCGTTTGCCGGCTATGACAACGTGATGAACGCGTATAAGATCGCGGTTGAGGAGAGGTATCGGTTTTTTAGTTTTGGGGACGCTTGTTTCTTTTATTAACCGAACGGAGGATTGTTTTATGAGTGAAAGAGATTACGCTAAAAGTATTATTGATATTATTCCCGAGGAACATTTAGGATATGTCATTGAGTATATGCTGAGCCTGTCGGACAGCGAATATGACGAAGAAAAATTCAAGCTGGTTTCCAAGCATATCCTCGAAAAATATCACAAAGCATTTGAGGAGCTGGCAAAATGATAAAATTCAGCCAAGAAAAAGTGCTGCTCTTGCATCGGCTGATCGCGCAGGAAACAGGCGGCGACGCCGGTGTAAGGGATTACGGACTGCCGGAAAGTGCGCTTGAATCTGCATATCAGACATTTGACGGAATAGAATTATTTCCTTCAAAGGAAGAAAAAGCAGCGAAGCTGGGTTTTTCGCTTATCTCTAACCACGCTTTTATCGACGGAAACAAACGGATCGGCATGTATGTCATGCTGGCGTTCTTGGAGATGAACGGAATCCATATTTCTCCGTCCGATGACGACGTGATCCGTCTCGGACTTGACGTTGCTTCGGGAAATGCAGGCTACGAAAATATACTGGATTGGATAAAAGGATTTGAAAAACAATAGAGGGTAATCTTCATTGATATCCTGCGTCCCGTAAGCACCGGATACGCGATGTTTAGAAGATAACACCGATGCAAACCACATACAGAACAGCGATTTAATTCTACGGAGGAATTATGTTCAATCTGATAAAAACCGAAAACAAGGCGCGGCGCGGCGAGCTGGTGACGGTGCACGGTACTGTGCAGACACCG
>ONGI01000092.1 GCA_900317315.1 uncultured Eubacteriales bacterium
TTTTCTTGATAAAAACGGTTGGACAGGACAATATGGTCGGGCGAACACGTGGGTTCGCCCCTACGGGGTCAAGGATAATGCGATATAAACGGAAATGTCCGGCGTTTCCATAAGAGAATATCGTTGGGCGCTGTGCCGAAGCCTTCTCCCGAGGAGAAGGTGGCACACTGCCTGTGATGGCGGTAATCTTACTGTAAAAGGTTAGAAACAGATGATGTTTTGGATTCATCAAACGTCGGCGGCAGTGTGACGGAAGAGGGCAAGCGAAGCGCTTCCTGAATCGGACGGTCAGCAAAAGGACAGGTTCGCTTGCCCTCTTCCGTCACGGCACCGCAAATTGCCCTCTTCCGTCACGGCACCGCAAAGCTTGTTGAAAATTTGGCGTTTGATTCATTACAAAACGCAGTGTTACAAATAACAGTCTGCTCAGGTGCCGCGCCACCTTCCCCTCGGGGGAAGGCTTTCGGCATGGTGTCTGACGGTATCCTCTTATAGAAAAGTCTATACGTACACACGGGTTCGCCCCAACACATAAAAAGGTAGTCGCTCTTTTCTTTTCTGACGCGGCGTTAATCTGTGTTTATCTTGAGAAAAAACCATAGCCGCGTTATAAATAGCATTAGCAACATAAGTCTACCGGTCTTTTCTGACGCGGCGATAATGAAAGCTTATCTAACTATGCTGCTATCCAAAGCCGCCGAACGCGCGCACTGCCGTGCCGGCAATCCGCGCAACTGACGTTTGATTGATTGGTTGCCGCCATAGCCGCGTTATAAATAGCATGAGCAGCATAAGTTTACCGGTCTTTTCTGACGCGGCGTTAATGATACGTTATCTTTATATGCTACTGTCCAAAGCCGCCGAAAGCGCCCACCGGCGCCACAATTCTCCTGCGGAAAAATAGAGCAACAAATATTTACGAAAGTGTAACCAAAGTTCTCAAAATAAAACTTTGGCGTAATCCGTAAGTTAAGCATTTTAACCGAATTTGGTATTTTTCCAAAAAGATACCGCCAAAGGGTTGACGTTTTGAGATAAAGATGGTATAATTGTTACAAAATTGTTAAAAAGCGACAGTTCCCATGTAACATTATCCGGTTACAGACTAATAAAAACTTGTTGAAAATTGGAGGTAATAGCAATGAACAGGATGAAGAAGCTCGTCGCTGTAGCACTCAGCACAGTGACGGTGGCCGGTGTCGGCGTGGTCGGCGGCAGTCTTTCCGCGGGCGCGTCCGGTACGGGTGCCGGATTGGCTGAGTATGCGCTTAACGCGTACTACGAGGGATGGAGCTATGTTTGGGGAGGCACCTCCCCGGGCGCTGTTGACTGCTCAGGCTTGATTTGGTCCTATTGCGGCGGCGACAGGCTCAACATGCGCGACGACGCGCAGGCAAACGGCAGAGATTGGGGTTATGTGTCCGACGGTATCCCGAGGGTGCACGGTCTCGGTCTTTCACGACCCAACCACGTCGGCGTCTATATCGAGGACGGTATGGAGGTTGACGCACGCGGCAGTGACTACGGCGTTTGCTACCAGCAAATCGGCGAGAACGGCTACAACAACTGGGACTGCTGGTTCAAGCTGACAGCCGTTACCTATCCCGACGAGGGCTGGGAAAGCTTCAACGGCAACTACTACTATTACGAAAACGGCGAGTATATAGTGGACACGTCCAGAACCATCGACGGCGTCACCTATTACTTTGACTCCAAGGGTCATTCGGGCACAACGCCCTCCGACACCTCGGCAACTGCAAGCGATTCAAGCGATTCAAAGCAGAGCAGCTCCGGCTCCTCGAGCGGCAAGAGCCAGCCCACCAGCTGGAGCAAGGGCTCCAACGGCGATGAGGTCGTCAAGATCCAGACCCGTCTGACGGAGCTGGGCTACTACAACGGTCCCATCGACGGCGACTTCGGCGACATGACCGACGCCGCGTTCAGAGCGTTCCAGCAGAACGCCGGTCTGACCGTTGACGGCATCGCCGGTGCTGACAGAGAGGTCCTCTACGCCGACAGCGCACCCGTTGCTGCCAAGGCGGAAGAAGCGACCGAGCCTGCCACGGAGCCTGAGCCCACCGAGGCGCCGACCGAGGCGCCCACCGAAGAACCCACCGAAGCGCCTGCCGAGCCCGAGCTCACCGAGATCGAGACGACCGACGCTCCCAAGGCTGCTCCCGTTGTTGTGGCGCAGAGCGGTGATTTCAGCGACATCGTCACTTCCATTCAGGATAAGCTCGCAGAGCTGGGCTACTTCGGACTGGAAAGCTCCGGCTTCTACGGTGACTTCACCGAAGAGGCTGTCCGCAACTTCCAGACGGCAAACGGTCTGACGGCAACAGGTTCTGTTGACGCCGCGACCTTTGAAAAGCTCTACAGCGACGACGCGGTCGAGAGCGTGCTCCCGCCCGTAGGCACCGAGCTTGTTTCTCCCATCACACCCGATGTGGAGCCGCTGGCTGAGGTCGTCACCGAGCCGACCGAGCCGGAGACGACGCCTGCCACGGAACCCGAGACCGAGGCTGTGACCGAAGCTGCACCGGAGACCGAGCCTGAAACAGAGCCCGAGACCGAAGCAGTGACGGAGGCTACGGAGGAAGAGACAGAGGCGGAGACCGAAGCGGTCGCCAATGAGATCCCCGTTCCGGAGGACAACACACCCGTGGCTGTCTTTGAGCCGGTCGAGGATCCCACCGAGGCGCCGACACAGGCTGCCACCAGAGCGGCGCTGTTCGGAGCTTCCGGCAACAAGATCACCACTACCGCTCCCACCACTCCGGCAACCACTGTTGCGCCCACAAAGGCGAACGCGGTAACGGCAAAGGCGCTGGAGGATGCCGCAGATTCTTCTTCGCAGACATCCGACATGAAAAAGAGCCCCAGCATTTGGCTCTGGCTGCTCCTTGCAGCAGCGGCTCTCGGCGTGGTTGCGTTCATCCTGCTGATGCACAGCAGAAAGCAATCCAAGTCTGAGGAATCCACCAAAGCCAACCTGAACGACCGCTGGTAATTCTTTCGCACTATCGTAAAAGTAATTGTTCATAAAAGCCGATGCAGTGAAAAACCTGCATCGGTTTTTTGTTTTGGGATGTGGCGTTGTGATGCGTGATGCGTAGCGCGGCAGTGCAAATCGAAGCGCAGCGACCTGCCATTCCAAATCCCACATTTCAAATCCGTTAACTTCGTCGTTTTCCACAACCAACGGCGTGACCTGTACTGCTGCTTTGTGACCTCTCACAAGCTTAAAAAATGTGATAAATCTTCTCTGCCCGAAATTGCATACTTTCATGCAATTTCGGGCGATTTTTCGGGTATAGTAGAGGGGCTTTTTGCCCAAAAAACGAGAGGTGACAAAAATGGCGCGCAGACGCATGATTTCGAATGATATAACCGGTTCTTATAATTTTCAGTCGATGGAGCATACCACCCAGCTGCTCTATTTTTATTTTTGCCTGAGCGCGGACGACGACGGCTTCATCGGCAATCCCTACATTTACACGAACCTGACCGGCTGCGGCGAGAACGACCTTGAAACGCTGGAACGGCGCGGCTATGTGATCCGGTTCGCATCGGGCGTGCTCGCCGTGGTGCACTGGTACATCCACAACACGATCAAAAAGGACCGCTACAACCCGACAGTCCACAAGGCGGAGCTGGCGCAGCTGCGGCTCGAGGACAAGTGCTATGTCCGCGCGCCTCAGCCGGAAACGGAGCGGAACCAAAACGGAACCAAAACGGAACCGCAGTATAGTCAAGTCAAGTATAGTCAAGTCGAGTCCAGTCAAGTCGAGTCCAGTCAAGCCGAGTTGAGTCAAGTCGAGTCCAGTCAAGCCGAGTCGAATCAAGCCGAGTCGAATCAAAACGCATCCGGGCAAACGGAAGCGGAACAGGAAAAGATCATCCCGTTTCGGGACAGAACCGTGAAGCGACCGGTTTTTCCGCTTCGCTGTTATGATTATCTTTCTTCCTTCAATACGATTTGCAGCAGCTTACCGCCCGAAGGGGAGCTGACGGAGGGACTTTCGCAGGCTTTGGCGTATGCGGAACGGTTGATCGCACCCAAAAGACTGGAGGAGGTCTTTCGCATGGCGGCAGAATCCGACTTCCTGTCGGGACGCAGCGGCGTATGGCGCGGCTGTTCGCTCACATGGATCCTAAAGCCCGACAACCTGCGCAAGATCCTATCCGGCAAGTACCGCAACCGCGGCAAGCCCAAGCGGCAAACGCTGGTGGAGCAGTTTGATCTGGACGAAATCGACACGCTCGATTTCATGAACGGAGCGTAAAGCATGTGGAATGAAGGGTCGCTGCGCTCCGATTTGCACCGCCGCGCTACACATTCACTCTCTATGCCTCTCCTTTCCGTGTAGGTGCGCACCCGTGTGTGCGCCCGGGTAGGAAAACACCGGCGTCCTGTCTGCGGGCGACAATGGTCGCCCCTGCGACGCGGTGGGGTGTGGAAATGTCGGCGTGCAAGGGAAGCGTTTTGTGGTGCGGAAACCGTCCTCGGGCGAACAGGTTTATCGTTATAAGGAAACGTTTTGCTGTACAGAGAACGTTTGACGATGTGAAAGCCTTCCCCCGAGGGGAAGGTGGCGCGGCACCTGAGCAGAATACTATCTGAATTGCCGCATTTTGTGATAAAACCAAACCAATAACAAACAACAAGTCATGCGGTGCCGTGACGGAAGAGGGCAAGCGAAGCGCTTCCAAAATCGGACGGTCAGCATAAGGACAGGTTCGCTTGCCCTCTTCCGTCACACTGCCGCCGACGCTTGATAAATCCAAAACATCATCTGTTTCTAACCTAATACAATAAGATCACCGCCATCACAGGCAGTGTGCCACCTTCTCCTCGGGAGAAGGCTTTGGCACGACTCCGACGGTATTCTTTTATGGAAATGGTTGGCACACATCCGGACATGATGCATTGGTTTTCTGTCATGCCGTTTTTTCGCGGAAAACGTCGGCGTCCTATCTGCGGGCGGTGTGGAAATGTCGGCGTGCAAGGGAAGCGTTTTTTGTGTGGAAACCGTCCTCGGGCGAACACATGGGTTCGCCCCTACGGGGGCAAGGATAGTGGGATATAAATGGAAATGCTTACTCTGTGCCGATTTATTACGCATTAAGAATTTCGCATTATTATTCCAAACTCAAAATCATAATTTTATGAGCCGGTCGCCCCTGCAATCGACCTTTGACGTTCGTACACGGCATTACAAATTCGGAGCGAAGCGACCCTTCATTCCAAATTCCAAATTCCAAATTCCAAATTCAAAAAAAGAAGGCTCCCCTGCACAGAGAAGCCTCCTATAAAAAGCGGTTACATTTTCGGCGGTCAAAGCTTGATCTTTTCCGCGATGTATGCGTTGAGCTCGTCGATCCTGACGCGCTCCTGCTGCATGGTGTCGCGGTCGCGGACGGTCACGCAGCCGTCGTCTGCGGAATCAAAGTCGTAGGTGATGCAGAACGGCGTGCCGATCTCGTCCTGACGGCGGTAGCGCTTGCCGATGGAGCCGGTCTCGTCAAAGTCGGTCATAAAGTCCTTGCTCAGCATGTCGGCGACCTCGCCTGCCTGTGCGCTCAGCTTTTTGCTCAGCGGCAGCACCGCAGCCTTGAACGGCGCCAGCGCCGGATGCAGGTGCATGACCACACGGGTGTCCTTTTCGTCGAGCTTTTCTTCGTCGTATGCCTCGACGACGATCGCAAGGAACAGACGCTCCA
>ONGI01000096.1:0-5214 GCA_900317315.1 uncultured Eubacteriales bacterium
ATCGGCAAGTCGATCGACCACGAGGTCGAGGGAACGCACATCCAGATCGGTGTTGATCTCGCCAGAAAATACAAGGAGAGCGACGCGGTCATCCACGCGATCCACGCGCACCACGGCGATGTGGAGGCAAAGTCCATCACGGCGATCCTGGTGCAGGCAGCCGACGCTCTTTCCGCAGCGCGTCCCGGCGCAAGACGCGAGAACGTCGAAAATTACATCAAGCGTCTCCAAAAGCTGGAGGAGGTCGCTTCCTCCTTCCCGGGTGTTGACAACTGCTACGCCATTCAGGCAGGCCGTGAGGTACGCGTCATGGTCAAGCCCGAGGTCGTCAAGGACGAGCGCATGATCCCGCTTGCCCGTGAGATCTGCAAGAAGATCGAGAACGAGCTGGAATATCCCGGACAAATCAAGGTCAACATCATCCGCGAAAGCCGCGCCGCCGAATTCGCCAAATGACGCAGTCATTTTCGGCGACCGCTGCCGCGGTGGGCAGGGCGTCTTTGGAGCCATGGCTCTGAATTAAACGTTTCATAAACGGCGCGTCGGAACGTTGCGTTAGTTGATAAACGGCTGACTGCGTTTGCGGTAATTTTGATTAAAAAAATAACATCACCTTTGTTTTTGGCAAGGGTGATGTTTTTGTTTGGTTTAGATGCTATTATAATAAACTGTGTAGGGTCGCACCCATGTGTGCGACCGGAAGTATAGGCAGCAGTTACCGTAATTGGCAACGCCTGATAGTGCAAAACGTCAGTGGTAACCGCTCTCCAACCGCTTGTGCGCGTTGACGGCGAGGCGTCCCACAATGAAAATCAGCAGGATTTCAGGCACGCACAAAATCGCCTGCTGAATCAGCCGCCAGAACAGCCAATAGCCAAAGTAGTCGCCGCCGTACATAAAATAGAGCCAATAGGCTTTCAAAAAGGTTTCCGAAATCAGCGCCTTGACGACCCATGCGCCGATGATGCGCGGCAGCGTGATTT
The DNA here is from genome assembly GCA_900317315.1 of uncultured Eubacteriales bacterium. GTDB lineage: Bacteria > Bacillota > Clostridia > Oscillospirales > Acutalibacteraceae > Ruminococcoides. Next base: position 984 of record ONGI01000096.1, read on the forward strand.
GGTTTTTATACAGAAAGAAACCGTAGGTTGCCGCCGTCATTGCGGCGCATAGGGTAATGCCCGGAAAAAACGAGCCGTTCGGTACCAGCATAATCGCGATAATATCCGCCAGTGCGCCGACCAGCAGCGAAGCGACGGGACCGTACAATGCACCGGCAATCGCCATGGGCAGACCGGTAAAGTTCAGCTTGACCGCGTTGCCGAACATGGTGATGTTGGCAACCGTGCCCAGCACGACGCAGAGTGCCAGCAGCATGGCGAGAATGACGAGCGAGCGCAGGTTTTTCAATTCAAAAAAAGAGTTTTTGAGTGCTTTGACGGGTGACATATTTTCCTCCAATATACTGTGTCACTCCGAAAGAAAAGGAGCAGGCAAAATGCCCGCTCCGCAACATTCTTTCCAAAGTAACAGCGGGATGCGAAACCGGCATCGCGGAACCTCCTTCGTTCTCACGGCAACTCCCCGTCCGTGAAACACTTAAACGCGCCGGTCTCTACTCTGTGAACTTTTTAACGATTCTATTATAGCACCTTGTCGGTTTTTGTCAAGATACTCAAATGATTTTGGCAAATATCAAAAGCACCAGCAGCAGCGTCGCCACTGCCACCGCCGACACGATCACGATGATGACGGTGTTGGTCTTTTTGTTGGGGCTGTCGTTGCTCTCTCTGGTGGGGATCAGCTTGGACTTGCGCAGCGCGGTCACCACCGGCTTGTAGAGCAGCAGCACCAGCGAGGCGTTGAGCGCCGCCTTGATCGCGTTGAACGGCAGCAGCAGGGTGGGGATCATGCTCACCACGGCCTCACGCGGCACGCCCATATAGATCGGCGTCATGATATAGTTCCACAGCAGCATCACGGCAGTCATTGCCGCGGCGCCTGCCACCAGTCCGATGATCGCGCGTGCGATCGTCTTTTTGCGGTGATAGATCACCGACGCCACGCCCACAAACACAGCGGACGCCAAAAAGTTCATCAGCAAGCCGATAAAGCCCGTGGAGCTGACGGTCACCATCTCCACCAGACAGACGACCAGCGACATCACCAGTCCGGCGATCGGGTTGTAGATGAACGCGCCGATGGTCAGGATCACGTCCTTTGGCTCATAGGTGAGAAAGCCGCCGATGCCCGGGATGCGCAGAAAAATATCCGCTGCGACCGCCAGCGCGGTCAGCATCGCCATGATGGCGAGGGTTTTGATGTTGTTTGTTGATTTTGTTGTCACAGTAACAACCTCCTGAGATAAAAATATAGTAAGGTTGAAAACGGCAAAAAGCTCCGCCGTACCTTGGTACAACGGAGCCTTATACGCGACAAATAGCTGCCAACACAGCCGCAAAGCGCGCCTTCTTTCATCCGGACTGTAACCGTCGGTGCCTGAATTGCACAGGCTCGGCAGACAAACTGTCTGTTCGTGGACTATCACCACCGGTGGAGAATTTCGCTCCGCCCCGAAGACAACCTCTGTTCTTATTATATGCGGATTTTTCGGTTTGTCAATAGTTTTTTAATATTCCGACATCACGCCAATCTGATTTATTAATTTTGTTATATTCCCGAAGTAGGGGCGAGCATTGCTCGCCCGCCGTGCCGTGTTGTCCTGTCAAACCGATTTTGGATTGGAAAACCATGCTGCTCTATCTGCGGGCGACCGATGGTCGCCCCTACTGTCCGATACCATTTTTCATTTGTGTTTCAAAAATATATCGAAATTAGATTGACGTTGCGGCAGGCGGTCACGCTTTGCCCTCAAAAAGGGGGCGATTCTATGGGCTGTATAGCATATTCACCACGCTTGTCAGGACAAATTCCATATAATCGGAGACGCCTGTATCGAATTTTTGTATGTTTTCTATGGTGGGCTATTGACAAATATCTGTACTTTTAGTATAATAAAGGCAAGAAAAATCTATTTTGGAGGTTATGTCTTATGAAAAAAGCGATAGCGATCATGCTTTCGGTGCTTGTTTTGTTTGCCGTCGTTCCTGCCGGGGCGCTGCAGGCGTCCGCATTGGAGAACGGCGACGTGCAGCTTACGCTGAACGTACCCTACGCGGCTGAAATAGGCGGAAACGAAACGAAATCATTTTTCTTCACGCCCGAAAGCGACGGTACTTACATCTTTTCTTCGCAGTCGGAGCTGGATACCCGCGCCAGCCTGAACAGCGATCAGGATTACCTTGCGTATGATGACGACGACGGCGAGGATTTCAATTTCCTCATCGAGTATTTTCTCACGGCAGGCGTCACCTATCGGCTGGACGTCGATCTGCTGGGCGGCGGAAACGGCGGCAGCGTAGCGATCCTCTGTGCGCTTTCGGACAAGGTGCCGGCGACGGGCTTCCGGTTTGCAGTGGGAGAAACCGCGACGGGTTATACCGGCACCGATCTGACCCTGGCGCTTGTCGCCGAACCGGAAAACGGTTTGGTTTCCGGCGTCAGCTATATGTCCTCTGATACCGATGTGGCGGATATCCGCTATGTGTACAGTGATGAGGTCGTCCTTTCCTGCTGCGGCACAGGCGAAACGGTCATCACCGCGACCGACGATCAAAACCACACGGCGCAGTGCACCGTAACGGTCAGGGAGCCTGCGGCGGTCGAGATGGGCAAGGAGTACACCGGCTCCTTTAATGCAAAGGGAGAATCGGTTTATTACCGCTTTGTACCGCAGGAGACAAAGGAGTATTTTATCGCGGCAACCGCATCGGAAATGCTGCGCGTCAAAATTTTGGACGACTACGGCGGCAGTCTGGACAATATTATGTATTACAACGGCAAGGTGCGTATCAGCGAGGAGCTGGAGGAGAACGAGGTGTATTATATCGGCGTGATCGCCGACAGCGCGTCAACTGGCGACTATACGCTGACGATCTCGGACGGCTTCAGTCTCAGCGGGATCGCGGTGGAGACCATGCCCGACAACACGCATTATATGGAGGGCTTTTCCTACGACGACGTCGATTTGGAGGGTCTGGAATTAAAGCTGACCTGGTCGGACGGCGTTGAAACGGTTTGGAAAAACGACGCGTCGTATGATGAGAGAGAGGAAGCGCTCAGAGGAGAGCAGCTGAATTTCTCGCTCGACGAGGAAAACCGTATTTGCGCTGTGTGCGGCGACTGCACGGCGTATATCCCCCTGACCGTAACGGCGTCAACGGTTGAGAGCATCGAGCTGGTCGATGCGCCTCATTGGACATATTACGAAGAATTTGAAGGCTATTGGAATACAAGATGGAATCCCGCAACCGATTCCTATGACGGGCAGTATTACTATTATTCTCCCAAGGGCACCTATTCGATACAGGTTTTGATCCGCTATAAGGACGGCACGAGCGAGACTGCCCATATTTATGAACAGATCGGCGGCAGCACGATCCAAATCTCGGACGATCAGGCGGAAACGCCGTGGACGGTCGGCGAGCATGCCTTTACCGTCAGCTATCTGGATAAGCAGGCGATTATTCCCGTCACGGTTTTGCCGAACCCCGTCGCATCCGTTTCGATAGAGGAAGGCGCTGCGCTGACGCTGATCGAAAATGCCGACGGATATTGGAGCGAATCCGTTACGCCGGAGGGCGTTAAGCCTGCTTTCTATTATTATCTTCCCGATATGTCGGCATATGAGGTGACCATCCGCTTCACGGACGGCAGAACCGCCACCGCGAAGGCCGACAAAATGTTTGAGGGCTATCAGGTAGAGACCGGCGGCGATCAGTATAGCAAGCCGTGGACGCCGGGCGGCGACAATTATCTTACCGTATCCTATATGGGACGCGAGACCCGTATGCCCGTTATCATCGGCGAAACGCCTGTGGATCATATTGAGATCACCTCCGCGCCCTCGCGTGTCTACCTCTACGGCGACGAGTATTTCGGCGGAACGGAGGATTTTATGCCCGATGACTTAACGGGTCTGGCGTTTGACGTTCACTTTAAGGACGGCACCGTCAAAAGCTATACCGGCTCGCAAATTGATTACGAGTATATCGACGGTCACAAGTTCACCCTGACGCCCTCCCTGCCCCAGCAGGTGGGAGAAAACGAGGTGCGGTTCAGCTATCTGGGAGCGGAAGCGACGTATAACGTGACCGTCAGAGAGGACAATATCAAGTCTATTGCGATGACCAAGCTGCCGCCTGTCGCCGAGTTCGATCAGTACTTTTTGCCGGACTGGATCGGCGCGGAGATCACCGTGACCTATACCGACGGCAGCACCTCGAGCGTCAC
>ONGI01000096.1:5220-8597 GCA_900317315.1 uncultured Eubacteriales bacterium
TGTCCTATATGGTCACCTTTACCAATCAAATCGTCACGACCTTTGAGCTGGACGGCGTGTTCGGCAGAATCTCCGGCGAAAAAGCCTATTCCATCCGCTACGGAAGCACCACGGCGGAGATCGAGGGTATGCGGTACGTCGAGCATGCAAAGCTCACCGCCTTGGAGGTCGAGGATTTCACCATGACCGGTAAAAATATGCTGGTCAAGATGCACTTTGAGGACGGTACGGATGAGCAGTACCGCTTTGAGGATACGCCTCCCGTCAACTATCCGATGGCGAGTATCCGAGCCGGCGTTGCCCGAACCGAAAAAGGCATGCTGGTATATATGATCTCCCTGTATTTCATGGAAGAGCAGGGCGTCAATATCGGCGGTGTGTTCGCGCCTGTTGAACATTTCCGCGTAGGCGATGTGGACGGCGATCTGCTGCTCACCGTGAACGACGCGACCGTTCTGCAGCGGTATCTCTCCGAGTACGATATCGAGAATGCGGACAAGGTGCGTGTCTGCAGCGATATGAACTTTAACGGCGTCATCGACGTCGGGGACGTCACCGCTATTCAGCGTACCTTAGCGGAAATCGGATAGAGCACAGTACCCTTTTTGAGAAAAATCCCATATACATATAATAAGAGCCATCCCGCAACCGGGATGGCTCCTTGCTATTTTATGAAACGTCAGTTGTGCGATCATTACGCATTAAGAGTTTTCCGCAGCGCTTCCGCCTTGTCCGTTTGCTCCCACTTCACGCCGAGTTCCTCTCTGCCCATGTGACCGTAGGCGGCAAGCGCGTAATACTGCGGCTTTTGCAGCTCCAGCTGGGTGATGATGGAATTGGGGCGGCAGTCGAATACCTGATTGACCGCGTCGGCGATCGCTTCGTTGCTGTATTGGGAGGTGCCGAACGCGTCCACCATGACGGAAACGGGCTTGGCTACGCCGATGGCATAGGCGAGCTGTACCTCACATTTTTCGGCAATGCCGGCTGCGACCACGTTTTTGGCGATGTAGCGCGCATAGTATGCCGCGCTGCGGTCAACCTTTGTCGGGTCCTTGCCGCTGAACGCGCCGCCGCCGTGACGGGAAAAGCCGCCGTAGGTGTCAACAATGATCTTTCTGCCGGTCAGACCCGCGTCGCCGACGGGGCCGCCGATGACGAATCTGCCGGTGGGATTGACAAAAATCTTGGTATCCCTGAGCAGCTCCGCCGGAATGACGGGATCGATCACATACGCGATCATATCCTTGCGGATCTGCTCGCCCGTCACATCGGGGTCGTGCTGGGTCGATACGACGACCGTGTCCACACGCACTGCCTTGCCGTCCTCATACTCCACGGTCACCTGCGTTTTGCCGTCGGGACGCAGATAGCGCAGCGTGCCGTCCTTGCGCACCTTGGTGAGCTGCTTGGCGAGCTTGTGCGCCAGCGAGATCGGCAGCGGCATCAGCTCGGGCGTTTCGTTGCAGGCGTAGCCGAACATCATGCCCTGGTCGCCGGCGCCGATGAGGTTGTTGACGTCGGTTTCGCCGTCCTTGTGCTCAAAGCTCTCGTTCACGCCCATGGCGATATCCGCCGACTGGCGGTCGAGCGAGGTCAGCACGGCGCAGCTTGCGGCGTCAAAGCCGTAGTGGGGGTCGGTGTAGCCGATGTCCTCGATCACCCTGCGCGCCACGGCGGTGACGTCCACCTGCGCGGTGGTGGAGATTTCGCCCATGATGTGCACAACGCCGGTGGTGACGGTCGTTTCGCAGGCAACATGCGCTTTGCTGTCCTGCGCGAGAATGCTGTCGAGGACCGCGTCGGATATTTTGTCACAGACCTTGTCGGGATGTCCCTCGGTCACAGATTCGGATGTAAATAAAAATTTCGCCATAACCTTTTTCTCCTTGCAAAAAAATAACGCCCTTCGACCGAAAGGCGTGTTTCTACTCATCTTCCGGTAAAACCGCAGGATTTAGCACCTTGCAATGCAGGTTGCCGGACTTCTCAGGGCCTGTCCCTCCGTCACTCTTGATAAGCTTAATATTCAGCTAACCATCATTATATATGAAATCGAAAAAAATAGCAAGACATTTAGGCGAGATTTTGGCGGCACGCGTTGCAATTTGGCGATTAGTATGATAAAATATCGGTGAAGCAGAGGATTTTTATGCATGTTATAAAAGTAACAACAGGAGGAACATATGGTTTATGATTTAATCAACGAAACTCCCGAGGTGCTGCCGCACTTCAAGGGCGGCGAAGGGGAATTTATCGCCGCGATTCACTTTGACGGTCTCAACAAGATTCTGCGCGGCACGCTGCCGCCGGGTGCGACCATCGGCAGGCATACCCACGAGGACGACAGCGAGATCATCTATATTCTCAGCGGTCACGGCACCGTGGACGACGACGGCACGCTCTGTCCGCTCAAGCCGGGAGACTGCACCTACTGTCCAAAGGGACACGCGCACAGCCTGATGAATACCGGTGAGGAGGATTTGGTGTTTTTTGCGGTGGTTCCGGTGCAATAAAAAGATGACAAATGTGACAGAATTCTGAAAATTATTCGATAATTTAATTTTTCGAGAATTATAGTTGACAGATTTTGACAAAAAGGATATAACGGTAACAGAAAGATTACGATTGTGTAAATTATTTGTAGGGAGGTCCACACAATGAGAAAATTTCGTGCCATTATTTCTGTGCTTCTTGCCTTTGTGCTTGTCGTCAGTGTGATCACGATCGCGGTCGTTTCGACCGGTGTGGTCTCCGCCGCTTCCGCGGCGCCATCCCTGAGCCTCAGCAACAAGTACAACGGTATTCGGGGCAAATGGACGGCGGTGAGCGGCGCCTCGCATTATATCGTCTATTTCCGGCGTGCGAGCGAAACGCAATGGTCGTCCGATATCGCCTACAGCAACTACTATCCGCTGCTCGACACCGGCTATCTGTTTATGGAGCTCACGCCGGGCGTGAATTATTCCTTCCAGCTCCGTGCGCTCAACAGTCTGAGCAATCCGTTTTCCGCTGTGAGCAAGATCACCTATGTGCCGCAGTTCCAAACGGAGGTCAGCCTCTCCAATCAAACCTCGTCCAAGAGCATCCTGGCCGAATGGGCTCCGGTCACCGGGGCGACGCAGTACACGGTTTATTTCAAATCGGCGTCGTCTGCTTCCTGGCGCAGCGTCACCACCGATGAGAATGAGATCGTCTTGACGAACGCGAACCAAGGCACCCTCTATTCGGTGCAGGTGCGCCCGTTGTTCAGCGGCACCCCCGGTTTGTATTCCAAGGTCGCAAGCATCGTCTCCGAAGTCCAGTCGATCATGCTTTTTTGATAAACCGATCATCAAACAATGATATAAAAACAGGGGCTTGGCTCTTACTCATAA